>JAKOVF010000164.1 GCA_029782225.1 Chloroflexota bacterium | reverse complement strand
CGACAATTTGCTCATCGGGCGGGAGACCCAGTGAACGTTTGCTCCGGTCGCGCTGAATTGCACGGGTATGGCGAACAGAGCTCTGTTTCTTCGGTTGTTCAGGTGCAGATTTCAACTCGGCCATGCCACTTTGCATATATCAGCATGGTGAAATTGGCAAACTTGACGAATGCTGAGTTACCCTAACTTGTGACCAATGGCGTTATCCCAAGAACCCCAGTTGGAGAGAGAGGCGTGCTGCTCTGCAATTTGAATCCGGGGCAGTCAGTTTTGAATTCGCGCTGGCGTTGGTGCTGGTAACGGGACTGTTGTTTGGAATCATCGAGCTCGCGCGGTTTGGTCTATTACGCTATCACTTGGACACAAGCACCTACCATGCGGCGCGCTATCTTGCGCTCAATCCGACGGAGGTCGAGACCGCGCGAGCCATGGTTCGCGCTGAGGTGGAACGCAATATGTGGGGCGGGATCGAAGAGGTGGAGTTGTATGTCAAGAGCGCTCGCCGCGATGGACAGTGCCTGCTCATTGTAGAAAGCCAAGCCCATTACCCAAGTCTTGGTTTGAGCTGGCTACTTGGCGACCCAAGCGCGGAATCCGCGCAAGCTTGGCCGCAAACTGGAACCTGCGAAGAGAATATCGCGCGAGCACTACCGACCAGAACGCCCACTCCCACACTTTCTCCCACGACCAAACCGCGACCGCCAATCCTGCTGGATCAAACCGAAGGGGTCGCAATGGTCAATGCGAATATTCGTCTCGGACCGGGATTCGACTATGCCATTGTTGGACGCCTGAACCAGGGCGAGACCGTTCAGGTAAGCGGACGTGATCAAACCGCAACATGGCTTCAAGTCGTGCCGGAACGAATTGGTTGGGTCTACGCACCACTGATTCAACTTGACGTACCTGTATCGAGCCTGCGCGTCGTGGCTGCCCCTCCTTTGCCACAGCGTACTACGGCGCCTCCGCCGCGAATGATCTTCGCGGTCGAACCAAGAGCAATTCGAGTCGGCGAATGCGCGGTATTGCGGTGGAACGTTGAGGGCGCCAACTTTGTGACATTAAACGAAGAGAATGTCGGAGCGAAGGAGGAACGGAAGATATGTCCCTCAAAAAATGAGAGGTACACCTTGAGTGCCGGATACGATCACGATCATTTCTTTGATCGTGAAGTGAATCTTGTCGTGAGAACGTCGAATGGGCAGAGTTCAAAGTAAAACACATTTTCCGCTGGGAATCAGAAGCCGTTCCGGTGTAGCGGCTTGGAAGTGGCTCATAGGGGCTCTCTTCGCATTGCTTTTTGCAACGATGCTTCCGCTGCCAGCCCATGCTCAAACGCCAGGTCCAGGTCAGGTCATCAACGCTCTTGGAGACCTAGCGCAGGGGATGGTCAACCTTCTGGTTGCGGTATCCGCGATGCTCATGGCAATTGGCGTTGGCACCGGCTTTATCGGTGGCATGGTGGATTCGATGATCGGGCGCCCCGGCAGCTTGTCAAATGCCTGGATGCGCGTTGCTGGAGTCATTCTCTGCTTTGTCGGCGCGGTCTTTACAATCTATATCGCGAATTTTATTTTCGCTCAATTTCCTGCGAGCGCGCCA
This sequence comes from Chloroflexota bacterium, assembly GCA_029782225.1. Taxonomy (GTDB): domain Bacteria; phylum Chloroflexota; class Anaerolineae; order Anaerolineales; family Villigracilaceae; genus JAKOVF01. The sequence goes on along the minus strand of JAKOVF010000164.1, from coordinate 16,267 downwards.
GTGGATGTGCCCGGCGGCGCGGGCATTGCGGGCATTTCCAAAGCTGTCAGTCACATTGTCTCGCTCGCCACGGCGTTCTGCGGCTTTATTGTGGTTCTTTCGATCCCACTTGGTTTTCTAGAAACGCAGGCTGGGTATGCGTTCGGCAGTCCCGCACGCTTGGCGGGGGTATGGAACAAAATCGGCGCGGCGACAGCCTGCCTTATCGTCGCCATTATGGCAGGTCCTATCAGCAGCTGGATTGCCCAATTGTTATCGTAGAGATTCACCTCTGTGCGCAACTGCGGTCCCAATAAATCCGCTGCGGGTACTCTCAAACCGCGAATGATTGATCGTTTTCAGGTTGCAGGCGAAGCCTGCAAGGAGGTCCTATGAACCAACACTCTCTCTTCGTTACGCTCAAGCAGCCGCACAAGTGGATGCGCTGGATGAGTCTCTTCTTGCTGGGTCTACTCATCATTGCCGCAATCGCATTGCCCGCCCTCGCGTCTGCTCATAGTCCCTTGGTGGATCCGCCGCCAGGGGGAGGCGGGGGCATTGTTGATGCTCTCAAAACGCTGACGAAAGGGTTCATCACCTTCTTGATTGCGGTCGCCGCACTTTTGCTCGCGATTGGAATCGCGACTGGCTTTTTGTCAGGGATGATCGAATCGGCTGTTGGTCGCCCTGGGGGGCTTGCGAGCACGTGGATGCGATTGGCGGGGGTCGTCGTGTGTTTCATCGGTGCGGTATTGACGATTGTCATCGCAAACAGCGTAATCGACGCGATGACGGGTTTTTCGGGCGGAGATATCAGTTTGCCCAAATAACTTGCATCTGCCTACTAGAGTCCGACTGGAAAGGATGAGCTATGACATATCGAAAGCAAGTGAGCTCGCTTGCCCTTGCGCTTGTGATTGCAGGGATGCTGGCGGTTCTGGTGTTCTCCCCCGCATTCGCGGGAGGAGTCGAGCCCTATCATCCGCAAGGGGTACCGTTGGCGCACCCACCCCAGCAGGATCCCACTCCGCCGCCGCCCCCACCGCCGGACACAATTATTAACAACATTGTCAACACCATCACGCAGACGATCCAGTTTCCTTTTGTGAATCTGGTGGAGGCGTTGCAGAACGCGATCCAGGTGATTTTGCGCCGTGCCATCGAGCCGATTCAAATGATGTTCGAGGCGGTGTTATCCCTCTGGCTTGAAAACCCTGGCATTCTCAGCAGTGGCAACGCCGCACTGCCCGGTTGGGATTTGATCCGGGACGCGTGGCAGTTCATGTATTCCATTGCAGTTGCCTTCTGGCCCCTCACGCTCGCTGTCGTTGCCGCCATTGCAGCCAAAGATGCTGTTGCTGCCTCTACATGGGGGCTAGGCGATCTCAAACAGGCGCTTGGCACCTGGCTCATTGCCGTGATTTTGTCAGCGACCAGCCTGTGGTGGATGGACCTCGCCAATAACCTGACGAATGCCATCACAAGTTACATTCTCTATAACTTTGCCGGACCCCAATTTTTTCCGGGAACGTTCATGGTCTTTTTCAGTACTATTTTGCCCGGACTGTTCCTGGCGTTTCCGCTCGCGGGCATCATCATCATTATGTTCCTCTTGATGCTTGCAGTGACGATTTTTATCGGTCTTACGTTCGCCATCATTGCGCGCCTGGTCCTCATGTATTTGCTCGTAGCGTTGGGTCCTATCGCAATCATTCTGGGCGTGCTGCCTCCTCTGCGTTTTGTGACGCACATGTGGACGCGCGGTTTTTTGCTTGTGCTTGCTCTTGGACCCGTGAACGCGCTCTTGCTCAAAATGGCATTTAACGTCGCGCAGTATGCGTCGAGCGCACCAGCTATCCAAGCGGCAGCTGCGTTTGTCGGCGTATTTGGACTCCTAAGCATCTTGATCACGATTAACTATGCTGTGGTCAAAGGTGTTTTCGGCGCTGTGATCGCGGTCGCACAGCAGACGATCGCCGCGGTCAAGACGGTTGGACAGATGGTGGTCGCAGGTGCGCTGCTCATGAGTGGGGCGGGAGCAGGTGCGGGAATGGCAATGGGCGGCGGTGCGGCCGGTGGCGCAGCCGCTGGCGGAGCTGGTGGTGGCGGTGGGAGTGGTGGCTTGGGAGGCGCCGCGATCAGCGGGGCTGGTGCGGCAGGCAGTGGAAGCGCCGGAACAAGCGGCGCTGCGATACCGATCACAGCGCCCACATCCGGAAATGGACATTCTCCCTGGCATCCCAGTGGGCGAGGAATGTCGGCGGCGGGGAGTTATCTCCAGACCACACGAGGTCCTCTGGCAGGATTCGGCGCGCTGTTGCGCGCCGCGGGGCTTGATCAGGTGGATCGAGAGCGAGCGGGAATGCTTGCAGCAGGCAACAATGCGGGACATGGGCTTGGATCCGCTTCTGCAAGCGGAACACTCAACGAAGAGGGTGGTAGCGCCCAATCGGCTGCTGGCGACGATCCAGATGCGATTCAAAGCGGAGCATACGGCTATGCCGGAGCCCCAGACGCAGGCACAGCTGGCGCGCGAATCGAGGAAGAAACACGCGCGGGCGCGCCAGAAATCGGAATTGGCGGAGGCGCGCAACGCTCGGCGCTCGATCTTGGTGATCGACAGCGTGAGAGCGGAGCGGCTGCGACCGCTGGTATTGGTGCAGGTACTGGAGGGACTGGAACTCACGCCGCGCGCAGCAGTGCCGCATCAAGCGCGAGTAGCTCGACAAATTTGAGCACCGTAACTTCTGGCGCAGGACATCGAACACCGCAAGTTACGGAGGGGGGGCGCACGAGTACTGGAATGGGTGCAAGCGGAGCGCTCGGCTCACCAGTAAGCGCAAGTGCGCCGCCGCGGCGCGCCAATACTGATGCCATTGGAGAAAGTCGTGCCGCAATGGGTTTTGCAGGTGAAGCCTCGATAGGGGAGAGGGTCGCAGCTCAATCCGGTACCGCACGAATGGACGGTGAATCTCCAGCGAACGCGCCGAAGGAAAATGAAACTGTGGGCGCGCTTGGCGAAAATCGCGCTGCCGGAGAAATAGCGGTGGGACGTTCTGATGAATCTGGACGCGAATCCGGGATGGCAATCGCTCCTACAACGACAGGAACCGGGGGATTTTCGTCTGTACCTGCCGAATCAGATGATGCAATGTATGCAATGCCAACCCTGTCTCCAGAAGCGGACCGCACATTGAGCACCCTTCCGGTTGGCAGCGATAACGCACGCTTCCAGGCAGCACAATTAGCCAGCCACTATAACCATGACGATCAAGGACAGGTAGCCATGGCGCTGGAGCAGGCGATGCGCACTGTCAATGAGCAGAATGGCATTGGTTGGGAAAATATGGGCGATGCCATGCAGCACGGTTTATGGAGCACGAACGAGGCAGCGAGTCGCGGTGTCCCGCTCCACGAAATAGCGCGCCAGATGGAACCCTTCTCTGGGACACGCGATCCTGGTGAATTTCTCGCCTGGCAAATCACGGGAGGAGGGGAACAGTTCCAATTACCAGCTCAGGAAGTTGCGTACTTGCCCGTTGCGGGTCCTTATGATTACCAAGCGGGTCGCTACGTCGAGGAGCAAACGAGCAGCGCGATATCGTACCGGGATGCCGCACAAATGTTTTATGCGATACGCGATCCAGCGACTGCGGGCGGAGGTTGGAGCAAGGGACAGCAGTTTATTGGTGAGGTCAACCGTGTATCTCAGACGCGGGGTGGTGATCCATTGCTGGAACTGGACCGCTGGATGCAGACCAATGCGCCCACACGCGCTCGCATGTTATGGAATATTCATTTCAAGACGCCGAATAGTTGATCGCGGAAGGTAGGGCGGGACAAGATGAGAAAGCCCGAGGTTGTTTTCTCGTCCCGCCTTACGGGGAGATCCCTTTATGATTCGTTTTCCACGCCGCCTGAACTTGGGCTTTCGCCCCTGGTATGGACTTACGATGCGCCAATTGGCGTACCTGTTATTTGCAGCGATGCTTGCAGGGTTGCTCATTCTGACCGGTCCAACCAAAGGCGCCGAGTTTATTGCCCGCATTGTGGCGGGTCTCTTGGTGATCGGTACAGGCGTTGCCCTTGCTTTTTTCCGTTTTAACGGCATGACCCTTGAACGCTGGATCATCGCGCGGATTCAGTTTTTGTTCAAGCCTCAACGCTTGTTTTGGAGTCGCGGGGAAGGACGTCGTGTAGATGCCAACGCGGAACTGCGTTATGGAGAGGAACCGGCTGTACCTACGCCTGCGTCGGAACCCGTAGCCACTTCCGCACCGGCGCCACGGAGCGCGCCGGTGCCCAGACCTCTCGTCATTGTGTTGCCCCGAGAAGCAATCGTTATCTTTGCAGACCTAGCAATGGTCTTGGCTTTCTTCACTCTAACGATATGGCTGAAGCACGACGGATGCTCACAGTTACAACTGTGGTACATGAGCATTGCGAATCGCTGAGGCGCGTCTTGCTCAACGGAATTCAACGGTTGTTTAAAGCATAAGGCACACAGCACATGAATTTTTCTCTCCCTTTTGGAAAAGGTAAGAGCAGCGCGCCCAATGTCAAAGCGGACAGCGCAAACGCGCACAAAGTAGCTCTGCCGACGACCCAAGCGCATGTGCTCTTGCGCGATGTGCGCGAACAAATCGCCATCCTGCGAACAGGCGACATGGCAGCGCTGATTGAAGTCGAGGGGATCGATTTTGCACGGCAGCCGGACGCAATGCGCACCGGTCTGATCGCGCAGTTTGAAAATTTTCTGAATACCCTGCGCTTTCCTTATCAATTCACTGTGGGACGCAGGCGCCAGCCGTTGGAAGAATATCTCGCGTATTTGGAAAAGATGGCAGAGAAGCACGTCCAATCTGGACAGAAACTGTACGCGCGCTTTCTATATGAGAATGCGGCTTTCATGCTGGATGTGACGCAGCATGTCAACCCACAAATTCCGCACTATCTCATTACGATTCCCTACGACCCAATTCCACCTGACGAGCGCGCACGGCGCAGCATCGTACTCACGCGCGAGCGATACCAACGCGGCAAAGAGGAATTAGCCCATCGGTGCGATCAAGTGACCCGTGCGCTAGCGCGTGTCGGTCTGACGTGCCGTCGTCTGGACGATGAAGAAATCGCCGTGGTGATGCACCGAATTTATCACCCAAATATTCCGGATTATAGGGTCCCACCAATCATGCGTCTCAAATCCTTCATTCATTCGTACCGAGGAACACAATGAACCATGCCAATTCAATGCATGACCCAAAATCCGGTCAGAGCGCGCTACAACGGGCAATCGCCTATGCCGATTGGATCTTCGGCGGTCCTACACCAGACACCACGCCGAGAAAGCAGCCGAGCGCGCAGACACCCTCGGCGAATTTCAAACCAAGTGTTCCAACCGCGTTCTCCAATGCACCCTGTTTGCTTTACGGCGAGCGGGTGTTCCCATTCACGGCAGAGATGACCTTGATTGGACGTGAACCCAAGGCGACGATTCACATCGATGAAAGTTTCTCAGGATGGGAAACCGTGTCGCTCTGTCACGCGCGATTAATCTGCCGCAATGGGCGCTGGCTGGTTCGCGATGGATATACGGATACCGAGCCATCCGAGAATGGTGTCTATGTGAACGGCAAACGGACGCGGGTGAATTATCTTGCCGACTACTGGACCATCGGCTTTGGGACAGTCACCTTTCGTTTTTACGCCTCTGTGAACGCAGCGCAGCAAGCGAACGAGGCGGGGTTGTCAAACGCCTTGATTTGTGTGGATTGCGGCGGAGTGAACGTACAAGATGCACGATTTTGCAAAAAGTGCGGGCATGCGTTGGTCTCTATGACATCAGTGCATGCGAACGTTGGGTTGGTACATTAAGTCCATCGTGAAAAGAACATGAGCGAATCGTCCGCGAATCAAAATTGGTGGGAATTGATCATTGCTTATGGCGATTGGGTCTTGGGCGGTCCTGCGCCGAAATCGCGCGCTGGGAAAAAACAAAACGCGCCGCACACAGACGCGTCCCAGTCCTTGGGCGGAAACAAAAATCCAAGTCACACGACCCCGCTTGATCGCTTGCGGGCTGCCGGCACGGACCTACGTGCCCGCAGGGATGATCCGCAGACTGTCCCACCCAATGTAGAAACGCGCCTCGATGGAAGCAGCGACACAGGCTCCGTCTTGGAAATTGGGATTCGCGATCTGGTAGACCACATTGCGCCTGGCGGGATGCAAATTTACCCGGACTGTATTGAGGTCGTGGGAGAAGCGTGGATACGTGTTTGGTTTATCGAAGATGTGCCGCCGGTTATGGGGCGCGCCCAATTGGACTCGCTCTACAACTTTCCCGCCGAGATTCGCCACAGCCTGCAAATCCTCCCACTGGACAAAGCCGCAGTCCGAGAACAGCTGCGGCAACGACGCACTTCGCTGCACGCCGAGATTATGACGCGCCAGAAGCAAGGGCGTCTTGCGGATTTTAGCGCACAAGACGAGCTCGGTGAAACCGAACGCACGCTGTACGAGCTCGAATCTACGCATCTCCCTCCGCAGGAACTCTTGTGGACCATTGCGCTTTATGCGTCTACGCGCGGAGAACTCGACAATCTTTCGCGCCGGCTCGAAGATTATTTGCTGGACGGCGATATTAAAGCGCATCGCGCGTCGCTGCGGCAAGAAGAAGCGCTCCATTCTACACAGCCCTTTGGCGTGAACTTTATCGGACACGGGCGAAACATCAACACAGGCGCGCTGGCAGGAATGTTCCCATTTTCGCGGCGGCTGCGTTCCGATCCACGCGGGATTCCTTACGGAATTGACCGCTCGACCGGCGCGTGGGTCATTCTTGATGATTTCAATCTCACGAACTCGAACCTCCTCATTATTGGTGAGCAGGGTTCTGGCAAAAGCATGTTCCTCAAATACAAAACGATGTGGGCAATCCTCTTGGGCATGCGGGTCTACATTCTCGACCTGGAGGGCGAATTTGAGAGCATGTGCCGGGCGCTGGGCGGTGCGTATCTTGACATGGCGCTGACGTCCCCACATCACATGAATATTTTGGATCTCAATTCCGACGATCCCGATGCGTGGACAAACGGCATGCAGGACGCGATGGCATGGCTCGCTATTGCGCTCGGGGCAGGGAAAAATCAACTTACACCGCGTGAGCGCAATGTTGTGCTCATCCCCGCATATCAGCGAGTGATGGAATCGGCAGGCATTTTTCAGGATCAGCCAGAAACCTGGCGGCGCCGAACGCCGCTCCTGCATGATCTCTACATGGCGCTGCGGAGTGACCAGCGCCGCGATGCGCAGGACATTGCCGATCGCCTTGAGACCCTGGCGGCAGGAGTATATGCGAAAGCCTTCAGCAACCCGACTGATATCAATTCGAACGCATCGCTCGTCGTGTTTGGTCTCAAAAACGTGCACGCCGAAATGCAGGCGTTGCGGATGCGCCAGATTCAAACCTTCGTTTGGAGCAATGTGCTGTCCAAGATGCAACCCACATTGGTTGTTGTAGACGAAGCATGGCGCTGGCTTATTCACGAAAAAGCGTCTGAGGATCTTGCGGAAATGGCGCGCCGCTTTCGCAAGCGTTACGCCGGACTGAGTCTGGCGACACAACATGGCATTGATTTCAGCCGCTCCGGCGAAGCAACCGTCATTCGCGACACGGCGGCGCTTACGATGTTGTTCCGACAAAACTCGCCCGCGGTGCCAGGGCTGCAGTCACTCTTTGGCTTGGATGAACTCGAGTGCCGGGAATTGCTGACGCTTGATCACGGCGAAAGCATCTTGTTGGTAGATGGAAATCGGTTCCCCATATACACCGCGATTCCGCCTGCGTGGTATTCGCACTGGACGACCCGACCGGCGGACATGCAGGCGTTGAAAGAGATGCAGAACGCAGTCGGTGGTTCAGACCGCGCCGCGCGCAGAGAAGAGAGAGCATGAACAAGGCGCGCAGCGAGAACTCCACTCAAGGGGAACAAGGCGAGGTCAAACGCTTTTTCCCGGGGCAGAGAGACCCAGAGACGGTCCTACTCGAAGGGCGTCCATCGCTCATGCCTCCTCTCTTGGCGCTCGCCATCATTACCGCACTCGTTCTCATTTCCGGCGTCGCCGCGTATGTCTATTTCTCATGGAATATCTTGTTGCTCCTCATGGGGATCGCTTGGTTGATTTGTTTAGTCTTGCTCGATGGGCAGGGTATTGTCGAGCTGATAAAGCGACTCAATACCAAGTTTGTCCTCACTCAAAAAAATCTGTACGTCCAGAGTGGGATAGTACAACGGCGCAATCGGACGTTAATCGTCGGACGCATTCAAGATGTGGTTGTTGAGCAAGGTCCCCTGGGCATAGCGCTCAAGTACGGAAATGTGCGCGTGGAAACGGCGAGCGAGCGCGGTGAGTTGGTCTTGAACGACGTGTCCAATCCTTTGGGTTGGCGTGCGACCATCCTCACAGTAAATGCTTTTGCGACACGCGGTAAAGATCAAACGGCATATGCCATGTAAGAGGAGGTAAACATGTTTCAAGTAAATCATTTACAGTACAGGCAGCTCCAATGCGCGACAAAATTGGCGCGTGGCATTGCGCTCGGATTGGGGCTGGTCGTGGCGCTCTTGGCGCTGTGCCTTCCCTTCACTGCGTCTGCAGCTTCTGCCTGGAGCTATCCGTTCGCCCTCGGCAATGGCAACAAGTTCCCGACGGTCGGAATTGACTCGAATGGCAAGATACATTTTGCCTGGTGGAACAATACGAACAACACTATCCAATATCGGCAGTGTGATCCATTTCCGGGTGCGTGCCTATTACCCGAAAGCATTTCCGCGCCTGGGGCTGCCTCCTATTATCCATCGCTGGCAGTGGATTCACTCAATACCGTCCATGTCGTTTGGGAAGCAAAGGACAGCGGCAGCAAATACGTCGTGTACTATCGTCAAAAAAAGAACGGTGCGTGGGGCTCCATTGTCCGTGTTTCCAAGAACAGCGAACCATATGCCGAAGTACCTGATATCGGGGTTGCTTCCAACGGAGCGATCAAAGTCGTTTTTCAAAGCAAACAAAACGGCTCGGTGTTTGTCTACTATGCGGAAAGCGCGGATGGCAGTTCATTCAGCGCATCGCAAGTACTGACGAAAGTGGCTACCACGGGCGAGCCGTCCCCATCCGCCGACCTTCTTGAAGGCAACGCTCCAGAGGGACAACAACTTGCGTCTGGACTCTATCCCCGAATCGCCTTGGATTCGGGCGGACTTGCCTACGTGGTCTGGAACACTCCCGGGTCAAATACTCCGACTCCTTACCGGATTTATTACACGCATCAAGGCAAGAAGGGGTGGGTTAAACCTATCCTCGTTGCCAGTGGGCACAAGGATCAAATACCGGATATCGCGGTCTTGAATGATGGTCGCGTAGGAATCGCGTGGACGCGCGGCGACACGTTTGATTCCTCCTTTGTGCTCTTTGCCAAAGACAAAAAAGCCAAGCAGTACGACGGGATTGGAAAGAAGCTGACGTGGAGCATGTGGACCCGCCTGTCCGTTGATTGTGCCGGGAATGTCCATCTCGTGTTTCAGGGGTCGGTGAATCCCTCTCCCGGATATAACTGGAACGTCTATCACCGAACCTTCAACGGCAGGTGGAGTCCAATGGACAAGATCGCTCAAGACTGGACACACGAACAAGTGCCCGTGATCGCGACGACAAATGTTGGCGCCATCATTTATAGCGACGGCACGAATGTGCTTGCCAGCGTTGCCAATTTGGGAATCACATGTAGCAATTCGTAGGGAGAACCCGAACCCTACGCGAGGAGAGGTTCGCATCAGCAATGAGGCCCTGTAATGGAGAATAGAAAAATTGCGATCGGCAATACGCATGAAATTGTCCGGAGCGAAGCTCTGGGTGCTGAAGCGTACTGGTTGTATGAAATCACGTTTGTGGACGAAGTGACGTACGCCACTGTGACGCGCCATATTGCCTGCGATGCGAACCTCTACATTGAAGACTTGGTCCGGCTGTTCCGCGACGAGTCTTTTGAGAAAAACGATCTTGCGATGCGCCTCCTCAGTGCAGAAGGACAAGCGTATGCCAAGATCGGAACCATTCTTTCCGTTCGTCAAATGTGGATTGACTTTTTCATTCGCCCCACCGTTCCCGATCAGGAATTCTCGCGCGCAGAACATACTGCCGAGATGGAGACAAGTCCTTGAAAGGGAAGCCAGGACAACCGCAACGATGGGCGCGACTCGATCTTGCGAATGAATTTGAATCGGTAGTCGGCTTGCGGGTACATAAACAGAAGGTCAAGGGATGGGACTCAAAGGACTCTTTGGACTTAGCGGCTGCGCGATCATGGGGTTTTTTCTCCTTTTCGTCGTCATCCTCGTTGTACTGCTCGCGCTATTCATTGATCTGTTTTTGCCCTTTGGCAAGGACAAAGCGTGGGCTTGGATGTTCAATATCCCGCAGCAAACCGGCAAGCTCGCTAACTATCCCAAATCCAACGAGCCGCCTGTTGTGGTTGGCGAAGGAGACTGGTGTGTCACCAAGGCATATCAAGAAACCCCCGACGAAGACCATTTTAACCACGGGCGCGTACAGGGGTACGTACGGGACGAAAACGGCAACCCTATGCCGAATGTGCCGGTACACGTAGGGTGGGATGGAGATGAGGGTGGGATTACCGAGTACACCGACGAAAACGGTTACTACGTGATCATCCTTTCACCGGGCAGTTACTTCGTGACGATTGGTGACGGAAACAGCCCGCGTGTCTATTTTCGAACCAACATCAAAGCGCGTTATGGGCACATTACGTACGACGTCGATTTTCAAATGGGGTCCTGTGCGAATCAATACCCTACGGCGTATCAAGACCCACGGCAGCCATGTGGAACACCTGTAGACGGACCTATTACGGCGGGTTTTCAGGACCCAGATTACTACGCCAAATTTGGACGACAGCACAATGGCATTGATATCTCTGTGCCTGTCGGAATGCCTATCCATTCGACGATGAATGGAAAAGTCATTGGAGCCGGGGAATTCGGCGGCGGCTACGGGAATATGGTGCAAATCCAAAACGGTCCCTGGGAGGTGATGTTTGAGCATCTTTCGGAGGTGCATGTTGCCTTGGGAGATTGGGTTGCTATAGGGCAAGTGATTGGCTTGAGCGGGAATAGCGGTGAGTCCACAGGACCTCACGTCCACTACGAAGTGCACTACAACGGATTGCCAGTTGATCCGCTGTTCCAACTCACAGACAACGGGTTTGTGACTTATCTCTGTGCCGTAACGGGCGTGTACGGCGGAGCGACGGTGTTCGATGGCAGTCAATGGAAATTCACATCATGGGGCACTACGGATGATGGCAATTGGTTGCCAATCAGCAATTTTCCGCAAGCAACAAGCAACAATGGGCAATGCATCCACTGGTTCCCAACGACGCATCAAAGCCAAAAAGTCGTTGACACTTTTGTGCCCATCCTTCAGCAGATGGGAATGAAATGGACGGTCGTCCTGCAAGATCAAACTGACTCGCATGCCAACGATTATTTGCTTCATCAGTTGCGCGATGCGGGCATCATGCCCATTGTGCGCATCATGGCGCCAATCGGTCCCATGGATCCACAATCTCTCGGCGCTACCGTTGCACACCTTCGCACACTGGGCGTCCGGTATTTCCAAATCTACAATGAACCAAACAATGACGACGAGTGGGGCGTTCCGATCCACAGTCCGGAGTGGGCGGCGCGCTATTGGGCAGCCGCGGCGCAGGTCGTGCTAATGAACGGAGGATTGCCCGGGCTGCCTCCCCTCGTTCCGGATGGCGGTGACCTTGATTATTTCCGGCGTATGCTCGAAGAGCTCAAGCGGATGGGGCGCTACGACCTTATGCACGCGATGTGGATTTCGATACATAACTATGGCGGCATGGACGATGGCGGCTTTTTCCGCTATCGAATGTACGAAGACATTGTAAAAGACGTGTTGGGACACACTGTTCCCATTCTTGGAACAGAAGGAGGGTTGGGAAGCGCGGATCAAACGGCGAATGTGATCGGGGATATTTTCAAGTATCTGAACACGGATCGCGAAGGCTACCTGTTTGCTTTCTGTCCTTGGCTCATCGGAAATGCGATTGGGGGCGGCAAAGATGACACCTGGCAACCCCAAGCGTGGTGTGTCGGGAATCTCGACGATCCTCTATGTCGGGTATGGGTTGACCCACCGAAAAAGACCAAGTGAGTGAATTTGTACGCGGTACAAATGGACCTGGGACTGACGAGAACATGACTGCGAACGTAGTCTATCGCTGCCAAAAATGTGGGAGTGCCTATCGCCCGACAGAAGCAAGCCGATTGAATTTTTGGTGCTGTGGTCAAGAGCTGATTCGGGGCTCTGAATTGCCTCAGCACCCGCCAGACCCCGGCGAACCGGCGGCGGCAATTCCTAATGGGAATCTCCCCCTGCTTGAGGAAGAAATCCTATACGACGAGGGCGGCGGACTTGCGCAGCTGTGGAAGCCGAACTGGCGACAGGTAGGTTCGGAAGCGCTGACGCTGGTTGAGGTCATTCCCCCGCGCAATAATTCTGTGGACGCGCTCCAAGCAGAAACCCTCTTGGGGAGCTTGCTGGGCAGTGGCGTTTTCTCATTGGAAATCGCCGCCGACGCGCACGGTTGCCGATTTTTGGTGCGAGCACCCCATTCCAAAATTCGTCACATTCAATCACAAATCCAAGCCGTGTATGACCAGGCGCAGTTTGTCACAATGGCCCCCGAGCGCGACCCTGCGCAGTTAAGCGGACTGCACGTCAGACAAGGAAAAATGAAATTACGTCGCACGGTGCAACTGCCCCTGCGCACTTTTCGCGATGGGGACTTTCTCGAATCGGATCCAATGCGCGGCTTACTAGGTGCGTACGGGCATCTTGAGTCCGGCGAAAGAGTGCTCGGGCAGATTGTTCTTGCACCCGCGCCGCGTAATTGGTCGGACCGCTACCAGGGCTCGACGCGTCGTATTGACGAAGCGATCTCTGGCGAATCTCCCAAAGCACAAACGGGCATAGACCGGATTATCTCCGGCGTCAGTTTTCTGCTCATCCTGGTCTTGGCGCTCTGGGGTTTCTTGGCATTCCTTCAAGGCAATTGGTTGGGAGTCGCAGCCGCAGGTATCTTGTTCGTCTTCGGCATTGTCGGCATGGCGCTGCTCTATACTCTGATTTCCCGCGACCAGAATATGGATCCTATTCTGGTTCAACGGAAAATTGGATTGCCCGCCTATGATGTCGCCCTGCGACTAACGGCTGCCGCACCCGATCCTGCAATGTCCAACACGCGTTTGGAGACCCTCATGCGTGGCTACGGACAATATAATTTGTCGAGCGGAAACGCGCTTGAAGGGTATCGCGAAGAATTCGACCCGCGCGCGCTTCGCGTCGAACAGTGGTCGTGGTGGCAAGAATTCACAGGGCGTGTTACCCGTCTCAATATTGCGGAAATTGCCTCCCTCTGGCACTTGCCTACAGGCGAAGGCGCGCCGCTGGTCGCACGGCAAATGTCCAAGAAATTGCTGCCACCGCGCCCTGAACTTGTGTCGCAGGGAGTGCTCGTCGGACGTTCTGTGCACCAAGGGCGAGAAATTGCGGTGCATCTGCCGGAAGAAGTTTTGGACCGGCACTCGTTTGCCATCGCCAAAACGCAGCAAGGGAAAAGCACGCTGATGGCGCGTCTCGCACGCGCCGCCATGGAACGCGATATGGCAGTCATCGTCATTGATCCGCATGGTGACCTGGTGCGCGCTCTTGCCGGAATGGTCCCGGCGCAAAAGGTGGACAAGACGGTCTATCTCGATTTCAGCGATGACACCCGGATTGTCGGGCTAAATCTTTTGGACATGGCGCAAGGGCGTCCGATATACGCCATCATCGAAAACCTGGTGCACGTCGGGAAACTGATTTGGCAGGATTATTGGGGACCGCGTATGGAGGATGCTCTGCGCTATTCCATGCATACGCTCCTGGAAGCGAATGAAAAACTGTACGCGGCGGGCGAAGATCAATTTACGATTCTCGACATTCCGATGCTCTTTACGATGGATCCCTTTCGCCGCAAATTGCTCGCACAATACGTCCAGAATAAATCGGTGCTGGCGTGGTGGGGGCTGCATTATGAGCAGATGCCGCCTTACATGCGTGTGGAGGTGGTCAATCCCGTACATACCAAAATTCATCGCTTTGAGGAGCACAAGGTGGTCGAACGCATTGTGGGTCAATCGTCTTCGACGCTCAATTTGCGACATGTCCTGACCGAACGCCAAATTCTGCTGGTCAATACAGCGAATCGCATCATCGGTCCTGATGCCGGGGGACTGTTGGGTTCGATCTTGCTCGACAACATAAATTTTGCCATCGGCGAGCAAATGCGCATCAGCGATCCTGCGAAACGCGCGAAAGTGTTCGTCGTAATTGATGAATTTCAATCGCTTCCCGGAGTGGATTATCCGGCGCTGCTTGCAGAGCTGCAAAAGATGGGGGCAAGTTTCGTCCTGGCAACACAGGCGCTCAAGCAGCTGGATGAATTGGGACCCACGCTCCGCGCTTCGATCCTCTCCAATGTCAGTACGCTGTTCGTGTTTCAAACGTCTGCCGAGGACGCCGATCTGCTGCGCCATGAACTTGACGACGAGGTAGAGGCGACGGACATCATCAATCTCGAGCGCCACACCTGCTATGTGAAGACCTCGATTGGCAATGCCCGCTTGCCCATCATGCATGTGGAAACGGAAAAACCGGCAGCTGAAGATCCCGCCATGACCCAAAAGGTGAGGGCGCGTGTAGAACGCTATACACGTCCGGTAAATCTTGTAGAGCAGCGGCGCAGCGCCTTCTGGAACTATTGGTATGGGCGCGAAATGAACAAAGTCAAAGGATTGATGTTGGCGGGAATAACGGAGCGGGACCCGCGGCGCACACGATTTGTCGGGACTTCTCTTGGCGGCGCTACGCCTGGCGGAAACAGCGGGCATATCTCGACAACGGCAACCTTGCAGCAAGGAGAGCGCGCTGCACCACATTCTGATGACACACTGTTTGCCGAAGTACCAGAGGAAGCATTGCACGAGGGGCAGTCCTCGCCTTCACCGGAGGAAGGGGATTCGGGCGCGCTGCCTGCAAGCACGCAGGGAATTACGGAGACTGACACGAACTCCCAGACGGCAAGCAACGTGGTATCAACGGGTACGGATGGGATGCAATCATCAAGCAAACGCTTAAAGCGCAGCGGTGTCAGAAGAAACCAAGGAAAATCCCCTACAGCAGGGTCAGTATCATGACAAATCTCCTTTGGGTGATTCTCTTGACAGCAGTACTCTTTGTGCCGATTTATCTAGTACTCAAGTGCGGTTTGTATTTAGCTCAACGATACGTGCCCGAAGCCCGCGGTCTGTTGGATACCGCGATCGATCCGATCCTCTTTTTTCCGGCAGGAGCCTTTGCATTGGTGATCGCGCTCCTATTCGGACCGCATTGAAACTCTAGGATGGAGAGCCACTTGCGACGTGTGCTTGTTGCGTCTTTTGTTCTAGTGATGCTTGGCGGGTGCAGCAATTCGACACACATCCAACCCGTCGTAGTGGGTGGGAAAAACACCGCCAGCCCAGCCGCGCCGTTTGCCCAAACTCGCACGCAAACACGCGAACCGAAAGAGGTGGAGCTGCCTACACCCACCGCACAGGCAGCGCCGAACGTCTACTATCAGGATGATAATGGCTTGCGACTTGCAATTGCCCAAGTCAAAGGGCAGATGCTCCCTCAGACGGATGAGGAGGCTTCTACGTTCCAGTACGTCGTCTTGACCCTAACCGTGTTGAATTATGCCGATTCCTCAAGAGACATAACTGGATTCCCTTTCACGGTTTGGCTCACGAATGCGGCGAGTCAAGAAGAGTATCACCCCGAAATTTCTGCGCCCACCAGCAATAGTCTATGGGACGCACTTGAAAAATTAAATAAAGGAACGGTCAAGAAGTTAAACAAAAATCAGTCAATACGCGGTGAACTTTTCTTCAAAACGCCATTAGTACCTTACCGATGAAATTCTTGCACAAAGAACAAGAAAATCAAGGGAGAGAAGCCGAGGCGTAAGCGAGTTCGGGGATGATGACCAACTCGCGTAATTTCAAAGCCATGGCCGCCGTTTCACGACCAAAGTCGGTGAGATAGTATTTGTAGCGTCGGCCCACCTTTTTGATCACACCATGCACCCGCAACCGTTTGA
>JAKOVF010000155.1 GCA_029782225.1 Chloroflexota bacterium | reverse complement strand
CGCACCGCCGTCTGCGGCGCGTGCGATGCTCCGCATCCCTTACGTTCCACGGAGGTCGCGTCCGCGACCTCCGTGCTCGTCTCTGCTTGTGCGCACAAACGCGACCCTCCGCCTCCCCGTGGCACAGGCATCCCGCCCGTGCTCAACATCTGCACCTTCCCTCCGCGTGTGTGCGCAAATATGCGCCTCTTTCGCACTCCCGCCTTGCATCCGCTCCCCCGTGTTCTACGTTCGCGGCATGAGCACCAACAACCACGCCGCGCTCTCTCGCCACCCCGCCGCCCCTGACTCCGCCGCCCTGTCTCGACTCGTTGCCATGCTCCTCGACGAGGACACCGACCTCGACGAGATCGCCGAGCACCTGCTTTCCACGCCCGACCAACTCGCCGGGTGGTCCAATCTGCCGCGCCTGCGTGACCTCCTCGAGACCCTCCGCGAGATCTACCACCTCCGCTTCGAACTGCTGGCGGCCCGCGCCCGCACCGGCGCCATTGCCTGCCTCGAACGCATCGCCCGTTCCGACCAGCCGACCCACGCCGACGAACGTAAAATAAGCAAATTTGAAAAGTCGGCACAAATGGAAACAGAGAAGATCCGCAAACACTTTCAACATATAGCAAAGTATCAGATTGAGCCGGTAATGAAGGTCCGGGACCATCTCACGGCTAACGTGCTCAAAGCCGACAAATTGATTCGCAAGCTGGACCTGGACCAGGCTTCTCCTCTCATAGCTGCTCAGGATAGGGTTTCCGCTGTTGTTACCAGAATAAATGCAATGCTTGATGCTTTAGATAAAGGCAAGGTAGATGTTGTAGCAGATATGAAAGGTCCCTTACTTGATGAAATCGTCAAAGCCAAATCTGCCCTGGCAGTTTTAAATAACGTCAAGGCTGGTCCAGTGGCGGAATTACGTGGCGAGCTCTTTGGCCAGCTTACTAAGGCCATGTCGCAGATACGTAGATTAGATTTGACGAGAGCCGAACCACAAGCGACATTACGTGAAAAAGTTACCATGAAGATTAAAGAGATTAGAAGCGGTCTGCGTTCTCTAACTGCTCGAGCATGGGAGATAACTGTTCGAGTCAAGGACAAGGTTACTGGCTTTTTCGGCAGAATCGGGCGGATGTTGACAACTCCCCTAGGCATGATTGGTATGGGAGGGCTGGCCTTAAGCCCTGTGGCATTAATAAGTAATGCTATCAAGACTGCCGGTGAATTTGAGCAGGCAATGGCCAACGTGCAGTCTGTAACCGGGGCCAATGAAGAAGAAATGGACCGTCTAAGGGAGGCCGCCGCTAAAGCCGGTAGAGAGACCGTGTTTAAAGCGTCCGAAGCGGCAGATGCGCTTTATTATCTTGCTCTTGCTGGATTCACTGTAGATCAACAGATTGACGCTTTAAGTGGAACACTTGCGTTGGCGGCTGCTACGCAATCGGATTTGGCGTTTACTTCTGAAACAATTGCTTCGACTATATCCGCCTTTGGCTTGGAGGCAGAAGAAGCCGATCGGGTAGCTAATGTATTCGCAGCGACTATCGGTAGTAGTCAGGCTTCTATGGACAAATTAGCC
>JAKOVF010000152.1 GCA_029782225.1 Chloroflexota bacterium | reverse complement strand
CGCGATTCGGATTGACTTCTACTCTCCGCTTTCCGCGCACCGAAATCCCCGGCTCAGCCCGGCAGAATCGGGCTCGTGTTTATAGCGTGAATACGTGAATATCTCATTTGCATCTGCATCGTACGCGCCGCTTCGCATGGAGCGTTCCGTGCCGGTTTCAGGGCCGGTTGGGTTGGTCGAGGGATAACTTTCATAGTATCTCTTATCGAACCAGTCTGCTACCCATTCGCGCACATTTCCCACCATATTCAAAGCCCCGTACGGACTTGCCCCCAGCGGATAACGATAAACTGGTACCGGCTCGCCGACCAGTGATGCATTGAAATTTGCCAGCCGCGGATTAGGACGTTCGTTGCCCCAGGGATATAACCGGCCATCCGTGCCCCGCGCGGCTTTTTCCCATTCAGCTTCTGTTGGCAGCCTGCGTCCCGTCCACTTGCAATATTCCCCAGCCTGGAACCAGTTCACATAGACAACCGGATAGTCGCGATAGATCCATTTTCCATAGTATGGATTTCCCTCCACGAACGGCAGCGAGCAGGCATTTGCGCTGACGCACTTCTCGTACATTGCATTGGACACTTCCACCTTGTCAATCCAGAACGCGTCTAAATAGACCGGGTGAAGTGGCGAATCCACGTCCACGGGCCCCT
Source organism: Chloroflexota bacterium (assembly GCA_029782225.1). Classification (GTDB taxonomy): domain Bacteria; phylum Chloroflexota; class Anaerolineae; order Anaerolineales; family Villigracilaceae; genus JAKOVF01. The sequence goes on along the minus strand of JAKOVF010000152.1, from coordinate 41,408 downwards.
TCTCGCCCATCAGGAAATCTCCGGCGGGGACGTAAAGCTGGGTCATGCCGTCGATGGGAGAGCGGCGTGTCTTTACGGGGACAACTGAGGAGGGGTGCCCAATATCAAAAGCTGCGATGTCGAAACGGAGCCGCTCTGTCGTAAAAGTGCCATTCTGGACGGCATGAAATGCACGAACTACTACATCCAGGTTCCAAACGATGATGCCCAGGCCCAATAAAGGGATGATCACCACGATGGTGCGGATGACTTGGGGACGTTTTTGCATAGTGATTTGAGGGATGGTTTTATGACGCCAATTTCAAGATAAGGCCGCCGTATGCGCCAAGTCGGGCGGAATTTTCCTGGTGCACGTCGGCTGGCGTTAGATGGAAGAGGCGTTCCTCAGCGGAGAAGGGAAAGGTTTTTTGAGTCTCACCGAAGTTCAGCAAAACGCAGACCATTTCGTTTTGTAGTCTTCTCTTGTACCCGAGAATGTGATGGGGAAGATCTTTCAATAATTCCAGCGAACCCTCCTGGAGCGATTGAAAATCTCTGCGGATATTCAGCAGCGTGCGGACGGTATTCAACAGCGAAGATCGATCTTTGTTTTCAACTTCGACATTTACTTCCCTGTAATTCTCGTATACGGGCAGCCATGTCTGCGGCGCGGAAGAGAAACCCGCATTTACACTCTCGTCCCATTGCATTGGCGTGCGGACATCATCGCGATTGATGGTGATGCCCAGCATATCAAAAACGAAGCGTGGGACAAATTGGAATTTGTGGGGGATCGGGTCAAGTGCTGCTGCGAATGGAAGCCTCGAGTTGGTCATCCCGATCTCTTCGCCATAGTACATGCACGGCACACCGCGCACCGTAAGTTGAAACATGGAGAGGAGCCTGGCTTTGCGCAGGTCATTGCCAAGCCTGTCCATGCTCCTGCGCCTGTCGTGGTTGCTGAAGACGTAAACAGGCATGAACGGATCAGGATAGGTCGCCTCGATATCCTGAATCAACTCGCCGAAATATCCTGCTGTAAATTTGAAGTTCAGCATCGCAAAGTCGAAGACGAGCGTCAGACCGTCGTTTTTCTGCCCACCCAGAAATTTGCGAATTAACTGCCGATTCCCGCTGACCTCGCCGAGGGAAAGCCTTTCGCCGAATTCGTCGCATACCTGCCTGAACTGCTCAGCGAACTCAAATCCTTCCGGCTGGTTCAGCGTGTATTTCGCTTGCTGAAAAAAGCCAGAGGGATCATCGTCTGTTGGAATGAGTTTGAACGAAAATGGGTTGGCGCGGAACTCTGCATCCTTGAAAATGACGTTGAAAATATCCAGCCTGAAGCCGTCCACGCCCTTCGCCAGCCAGAAGCGGACAATGTCAAACATCGTCTTTTTCACCTCGGGATTTCGATAGTTCAGGTCGGGTTGGAATTTCAAAAAACTGGCCCAGTAAAATTGTCCGCGCTGCCTGTCGAAATGCCAGCCGCTCCCGCCTGTCAGGCTTTGCCAGTTGTTGGGTTTTGCCCTCACCCCTGACCCCTCTTCCAAAAGCGGGCGAGGGGAATCTTTCCAGATGTACCAGTCTGCTTTCGGATTATCGCGTGAAGCCCGTGACTCCTTGAACCACGGATGCTCACTGGACGTATGGTTCATCACCATATCGAAGACGATGCGCATCCCGCGCTGGTGGGTCTCTTCGATCAGCTTGAGCCCGTCAGCCATCGTCCCGTATTCGGGAGCGACGTCGGTGTAGCCTGAGACATCGTAGCCGAGATCAGCCTGCGGGGAGGCAAAGAAGGGGGAGATCCACATCGTTTCAAATCCCAGCCCATGAATGTAGTCCAACTTCTGAATAATGCCTTGCAGGTCGCCGATCCCATCAGCGTTGCTGTCATAAAACGAGCGCGGATAGATTTGATAGATTGTTGTTTTGTGGTACCAGGGGAGAGTCATCGCAGTTATTTTATCCAAGAAACCCAGTTTTGAGGGCGGGAACAATCCCAAACACTGCTTCGTCCTTCGAGCAAACCATCTGGCTATTTTTGGGACAGCCTCAATAGAAAGGAGGGCTTATGAAGTGACTTGATCTCTGAAAAACAGCGGGACGCCGCCTGCTGTTCTTCCATATGCGTTCTCAATAATCATTCAAGCGCCGTTGGTGGAGTAGCCCGAATGTTCCCTGAGCGAACTCAAAGGGTAGCCAAGCGCATACTCAAACCAACACCTACATCAAAGGAGAAAACCATGCTCACCTTACGCAAGGCTGTTGGCCTTAGTGTTCTGTCATTGCTGTTATTTGTAACTGCTTGTGGCGCGCCCGCCACACAGGCGCCATCCCATGCGGCACCACCCGCCGACAACTATCCCGCGGCCACCGAAGCGCCGGCCCAGTATTTTGAAATGCCCGCCGCTACACAGGCTCCCGCGTACTCTCCGAATCAATCTGCCCCTTCCGGTCAATCCCCTTCTCATAACAACGAGCCATACGATATGTTCTTCCAGGACTATGGAGTCAACCCCTCCATTGATGCCGAAGACGATAACCTTTCCACCTTCGCGCTGGATGTGGACACCGGCTCTTACACGGTCATGCGCAATTACCTCTCGGATGGCAACCTTCCGCCTCCTGAATCGGTGCGCGTGGAAGAATATGTCAACTACTTCGAGCAGGGCTATCCCTATCCGCCGGAGCACCAGGCTTTTGGGATCAATATTGACGGCGGCCCTTCACCATTTACTCAGACCGAGCGTTATGACATGTTACGCGTTGGTATCCAGGGCTATGACGTTCCGGATGAAGAGCGCAAGGATGCCGCGCTGACCTTCGTGATCGACGTCTCTGGCTCGATGGACCTGGATAATCGGCTTGGACTCGTGAAGCGTTCGCTTGAATTGCTGGTCGAGCAGCTGCATCGATCCGACACGGTGAGCATCGTCGTGTATGGATCAGAAGCACGCATCATCCTGGAGCCGACGCCGGGTTTCGCCAAAGGAGAGATCCTCTCCGCCATTCATCGCCTGCAACCGGATGGCTCAACAAATGCGGAGGCGGGCCTGCGTCTGGGCTACAAACTGGCGATGAAGGGATATATGCCCGGCGGCATCAACCGCGTCATCCTCTGCTCGGATGGAGTTGCGAATGTTGGCGTGACCGGGCCCAATGCCATCCTCGAAGAGATCCAGCACTTTGTGGATGAGGGAGTCACGCTCACTACCATCGGCTTCGGCATGGACAATTACAACGACACGCTCATGGAACAGCTTGCCGATAACGGCGATGGCTTCTACGCCTATGTGGATACCATGGACGAGTCCCGCCGCCTCTTCCTTGATGAGATCACCGGTACACTGCAAACCATCGCCATGGATGCCAAGGTGCAGGTCGAGTTCAATCCTGAAGTGGTCAAGCGCTATCGTCTGGTGGGCTATGAAAACCGCGCGGTCGCTGATGACCAGTTCCGCGATAACGGCGTGGATGCCGGTGAAATTGGTGCCGGGCATACGGTCACTGCGCTGTACGAGGTCAAGCTGTATCCCGAAGCCTATGGAAAGATTGCTACAGTCTACATGCGCTGGGCCGACCCGGATACCCGTCAGGTGGTTGAGATCTCACAGGATTTCAACACCGACCAGATGGCTTCCGATTTCCGCGAGGCCAATCCCTATTTCCAGCGTGCAGTGATCGTTGCCGAATATGCCGAAATCCTGAAGGAAAGCTACTGGGCTGAGGGAAGCTCGCTGGACGATGTTTATGACGAGGCCCGCCGTATTAGCAAATATCTTGACGATGATGGCGTGATGGATGAATTTGTAACTTTGGTGCGTGAGGCCAGGCGATTGAGAGACTAGTCAGGGCCAGTGTTCCAGCGCCTCTCAGTTCACGCAGGCTGGGAGGCTTTTAAATCTATCTCCATCCATCTGAACGTGCCGCCCGGTCTATCGTTTATAATTCTGGAACTTATGACGAAAAGGAAAGTTGTCGTTGCCATGTCTGGCGGCGTGGATTCTTCGGTGGCCGCGGCCCTGCTCAAACAGCAGGGCTATGACGTCACCGGGATGATGCTTCGGCTGTGGTCTGAGCCCGGCAAGGAGGATTCCAATCGCTGCTGCACGCCCGATTCGATGGCACAGGCACGGCGTGTGGCTGCGAAGCTGGAAATTCCCTTTTATGTGGTGGATGCCAAGAATGTTTTCCGGGAAACCGTCGTGCAGTATTTTCTGGATGGTTATGCCCGCGGCGAAACGCCAAATCCCTGCCTGGTTTGCAACCAGCAGATCCGCTGGACGTTTTTGTTGGAGCATGCCCTGGCGCTGGGGGCGGAATTCATGGCGACCGGGCACTACGTAAGACGACGGACGACGGACGATGGACGACGTGAACTTCTTCGTTCCGTTGATCTTGCCAAGGATCAGTCTTATGTTTTGCATGTCTTAAATCAGGAGAGACTTGCCCACGCGCTTTTTCCGGTGGGAGAGTATCCCAAGCCCGAGATCAGGCGCATCGCCGCGGACTTTGGCCTGCCGACCGCTTTGAGAGCAGACTCTCAGGATCTGTGCTTCCTCGCAGGCGAAGATTACCGCGCCTTCCTCCAGCGCAACGCAGCGGAGATGCTCAAGCCTGGCACGATTGCGACCCGCGAGGGCAGGGTGGTGGGCCAGCACAATGGACTGGCGAACTACACCATTGGTCAGCGCAAAGGGCTGAATCTTTCGTCGCCAGTTCCGCTGTACGTGCTGGGCAAAGAATCAGTCACCAATACACTGGTTGTGGGCGAGGCCGAAGAACTCGGCTCGCGTGAATTGACAGCGCGGGATGTCAACTGGCTTTCCGGCGAAGCGCCGAGCGAACCATTCCGCGCCTTGGTGAAAACACGCTACACTGCGAAAGAGGCCGAGGCGCTGGTCACGCCTTTAAACGGCGGCCGGGTGAAAGTCCAGTTTGACGCGCCGCAAAGGGACATTACGCCCGGTCAAGCCGCGGTCATTTATCAGGAGGAGGTCATGCTCGGCGGCGGAATTATCATGTAGTGGCTGCGCGTAGCCACTTATTATAGTGTTGAATCTGAAGTAGAGCTCATCAAAGCATTCGATCGCTTTTCTCTCACAGACTGAAGCCTGCGATCCTACTACCAAACTTTGAAAGGATTTCTAAAATGTCTTACCGTGTTGAATCCCTGATGTCGGCCCGCCTGTTTGTTGTGCCGCAGTTCGCCGATGAACGTATCTATTTCATGAGCAATATTTCCGGGCATTTGAGCTTGTACGCCATGTTCTATGGCGGCAGCGTGCCGGAGCCGCTCCTGCCGCCGCATATTGCTCTGCAGAACCCGCATCTCATTGGCGGCAACTCGTTTTATGTATTTCCCAATCTCGGGAAAATCCTGGTCATGATTGACAATGACGGCGATGAAAATTATCAGCCGATGCTGATCCCGATGGCGGGTGGATTCCCTGAACCCGCTTTCAACAACTATTTCAAAGATTATCGCGTGCACCTGGGTGAGTGTGACGCTGATAAGAATATCGTTTACCTGGTGGGTGAGCGGCGCGATAAGCCGTTACAGGAAACCTATCGCGGCGATCTGAAGACCGGCAAATTGACCAGGCTTGCTGAGAGTGAATGGGGCTTCTTCCCCGGTGATCATACCGAGGATCATTCAAGCGTACTGCTCGGCAGCGGATATACAGTTGGTGACAGTACCTTGTATCTTTGGAAAAAGGGCAAACTGACCGTGCTTTATGGCAAACCGCTGGAGGAACGGGCACCGGGTGAGGTCGTCCCTCTCAATGGATTAGGTTCCGCGGTGTTCTCTCCCAGTGAAAAGGGTGCAATTGTGACCAGCGCGGTCTTTGACGATGCCTACAGCATCGGCTATATCAGTTTCAAAAAACCCTGTATGATCGAGCCTGTCAAATTGAAAGGCGTACTGCACACAGGCATGGGTGAGATGACGGACCTGAGGCGCCTCGCGAACGGCCGCTATCTGGTGCAATTCAATATTGACGGTTGTTCCTGGGCGTACGAGGCGGTTTTCAATGAAGAGAAACTGGTAATGGATCTCAAGTATCCATTGGTCGGCGACGAACCTTTGTCCGATGGAATGCTTGAACATATTGACTACAGCCAGGCAGGCGATTTGTTTATCGTCTCGTTTTCTACTGCTGTTTCGCCAACACAGATTTATACGATTGAGGGCAAAAAGCGTGAGGACTATATTCGTCACACAGAGGAAAAGATACTTGGAATTCCAGCCGAGCATCTTTCGCCGGGGGAGGATGCATCATTCGTTTCCTTCGACGGATTAAGGGTCTCAGCCCGTTTATATCTCCCGGCGAAAGCCCTGGGATTCAAAGGCCCGCGTCCGCTGGTTTACTACATCCACGGCGGGCCGCAGGGACAGGAGCGCCCGGACTTCGCCTGGTTCTCGATGCCACTCATTCAATTCCTGACGCTGCGCGGCTTCGCAGTCTTTGTGCCGAACGTACGCGGCTCCACAGGTTACGGACTGTCCTATACCAAGCACGTTGACCGTGACTGGGGTGGACAGGACCGTCTCGATCACGTTCACGCAATGACGAAAGTCCTTCCGAAAGATAGGCGTATCGATGATAAGCGTGCGGCGGTGGTTGGACGTTCCTACGGCGGCTATATGACACTAATACAGGCTGGCATGCATCCTGACCTGTGGAAGGCCTCGTGCGATATGTTCGGCCCGTACGACCTGCTGACTTTCTCTGATCGCATCCCGGAGACATGGAAGCCGTATTTCAAGATTGCACTGGGTGACCCGGCCAAGCCTGAGGAAAGGGAATTCCTCATTGAACGGTCGCCAAAGACACATCTCCATAACATGGCCGCGCCAATGCTGGTTATCCAGGGACGCAACGATCCGCGCGTGGTGGCAGCCGAATCAGAAGATCTGGTCAATCAGTTGCGCGCACAGGGCAAGGAAATGGAATTACTGGTCTTCGAAGACGAAGGCCATGATGTCCTGAAATACAACAACCGTGTGGCGTGTTATAACGCGATCACAGATTTTTTTGCCAGGCACTTGAATCCTTAGTGAGGAATCATCCCGCAGGGATGGCCAGGGCACAGCCGAAGTCCTGACCTGCGGGACAATTCCTTTCCATCTACAATGACCCTGCCAGCCATTTTCATTGCCCTGCTCATTGCCCTGCTCATCGGGGCGATCTATCACATCCTTCGGGGTGGAAGCGGGTGGCGCCTGCTCATGTATCTCGGATTGAGCATCGTGGGTTTTGCGGCCGGACAGTTCACAGGAATGTGGTTCGGCTGGAGCCTCTTGATGGTGGGATTACTTAACCTTGGAATGGGATGCCTCGGAAGTTTCCTGTTCCTCGTGGCCGGCGACTGGTTGAGCCGTTCGGAAGGAAAACGGGAGCGCAAGGTATAATCTACGCCCGTTGAAAGAAAGAAGTGACAGTCACCTACCAGGTGACTGTCACTTACTAAACCTTGAAAGAGAGTAAATACAGCATGCAGTTGGTAACCTACCTGATCGATCTGTTTCTTCATCTTGACGAATACCTTGCGAACATCATCACCCAGTATGGCGCATGGACCTATGGACTTTTGTTTTTTGTGATCTTCATGGAGACGGGGTTTGTGGTCACTCCGTTTTTGCCCGGCGATTCATTGCTCTTTGCTGCCGGTACTTTCGCGGCCATCGGCTCCCTCAATATCTGGTTCCTGCTGGGCCTTCTGATGGTCGCTGCAGTCCTCGGGGATACGGTCAATTATGCCATTGGTCATTATCTCGGCGACCGCGCCTACAATATCAAGTGGATCAAAAGGGAATATCTCGATAAGACCCACGCCTTCTTCCAAAAGCACGGCGGCAAGACGATATTCCTGGCCCGCTTCGTTCCGATCGTCCGCACATTTGCGCCGTTCGTGGCGGGGATCGGCAAAATGTCCTATGGTTATTTCATTTCCTACAACTTCTTCGGAGGCATTACCTGGGTGGCCCTCTTCACGCTGGCAGGATATTTCTTTGGCAATATTCCCTTCATCAAGAAAAACTTTGAATTTGTGATTATTGCCATCATTTTGATTTCCGTCCTGCCCATGGTCTATGAGTGGTTGAAGGCGCGGCGCGAAAGTAAATCTGTGAAGGCAGAAGCGTAACCACAGGTCGGGTGAAAGCCCGACGTCTTTTTTATGAAATGGATCACTTTTCTTTTTGCCCTGTTTATTCTGGCGGTCATCGTTCTGGCCGACCTTGGGATTTTGCCTCACTTTTTGAGCATTGTTTATGATTTCCCAAATGGGGACAAGGTCGGGCACTTCATCCTCTTCGGCCTCCTCGGCTTTTTGCTCACTTTCACATTTACCCGCTCGCTTCCGAACCGCACCCGGGCACTGGTCGCGCTTTCAATTGGCCTGATCCTCATGCTCTTGATCGCCCTCGAAGAGATCTCTCAAATGTTCGTCTCCACGCGGACATTCGACCTGATCGATCTGTTGGCAAGTTATGTTGGTGTTGTGCTGGGTGGATTTATCGCACTCAAGATAAAGGAGAAAAAAGTAGTTTCGACACCTTGGTTGTAGCGAGCCGCGGCAACAAATGCAACTTTTTTGCCTCTCCTGCATCTAACACATAGCAAATTCAGTACATCACACGAGTAGGAGAAGCCCGAAAACAGGGGACGCCCCTGATTTCGGGTACTCTTTCAATATTCCTAAAGTACTGAAATCATGCAAGATCGTCAGGAGAATAGGATGCCAATTTTTGAATTCGTCTGCAATGAGTGTGACAAGGTTTTCGAAGACCTAGTTCTAAGTCTGAGTCGAATTGACGAGGTGGTTTGTCCATCGTGTGGGAGTGCGAAGGTAAAGAAGAAAATGTCAACGTTTTCATCGAAATCCGCTGGTGGGAATTCCTTCTCGCTGAATACGAGCAGCGCCTCGTCTTGTAGCACAGGCAGTGTCTGAGGGACTTGATATTCGTTGGCCGTGTGCCAGCTTCAATGTCAACGTCCCGAAGGTTCCACTGGTGCATGCGCGCCAGCGCAGGCAAACCTTCGGGACGTTCTGCTTTATCTACGGCGTGAGCTTCAGGTGCGATGGGGCATCTTCGATAGCGGAGCTTTCATCCCACCACATCGGATAATACTGGATCGCTGCCCACATCTTTGACATATCATCATAATGGGGATGATAGGCGTGGCCGGATTCGCCGGTCGTGTGAACCGTGACCGAGTTGTTCAGGTTGCTCAAATCCACGATCATGCGCATGGATGGGAGCCAGTTGACCTGGAAGGAATCTCCCACATCCCAGCCAGTGGCATTGACCAGACTCTGCCCTCCACTCGTCTCGACTGGTCCGCGGTTGAATAAGCTTTCAATGGGGCCAATACCCGATTCTCCGAGCGTCGCATTGCGGAAAGTCGCTGTGTGGAGCTCGCCCCAGCGTGGCCATTTGGCCGTGTCTTTGCCATACTGTTTTTCCAGTTGATTCACGGTTTCGACGAGCGATGCAATGTAGATATCATCGCGAGTCTCCACCTTATCCGTGGTTGTCTTGTCGTCCCACAGGGGATCATTCGGTGATTGGACCAGTCGACGCGTCACTTCAAAATACCTGGAACCACCGCTCGCCGCGTACCTTTCAGGTAGATTATCATTGAGAGCGTTCTGCAGCAGATTCCACCAGAACCATTGGTAGACGGCTGCAGCTTTTGAGTCTGCCGTGCTGTTGGTATCCCATTTCTTCATGAGATCGAGCGCATAAGCCTGATTGGGTGTAGCAGCCCTGTAATCGATCTGGTTCCAAATGGGGAGGAGAGCCTGCGCACCCAGATCCATTGAATCGCCCTGCATTTTCTGGATGTAAGCGATATTGATCTTGCCGGGGGCACTGTTGATCATCTCCGTGATACGTTGGGCACGGTAACCGTAGTCCCAGTCGCGCGTGATGAGATAGGGATAACTCTGCGGCGGCACCTGATTATTGGCCGTGACAATGTAACCTTCGGCAGGATTAAACGTATAGGGCAGTTCATCGAAAGGAATGTAGCCGGTCCAATCATATTCACCGGTCCAGCCGGGAACCGGAACTGTGCCATCCCCCCTGGCGCGGATCGGTATATCGCCCGGCATCTGGTAGCCAATATTTCCCTGGGTATCCGCGTAAAGCAGGTTTTGCGCGGGCACATGGAAATTCTTCGCAGCCGCGCGAAACTCGTCCCAGTTTTGTGCTTTGTCGAAGCCCCAGATGGCCTCAAAGGGTGTGGATGGGGTGAGCGCCGTCCAGGCCAGAGCGATCACATAATTCTGAGGCAACTCCACGCCTGCGCGATCTTTGAAGGCCTGGAACTGCTTATCCTTTGGATCGCCCTGATCCTTGAGCGGACCATAGGCATCGGAGATAACGGGTCCGTGGCGCGTGAGCCTGACCGTCACATTGACCGGGTCGCCACCAACGACATTGATCGTTTCCTGACGAGTCTCAAAATCTACCCATTTGCCCTTAACTTCATATTGGTTCGGATTTTCCGGGTTGACCTTTTCGATGAACAAATCCATCACGTCCGGGCCGACGTTGGTGAAGCCCCAGGCGATGTCCGCGTTGTGGCCGATGATGATGCCCGGCACTCCAGCAAAGGAAAAGCCAGCCACTTCCAGTGGACACTGGTCACTTTTGGGCATACAGTGCATGTCCATCTGGTACCAGATCGACGGCATCTGGATTCCAAGGTGAGGGTCATTCGCGAGCAGGGGTTTGCCGGTGTCGGTCAGCGCGCCGGAGACGGCCCAGGAATTAGACCCGATCCCGTCGCTGAGCGGACCCAGCATCGGGTCCAGCAAAGAGGCGTTGTGCTCGATGGCGGCGAGTGTCTCGTCCGGAATGTTCACTGCCGAGGCGTAAGATTCCGTTGTTGAAGCGGAAGTCCCTTCCCCGATGCTGTTGACGATCACGGGATGATCTTTGGGGTAATCCGGGAACAGTTGTGACACCTGTTCGGGCGTGAGGGTTTTTAGGAGCACCGCGCGTTCGATCTCCTCGTCCATGTTGCCGCGCAGGTCCCATGCCATAGCCTTGCCCCACGTCAGGCTGTTGACCGGCTCCCAGGGCTGGATTTTATAGTCAGGGCTAAGCAGGCCGAGAATGGCATATTCCAGGCTGACAGCATCGCCGTTGTGATCTTTGAGATAAGCGTTGACGCCATCGGTGTAGGACTGCAATATGGCTCTTGACTCCGTGCCCATGCCTTCCCATTCTTTTTCAGCAGTGACGCGCCAGCCGAGCGTGCGCAGGAAGGTATCCGTCTCAACCTGCCCACTGCCAAACATTTCGGAGAGTCGGCCGGAGCCGATGTGACGCCAGGCGTCCATTTGCCAGAAACGCTCCTGCGCATGGACATATCCTTGTGCGAAGTACAGGTCCTGTGTGCTGGCGGCGTAGATGTGGGGGATGCCCATATTGTCGCGATATATATCCACCGCGCCGTCCAGGCCATCCAGTCTGATTTCCCCATCGATTTGTGGAAATGACCGCGGTGCGACGGTCTTTGGGAGATAACTCTTGAAATAGAAGGCCCCGCCTGCGCCGGCGATCAAGGCAATGATGAGCGCACCGATCCCAATGCGCCCAAGGTATTTTGTTGCTCGTTTCATTATGCTCCTCCAAGGGTGTGTTCAACATTCACGAATGTCGGGAGCATTTCCTCCCGGTCAAATCGTTGTCGACTGATTCTGCCGGATTATACGCTCCTGCAGCGAGAGTGAGAACACCGTAGCGAAAAAGGGGTTTCCCTTTGAAATCGGATAAAATCGGATGGCTTGTATACCGAACAGTGAATAAAATGAATCTGCGCCTTGGCCATCAAACAATGACGAAACTGAACCAACAACCTGAGTGGCATCTTGTCATCCTCGGCATGGCTCTGTTCCTGGGCGCGGTTGTAAGGATCATGCCGCCCATTTTGGCCAGGTTTCCCATCAACGATGGGGGCATGTTCTACGTGATGGTCAAAGATCTCAGCGCCAACAGCTATCGTCTCCCGCCCTTCACAACCTATAACCTGGCTGACATTCCATATGCCTATCCGCCGTTTGGGTTTTACGTCGCGGCTTTATTTTCAGGACTTCTGCATTTTTCCATTATCGAAGTCCTTCGTTGGCTGCCTGCCCTGGTGCATATCACATCGATCTATGCCTTTTACTTGACGGCTTCTGCGATCCTGCGCGACAAGTCACGCGGCGCGTTGGCCGCTGTCCTTTATGCCGTGGCGCCGGGGAGTTATGGCTGGTTCATTATGGGCGGCGGGCTGACACGCGCGTTCGGAGGGTTATTTCTCCTTCTCTCGGTTTACTTTCTATATCGTGTCTTTGAGCGCGGCGAATGGAGAGCAGTCATTTATGCCACAGTGATGTGTGCACTGGCTGTTTTGAGCCATCCCGAGGCAGGATTGCACACTGCAGGGACTTGCACGCTAGCCTGGATTTTCTGGGGAAGGACTCGACGCCGCAGCTTGCAGGCGCTGATGATTGCCTTCGGGGCAGTTCTTCTCACCGCGCCGTGGTGGGTCTCGATTCTCGCGGGACATGGGACTGGTCCCGTTATTTCGGCATTGCACACTGGGTTGTACGGCTCCTCGCCGCTCAGTGCTTTTGCAAGAGATTTTTTCACACTCGGTTCCATAATTCCGATTCTGACCGTATTGCGCATTGCGGGATTGATCTGCATTCTGTGGAAGCGACAATTCTTTTTGGCCGCATGGAGTCTTCTCCCTTATTTCGTCGAGCCCCGCAGCGCGCCGGCGGTTTCTTTTTATCCTTTCACCATGCTGGCTGCCCTCGGCCTGGCGGACGCAGTCCCCGCTTTGATTCGAATCCTGCGACGCCAGCCGGTTGAAGAGCCGGTGGCTAGATTCAGCGAAATCAAGTGGATGAATCCGATTGTCCTACTCATCGTTGGTTATCTCTTCATTGGTTCCGCGCTGTATACATTCCCTCTTGTGAACACCACCCTGACTGCTGCGGAAAGACAGACGATGGCATGGGTCAGAGAGAATACAGCGGCCGATGCCCATTTCCTCCTTCTCACCGGCGGCAGGGATGCGATGGTCGACCCGGTACAGGAATGGTTCCCGGCCCTTGCCGAACGGCGCAGCCAGACCACTCTGCAAGGTTACGAATGGACCCTGGCCGCGCGGTTTTCGGTCCGCTGGGATGAATTATCCACGCTGCAGGGGTGCGGAACTGCAGCGTGCGTGGAGAAATGGTCAAGCGATACGGGATTGGACTTCAACTACCTGTTGGTGGAGAGAAAAGGAATGCCGGAAGGCCTGCCGGCCTCGCTTGAGAATGCAGGCTATAAATTGATTGATCAGAATCAGCAGATTTCAATTTTCAGGAAATAGCGTCTCTCCTGCGAGCGCAATATAATTTCTCTCATGAAAAGCAGACTTATCATTGCGGCGGGTTTTCTAACGTGGGTGGTCATCATTCTTTCGGCTTTCTTCGTTGTGCAGAGGCCGGTTGCCATCATTGCTATCAGGGGACTCACATCTCTCTCCGGAACGATCCTGCTTGCAATCCTGTTTGTCAGCGCGGGTGCAGGGATTGGCTACTTCCTTCTTTCACGCCTCAAACTTGAGCCTGTCCCTTCGCAGCGATTCATCTTCTCCGCCGGTCTGGGGGTGGGGTTTCTCGGTCTGCTCGGTTTTGGGCTGGCCGTCTTTGGCCTTGCAAATGCATGGGTGCTGGTCGGCCTATTGATTGGAATCCTGCTTTGGTCCAGATGGATGCGGTTGACCTCTAGCGCGGCGGAAGATCTGCGCAGCCTGTGGGCCCAGGTCACAGAATCAGTCCTGTCTGTTCCAGCCTGGATCAGATGGTTCGCATTCGCATTCGCTTTCTTTTCGTTCCTGCTTGCTTTGGCGCCTCCCATCGAGGCTTTTGATGGCTTGTTTTACCACCTGACCGTTCCGTCCTTGTGGCTGCAGCATGGCGGATTGGAACTCATGAACATGCCTCATTACTGGTATCCATCTCTCATGGAGAGCATGTTTCTCTGGCCGCTGTCCCTGGGCCTGGATTCCACGCCGCAACTGATCCATTTTGCATTTGGAATCCTGTGTATCCTTTTGGTTTTGGCCTGGACGCACAGGCTGTTTGGGAAACGCGCGGCTGGCTGGAGCATCGCCATATTTCTGAGCATGCCTTCGCTTCCCTGGCTGGCCGCATGGGCGTATACCGATCTCGGCCTGATCTTCTATTCGCTTGGCGCGTTGTTTGCCCTCTCCAATTGGAGGGAATCATCCAATGATCGCTGGCTCATGCTGGCCGGGCTGATGGCCGGTTTTGCCATGGGGATCAAGTACACGAGCTTTGTCTTGCCGCTTGTTATCATCCTGCTCCTGATCGGGTGGAAGCGGCATGATCTGCGAGGCCTTGCCTTATCCCTTCTTATGTTCTCTGGCGCGGCGCTTGCAGCTGCTTTTCCCTGGTATCTCCGAAACTGGATCTGGATGGGCAACCCGTTTTATCCCTTCGTTTTTGGCGGTCCCTTTTGGGATGGTTTTCGCGCCCGCTGGTACAGCGGAGCCGGCACAGGGATTGGCTGGAATCTCCCGGAGATCTTCTCTCTGCCCCTTGTGACAACCCTCGGAGTCCGCGACGTCAACTACTCTGATGGTCGGATCGGTCCCCTGTATTTGGTTCTGCTCCCCCTGGCACTATGGGCGCTCTGGAAGAGATGGAAGCAGCAGGAGCCACAGCGGCCGTCGCTTGCCATTCTTTGCCTCTTCTTCCTTGCCAGCGCCCTCTTCTGGGTTTTGGGAGTGATCCAGACGGATTATCTGGCGCAGGCGCGTCTATTGTGGCCCGGCCTGATTCCGCTGATTCCATTGATGGCCGTGGGGATCACGGAGTTGGACGCTCTGGATAGCTCGCGACTTCGCCTCAGCTTCGTCTTCTCGGTGCTTGCCGCGCTGACAATTTTTTCCTCCCTCCTGGATTTTGCCCTGCTTGTGGCCTTCCGCAATCCCGTCATGGCTGCCATTGGGTCGGAAACGCGCCAGTCCTATACGGCCCGCTTGCAGCCGAAGTACGCACAGGCTTTGGAATTGGTCGAGCAGACACGGCCTGATGCCTATGTGTATTTGCTCAACGAGCCACGCAGTTATGGCATGGACAGACATGTCCAACCGGACGCGATCAACGATAATTTAGCCCATGATTTTCATATCTACAAAACGAATGCTGAACTGCTGGCCGCCTGGAGGTCGCAAGGCTATACCCACGTTTTGGCATCCAGAGAGGTTTTTGCGCCTGATAATCAGTTGGTCAATGAACTTGTCCCAGACTATCAGGTGCGGCTGAAAGAATTGATCGGTAAGTTGACCAAGGTCGGCGAATCGAGCAGAGGGGATTACATTCTGTTTACTATCCCCCAGCCGTAGCTGCTTGTTCATCATGCATAGAACGTCCCGAAAGCCTGTGCTGAGGCGGTAGCCCAAGCATCTAAGCCTTCGGGACGTTGCATATCATCAATTACTTCACAATCCCCAGCATTCTTGGATACCAGTACCATAAGATATCCGCAGCCGGCTTCCCATGGACCGACATTGATTTGTCCTGCAACGCAGCGGGGGGATAGTAACCGCGGCTGATCACGCCACTGATCCAATCGCGTCCATTGATCGCGGTGAGCATTGCTTCGTAAATATCTGCTTGTCCTTGCAGGTCCAAAGGCACGGAAGGAAGATCGGAGTTGGGCCTGCTCAAAGCCGTTAGATCGAGACAGCCGCCCCTGCCATCCGCGATACATCCACTGGCGGCGCCAGCCGCGGAAGGATATGCTATTGCCAGGATGATAGGCTTACGGATCAGCGATGGCAAAGCCGAGACTTCGTTGTCAAGCAGGTTGCCGGCTTCGATAACGTAATCTGCCTTCGCCGCGCTGGGATTTGTGCTGAGCGATGCGTTCCAGAGCAGGTAAACGCCGTCCGTATCTTGCAGAAACGACAGCGGCGTCTGCATATTGGACTTGGTATATGGCAAAGCCCAATAAACCTTTCCGGCAAAATGCTGTCGGACTTCGGCAATGACTGCTTTCCATTGTGCTTCCACATCTGCGGGCGCATTGGGTGATGAGCCGTCAGGCATGGTCCCGCCCGGCAGCGCGGGGGTGATCCAGTCACCGCCGAGGATGAGCATATCTGCGCCAGTTTGGGTGGAAAGGTCAGCGTAGTTCACGGCGAAAGCACGGTAGCGGGTGAACCACGTCTGCCACCACGTGGCATCTCGGGGTGCGCTCTGCCAGAGGCTGGAACTGACCGATGTCAGGCCGTCAGCCGAGGGAGGAAAATGAGGCGTGGGGAAGATGGCAACTCTTAATCCCAATGCTTTTGCCTGGCTGATCATGATCGCCGAGTCGATCCATAAAGGATCCTGGCCCGGAACGGTGGCAAAGGTCAAGGGGTCGACGGAGAGGTAGGTCCAGCTTGGAGTTAACACAACGTAATTTGCGCCGAGTGCCTGTATATTCGCGAATGCCTGGGGTGCGTAGTAGGACCAGTTCGGCCGGAAGGTGGACTGAAATTCGATGCCCGCCAAAAAACCGGACGGACGCGCTGTAATGCTTGCTCCGACCAGAGTCGTCGCTTCAGGATTCTCAAACCATTCCCACGAAGCCACCGTATCTTTGATATCCTGGGCCGTGAGGCTGGTCGTGATCTCTTTGCCGTTTGTGCTGTTTCCAGCCGTGTTG
Source organism: Chloroflexota bacterium (assembly GCA_029782225.1). Lineage (GTDB taxonomy): Bacteria > Chloroflexota > Anaerolineae > Anaerolineales > Villigracilaceae > JAKOVF01. Next base: position 24,679 of record JAKOVF010000152.1, on the reverse strand, counting down.
CTATCGTCCGCGCTGCCGCATTGTCCATTGCGGCAGTAACGATAACCAAACGAGCCAAGCATGTTCAGTGGACTGTACAGCTTGTAGGCCCACTTGCTATTCCCAAGCGGCCACATGGGGATTGGCTCTGTCCAACCATACGGATTGAACTGAATATAAATAATGTCCCCCGGGGGTGTAGCGGATGGAACCGTAACTTCGAACAGAATCGGCGAGGATGCTCCTGCCTCCCAGGTTGCAACCCTGTCTTCGAGCGTGATATCACTGGCCGGGACGATGAACTCGCGCAAAATCCATTCGCCGCCGGATTTGTGTTCAGCATTCCAGAAGCCGTCGCCCAGTGTGTACTTGTATTGAATGTGCGCACCCACCGGTAAACTGACTCTGGTTGAATAGCGCCCATCGGGCTGTAAATTCATGATGGGCATGCGGTCAGTATTGGTGCTAAGCCCTCCCTGCAGGTCGGCGAATGTGTTTCCCAGCTGCAGCAGGTTTCCAGCCACACGCACAGGGGCACCGGCCACGGTGTTAGTCGGCACAGAGACCATGAATGTGACATTCACCAGCGGCGATGGTTTGACACGCAGGTCCACGTTCGTGGTCTGCCCATCGCCGACGGTCGCACCCTGCTGGAAGGGCATGTAGATGCCATCGAGGCTATAAACGACCAGGTTGTGAGTGCCAACGGGGAGTCCGCTCAAATCAAACCGCCCGGCGGAATCCGTCAGGTATTGCATTCCGCCAGCGGTCACCAACAGGCTGGGGAGCGGCGTGCCGGTGTCTGCGTTGAAGACGCGTCCCTGTAATGTTCCTTTCGGGCGCGCGTAATTCTTGTCGCCCCAATCCGCGACAATATCATCCACCTCGCCCTGCGCCACCACGTAATAGAGGCGATAGCGGATCGCGGTGGAGAGTGTAGTGTCTTCCACCACATCCACGGAGGAGCGCCGCACATACCGATATTTCACAACTGAATTCAAGCCGAGCGGGAGTACGGCTGTATAGGTCAAAGCATCTCGAGGTGACATGGGATAGTACGTCGCGTTGAGCGAGAGGCCCGTCACCTCATCGAGAACGGCCAGTACCAGAGCTTCACCGGGTTGAAGGGGCTCAGGAATGGTCACCACGAACGTCGTCTGAGCCATCGGTTGCGGCGTGGGCGACGGTCCGGTGACGATCGGTGATTCTGTGGGAGTATTGGATGTGGGAAACTGGAAAAGCGACAGGGTGCAGGCTTGTCCGCTGATCGCGAGGATCAATGCAACGAGCGCGGCGCGACGCCATAAAGGTGACTTGTCCATTCACTCTCCTCAACAAAGCAAATACATCAAAGCGGACCGATCAACAGATTCCGTTCTCTGAGCTTGTACAACCTCATGACCACCACCGGGCCGCAGAGTTCTTCTCGCAACATTGCTGTGTGACCCGTAGTGCAGAACTAACCACTTGCCTCCGCCTCGTCTGCTTCGGCCTTCCTGCGCCCGGCGTAGGCGAGGTAGCTCAGGCCGATACTGACGAAGTATAACAAAATCATCGGGAGCATGACGAGACCCATATTGACCGGGTCCACCGTGGGTGTAATGGCAGCGGCCATGATTGCAATGACGACCACTGCTATTCTCCATTGCTGGGCCAGTATATTCGGCTTAATGAATCCAATTGCGGTCAAAACATAGATGACGAGCGGGAATTCGAAGGCGATGCCGATCCAGAACATAAGCCCGGTTACAAAGGCAAAATAGGATTGCGGCCGCAACTGGGCCTCGATCCCCATGAAGTTGAGCAGGAAGGGCAATGCCGTGGGGAGCATCACGAAATAAGTAAAGGCCATGCCTCCCAGAAAGAAGAGGGTGGCCAGCGGGATGCCTGCCAGTCCCAGCTTTCGTTCGCGCGGCTTGAGACCCGGCGCAGCGAACCACCAGAGCTCGAACGCAATGTACGGGAAGGCCAGCCCGATGCCGGAGAGCAAGGCCACTCGCATGAAAACGCCAATCGACTCAGTTACTTCAATGGCCTTGAGCTTGTCCAGGCCGCCAACGGGAAGAGCCAGGAAATCAATGACCCTGGGAGTAAAAAGAAAAGAGATGCCTACAGTCACGGCCAGCATCAAAACGGACCGCAAGAGATGGCTCCGCAAGATCTCCACCTGTTCCCACATCATCGCGCGCACACTCGACTCAGTGGCAAGATCGGCGAAGACCTCGGTCAGCGGGCGTTCTTCGGGTTCCGTGTTCAGGTAGCGGCGGAAGCGTGTGATCCCTCGAAACGGGAATGCGATGATGTTAAAAATGAGGCGGAATGGAAACGTGATGACCCGCCAAAGACTCGTGAAGAATTTACGCATTCGGCTCGGTATTGTCATTTGTGGATTCGGATTGAGCGGAGTCTGTTTTCCCGGGTTCAGGATTCTGCGTCGGTGGCGTGGTAGATAAGGCAGGCTTCGAGCGCGGAGGAATGTTCATTGAACCGCGGCGGGCAGGGGCGGGGTCCGAAGCGTTGATGTCCTTGCTGAGGTCGCTCCCGATCTTGTTCACTTCCTCATTTGCCTCGCGCATCAGCCGGTTCGGCAGCGTCCGCAATTCGCGCGATGTCTGCTGAAATGCCTTCCACCCATCGGAAGTCACTATGGTCCGCAGCCACTTGCCAATGGTCTTGCCTGCCTTTTGCATATCCTTCGGCCCCAGGATGATCAATGCAATGATGATGATAAAAATGAGTTCGGACGGACCGATGCCGAGAATTTCCATGCTTATTCTTCTTTCTTCGATTTGTTCCTAAAAGCCTGCTCGATCTCTGATTGGTGATCTGCCAGCGCGCCCAGTACTCCATTGATAAAACGCGGCGCGGAATCCGATCCATATTGTTTTGCGAGTTCTACAGCTTCGTTGATGGCGACCTTGACCGGGGTCTCGCGCTGCACTGCAAACTCCCAGAATGCAATTCGCAGGACATTGCGGTCGATGGCCGCGATCTGGTCAAGCGGCCATTCGGGTGCGTAGTGAGCGATCAATTCGTCGAGATCGTGTCGGAGGGGGAGAACGCCAAAGATGATCTTTCGTGCAAATTCAGCCAGGTCTTCTGTGAGCGGCATCTCTTCCAACCGCGCCCTGAGAACATCGGTTGGAGGGTGATTTGCCAGGTCAATTTCGTAAAGTACTTGCAGGGCGAGCGAGCGTGCCCTGGTGCGGGGTTTCATGCGTTCAGGCCTCGTCGTCCTCGTAATCGATATCATCGATGTGGATGTTGATGTAACCGACATCCATGCCGACCATTTCCTGAATGGCGCGCGCCACCTGCTGCTGCACGTTGCGGCTGACCTCACGAATGTTGACATCCTGCTTGAGAACGAGGTGCAGATCGGCAAAAACGGAGTTGTCCTCCGTTTCGATCCGGACCCCATCGCCTGCGCCGCGCTTAAAGAGCCTATTCACGCCTCCGGCGATCGGCGCCATGCGGCTGACGCCCGGCACGCTCAACGCTGAGAGTTTTGCAATGGTCATCAAAACCTCAGGGGAGACGGTTGTTTTTCCTGGTGTATTGGAATCTGTCATGGTTGTTTCCTTTTCCCGTCTCCTGCTTTGGGAGAGGGACTAAGGGTGAGGGTCTACATCATCGCCATGCCGCCATCCACGCCCAGTACCTGGCCGGTGATGAATGCGGCCTCGTCCGAGGCAAGGAAAGCAGCCGCGTAGGCGATCTCTTCCGGCTTTCCTTTTCGTCCCAGTGGGACCATTTTCAGAGCGGCCTCCAGCGTGTCCGGGTTCATCGCATCGAGGATTTCGGTATCTATAAAACCCGGTGCGATGGCATTGACCGTGATATTGCGTGCTGCAACTTCGCGGGCGAGGGCCTTGGTGAAGGCAATCTGTCCGCCTTTGGAGGCAGAGTAATTCGTCTGCCCCGGGTTGCCCATTTGCCCGGCCACCGAAGCGATGTTGATGATTCGCCCGGTCCGCTTGCGCATCATGTGCTTGACCGCCGCCTTGGAGCAGTTGAACGTGCTTTTGAGGTTGGTGTCGAGAACAGCATCCCAATCCGCTTCGGGCATCATCATGATCAGCTGGTCACGCGTAATGCCGGCGTTATTGACCAGAATGGAAAGGTCACCAAATGTCTCGATCGCAAACTTGACCAGCGCATCCGCCTGCTTGAAATCCGAGACATCCGCTTGCATGGCGGTGGCTTTCCCGCCTGCTTCCTGAACCTTCTTCACTACTTCATCGGCAGCTTCCGGCGACTTGTGATAGTTGACAACCACCGCCGCGCCGCGCGCCGCAAATTCCAGCGCAATCGCGCGGCCGATGCCACGCGAGCCGCCTGTAATAAGCGCTACCTTGTTTTCAAGTGCTAAAGCCATGATGCTGTCCTCTGTTAATTGGAATTATACACTGTTGCCAGTGGTATATCGTTTTAACCCCAGGGCCAGCGCCAGGCCTCCCCCGAGCGCGATCACTGCCGTCCATAAGAAAGCATCCTCCCAGAAGCGAATTGGGAAAAGACGGATCAGCGTGTCCGAGTAAAGGAACAGCCAGGAATTGCCCTCGAAGAACAGGCCGTGGAAGAAGACAAAGAAGTTCCAGAACACGTCCGGATTGACCGTGATTCCCACCCCTACAATGGCTCCCAGTGCGACGGCAAGTCCCACCATCCACCAGCCGCCGCGGCGCAGGGCGTTGAGGTAGGCCGGGAGCCAGTGTCCACGCCACGCGAGGAAGGCGATCAGGGCGAGGATGGCAAGCGAGAAATACCAGACCCGCAACGCGCCCTGCACCACGCCTTTCACATCGTGCATGTGCTTCAACTCACGCTCATTGTAGAGAGGGGAGCCATCATCAAATTTGAGATTCCCCAGGTAGGAAATATCCGCACTGTTGAGCAAATAATTCACCGCAAAAGGCGTCCAGTGTAAACGGTCTGCTTTGGTAAAGCCGTAGGTGTCCGGCGGAAAGTACGGCATGTTGTATTCGGCTATGTAATACACAGGCGTGAGCAGAACGCGCAGTGCCAGTCCGATCAGCGCGATGGGGGTGAGGAGGGAAACGAGAGAGGAGAGAATGGAAGGAAGGGAGAGTTTCATAATTCCTGGTCTATGTCATTGCGAGGGCGGTGTTATCCGCCAAAAGCAATCTCAAATCACCTTGGGAGATTGCTTCGTTGGGCTGTCGCCCTCCTCGCAATGACAGTTGCTGCACGCTGTGTTAGCCCGCTTTTGGTCAAATAATGAGCGGACTAGCGAATCGTAACCTGCCCGACCCACCCAGGCGCAGACTCGGTTTTCTGCCCAAGTAGCATGTTCAACTGTGCAGCGTGTTCTTGGACATGCCGCATGTTATAGAGTAGCAGTTCAGCGAGGGTCTTAACACGCCAGTTATTCCGAACTCGCTGGGGCTCGTTTTCGTCTACAAGACTTTCAATTCTGGCATGGCACTTGGTGCGCGCATATTCCAGATACGTTTGAAGCTCCTGCTTGGTATATACCCGCTGCGGTAACATACCGCCCTCAAATTCCGAGAGAGTAAAGGGTGGGGGAACCCTGAATCCGTCCGCTGACTCAGCGCAATAATAGTCGAGCCAAAAAATTGCATGATAGGCGATGTACCAGAATTCGACAAATTCGGGCTGTACTTCTGCCTCGCGCCAGAGTCGCGCTTGCCAAAGTTCTTCAGGACAGGCATTCAGCGCATTTTGCAGCGTCTCAATCGCGGCACCGAATTGGTGCCAAAGGATTTCTTTCCAAAGTGGGCTCATCTCATCTCCTTGGCGAATTGGTCACGTTACAGCGTACTATAAATTGTACATTTGGAATACGCCAGAGCGGCCTAACGGTTTGCGTTAGCCGCGAGTGGGCGGGATGTGGGCAACGCTCGAAACCGGAATTCTGCCGAGGCACTGAAAACTGCCAAAAATCGCGCAGACTCCCACTTGTCGGCTAATTACTGTAAAAACTCCAGCCCTCCCTGGAGCACGAACTTGACAACCATGTCATTCACGATCCATTCGATGGGTGCGCGGTCGTCCGTGAAAACGGTGGTTGTGTCGTAGCCAGGCTTGAGGCTGGTCAATGTCACGGCCATGGTGTTGATGAGCAAGGGATGGACACCCGACATCTGTGAGAGAGCCAGATAATTGCTTGCGAAGTTCGCCTGTGAAGTCGGTTGCTTCGTTGCAAAAAGGATGCTGTTCAATGTGCCGGGAATGTCCATCACATGGACGGAGGGGAAGATGGTCGCCATCGTGGTCGCCAGTCCGTCAATGAGGCGGCGGTCGCCGGGGACGGAGCCAACGTTGAGGGTCAGAACCCCTTCATCGGTCAGGTGCGAAGCGCAAATCGCAAAGAATTCCTGAGTCGTCATGTGCGGAGGAATATATGGCGGTCGGTACGCGTCCACGGCGATGATGTCATATTGATAGGGACTTCGTTCCAGGTTCAAGCGGCCGTCGCCAATGACCACATTCAAATTTGGCATGTTCATATCGAAATACTTGCGTCCCACTTCAACGATCTTCGGGTCCAGCTCGAAACCGTCAATGAGTATCCACGGATAGATCGCCGTCGCCTGACGCGCCGCCGTTCCCGCTGCGAGTCCCACGATTGCCATGCGCCTCACATCACTCGGTTTGCGATTCGCATAAAAATAAGGCCCAACGGAAAACTCCTCCCACGGGCCGTTGTACTGCAAAGTGTCGGGATGATAGATCGAGTGCACGCCCTCGCCGTCGTTCAGCCGCAGCAGCGTGAAGCCATTGATCTGCTGCACTTGAATGTAGTTGTAAGCGGACTCGGTTTCATAAACCTGTCCATGACTATTTTTCAATGCCTGTCCTGCAGAAACGGCAGCAACGATCGCGAGGATGGCCGGCATCCACAGGAGCTTGAACATTTCGCGCATGCTGGCGTATCTCCCCAGTCCGGCGAGCGCGACGAAGAGCAGGAACAGGCTGAAGACGAGAAAGGTCGCGCGCGTTCCAATCGTCGGGATGGTGACCAGCGTGGGCAGGAACGTACCGATGAACGAGCCAAGCGTGGAAATCGCGTAGATCTGCCCGGATGTTTGCCCGGCTTTCGCGGTATCGTCGACGGACAGGCGGATCGCAAAGGGAGAGATCGTGCCAAGCAATGTGACGGGAACGCTGAAAAGAATCAGCACTGCAACGAACGATCCGGCCAGGACGCCAACGTTCAAGCCTTCAAATGCGGTCGCGGCGGACCTGAGGACGGGCCCCGCTATGTAGGGCACGAGTCCCAGTGTGAAAGCGCCCCACGCAAGGACGCGGTACATTGCGGCCGGCACTGGATTCGCGTCGGCCCAGCGTCCGCCGAGAAAATATCCTGCTGTAAGATAAATGAGGATCAGGCCAATAATGCTGGCCCAAACGAGGTTGCTCGTGCCGAACACATTCCCGATCAAACGTGACGCCGCCAGTTCCGCCGCGAGCGTGGTCATGCCGGAGATGAAGACTGTGAAGAGGAGATAGCGTCGCATTTGGTTTCCTTGAATAAGTTGGGAGGATTATACCCGTCACTGCCTGCGATTGGATTGAACTTGGCTTAGAACTGTGCTACGATATCGCTGCAAGCGATATCAGTTCCTTAGAGTCCGTGAAAAGGAGTCTCCAATGTATATTCTTGATCTCTTGAGCAATAGGGCGTCCAGCCAGGTAGTGATAGCAGTAGGCGCCATCGTGCTGGTCATCTTGTACGTGATGGTCACTTGACGAATCCCCTTCAAACCGGCTAAAATGCAGTCCGTTGCCCCTGCGCCTCCGCACCGGAGGCGCAATTTATGCCACAATCCTGTGGTGGAAATCATTCATAGGGCGAAGGTAACCGGAGCACGTTGTGGACTGAAATCCGCACTCTGTGTGAGAGGCGCCCGAGGAGTAAAGATGGAGAAAGTTGTTCTAAAAGCTGTCAAGCGTGATGTGACCGGCAAGCAGGTGAAGGCCATGCGCCGCGCAGGTCAACTGCCTGCGGTCATCTACGGGCGCCGTCTGGAGCCGATCGCAATTGCATTGAACGCGCATGACGCAGGTCTGACCCTGGGTAGATTGACTTCGTCCAGTCTCGTGACCATCGAACTGGATGGGCAGGAGTACCCGGCGCTCGTGCGCGAGAAGCAGCGCAATTACATCAAGGGCGGTCTTACGCACGTGGACTTCATGGCGGTATCCCTGACCGATAAGATCACGGCCAGCATCCGCATCGAGTTCTCCGGTGTTTCCGGTGCTGTCAAGGACTTTAACGCTGTGTTCGTCCATGGACTGGAATCGCTGGAAGTGGAGTGTTTACCGACTGAGCTACCGGAGCGCGTCACCGTGGATCTTGGAATGCTCAAACAGATCGGTGACGCAATTCATGTCGGCGACATTAAGCTCGGCGAAAATATCCGCATCCTGGATGACCCCGATACCATGGTCGCCATTGCCGCGGCGCCCAAGGTCGAAGAGGAAGCCCCTGTTGCCGCCGCCGTAGGTGAAGTCGCTGAAGCTGTGGCTGCCGAGCCTGAACTTTCTGTGGAACGTGGCAAGAAGGAAGAAGAAGGCGAAGAGGAAAAGAAGAAGTAGGCCTTCCTGTTCAAAGAAGAAACCCGTCATCGCAAGATGGCGGGTTTTGTATTTGGTGACCTTCGCCCTGAGCGTAGTCGAAGGGCGCTTGGATGCAAACACTGCATTTTGTGAAACGCATCCTTCGAGCGCAGGACTTCGACTTGCACTCGGTCCCTCCGCTCAGGACGAACTTACTTTAGTATATCCAGCGTCCTCAAAAAACTGACCGTCATGCGGGCGGTTGCGCCCCAGAGCAGCTCGCCGTCAAAGGGATGGTAAAAAATGACCGCGCGGTCCCGGTCTCGCATATAAAATTCCCAAAAGTTGGACTTATCTGCCAGCCACAGCAATGGCATGGTGAAGACACGCGCCACTTCGAAGTTTGCCACTCGAAAAGCGTATGGCCACGGGATGACACCGACGATCGGCCGGACCCGAAAATTGGTGACCGTGGCCATGCTGTTCAGCCGCCCGAGTATTCTTACATCACCTGGCTTCATCCCGATCTCTTCATTGGCCTCCCGAAGCGCGGTTTGTTCAGGCTCGGTTTCGCCTTCGTCCGCCGCGCCGCCCGGGAAGGAAACTTGTCCCTTGTGCGATTCGACCCGGTCCGTTCGGCGGGTGTAAAGAACGTGCCACTCATCCTGAAAACGTGCAAGTGGAATCAACACCGCGGCATTCCGGAGATGAATCTCCGGGGATAGATCGATTTCTGCGTAGCCGTCGGTATCAAGCGGATCTTCGCGCGCAGCAAGTCTTTGGATGATGTATTCTTCTGTGACGTCTGGCATGGCTGAAAACTGAGCCCAAAATCAGGAGCCTTTGGACTCCATTTATCATTCTCCTCTCACTGGACTTCCGCAGTAGCCGCACACAGCCGTATCCTCAGTTATCCATTCAACTTCATCTGGCCTGAGAGCCGCGCCGCAGGAGGGACAGTGAGTTGGGAGGCTGGCTTTCCTGGAAGGAGTGACCGCTTCAGTTTCCTCCTGGCTGGGCACGTTCCCCTGCAGCAGGCTGGAAATTTCATCCGCTTCATGAGTCAACCCGCGAGAGTTGAGTTCATCTACCGCACGACGACCAAGCCTTTGCATGCGACGAAAGCGTCCCTGCGAGGCAAGGAGCGTCAGGCCGCGGCGCAAATGCGCCACGCCGACCTGCGTCTGTCCATCCAGGATCGCGGCGCGGCCGGCCTGCAAATAAAGCATGGGGGCCCGCTCCGGGAAGCGATCTTCCGCAGTGCGGGCAAGCTGCTGAAATGCTGCGGCGGCTTCGGCGTATCTGCCGCTGTCCATAAATTCATGTGCGGCGCGCAGCATTGGAGGAACCCGACGTCCCAGGTTCCCGCGGCGGCCAAAGCTGAATACACCACGACGACGAAACATTTCTATTCTCCTTCCAAAATCCCTGCGCCGACTTCACTGATAAGTTCGTTTGCCCTTTCGTCTTCGCTTGGCTCGATCCGCCTCGCAAAGGTCAGGAAACCGGTATGCGCCACCATTCTATCCGTTGGGCGGATCCGGGAGGGCTCGGCCTTGTAAAAGCGCAAAAGGATTTCGCACACTTCGATGAAGGCGAACTTCTGTTTCCTCAGCGCAATCAGAGTCTTCTCCACCTGATTAAATGTGGGGCTGAGCGCGCAGAAGAATCCACCCGGCTTAATAGCAGCGCGTACCTGCTCGATGTAATCGTATGGATTCGGCACATCGAGGAAGAACGCGTCTGCGTCGGTTTCGTCAAAACCCAATTGGATGTCGCGCAGCTTGAAGTCCACGCGGGAGGCGAGACCGACGCGCTCGACATTTTTGCGGGCGAGGTTCTGCATGTCCTGCCGCTGCTCATAGGAAGTCACGCGTCCCTCCGGGCCGATGGCGGTCGCGAGCGCAATCGTCATGGACCCTGATCCCGTGCCGGCTTCCATCACGTGCTGACCGGGCGCGATGCCCATGGTGATCAGGATGTAACCGATATCTTTTGGATAAAGGATTTGCGTGGTCCGCGGCAAATTGATCAGGAGGTCGGCCACGGACGGTTGAAGCAAAAAGAATGGCGATCCCATATGGCTGAACACCTGCGTACCCCAGGGCCTGCCGATCAAGTCGTCATGCTGGAGCACGCCGCGGTGAGTCTGAAATTCAGCGCCTGCTTCGAGGGTGATAATGAAATGTTTGTGGCGCAGTCCAACCAGTTGTGCGATATCACCCGCGCGTGCGATGGATGAAGTCATAAGATCATTCTAGTCCTTCCGTGGTTTCCGCCATGGGCGGGTCAGCTTTGGGCTGCATGGCTGAGGCCTTTGCCTGTGCAGATAGTTTCCTCACTCGCTGATTCGTTGCAATTACCAGTCCAACCATGCCGAACAGCAGCACGAGGATGCCGCATAGACCCGCCGGAAGAATTGAGAAGGACCAGCTCGTATGCCTGACCGCGTCCGAAAGTACGGCCAGGCTGACGCCAACAGCGGATGCATTCCAGATGCCGTGAATCAGGATCACGGTGAGATAGGTCGCGACCAGCCTCCCCCAGCGTCGTTCATGAAAAGCTGCGACGATGGCCCAACCCATCAGGCCGGTTGTCAGAATGTGCAGGAGACTCGTCCCTGCGCGGACAGCAACGATCACAGCCCAGCTTGTATCTCCCTGGCCACTCGCACCGAGGCTTTCGATGATAGCATAGGCCGCGCCGCTCAGGAGTCCAAGAGCAAAACCCTGCGCAGGTTTTTCGATCTTGCCTGCAAACAACCACACTCCCAGCGGCTTGAAAAGCTCTTCGAGCATCGGAACGGCAACTGCGATATACCCGATCACAAGTTTCAGCACAGTTGGATTCAACACATAAGGCTCAAGCATTCGCAGCATTCTCTCCGGGTCGGTTTCGTTGCGGAAAGCCGAGGCCAGCTGCATGAGTTCCTGGAGCTTGCCGGGTTCCTGCCCGATCACCAACACGATGATCACCACAAATATGACCAGGAGAACGGTTTCGAGCACGATCATGATCAACGGGCCGAGCGTCATTCCAAGGCCAAAGATGCCCAGCGCCCGCCAGCGCGGACCAAGCTCCAGGTTGCGCGTGCCCAATCCGAGCATCACCCAGATCGGCGGCACAATTAGCAGGATGGTGAGGAGAGGCAGGACCAGCCAACTGAGAAATTTGTTATCAAGATATGACACTACTGCGCCAATCGGCAGGGCAATAACACCCAGTGCGAGCATAGCCAGGATGTGCCACATGGAAAAAGGGAGCCTGAAAGTCTGGTCCGCCTGGGCCCGCCCTCTCGTTTTTTCAGACACGAACCAGGCGACACCGATGAGTAAAACGGCCTCGAATGCGATCGAGAGCGCGCCAATCATCGAGCCGGCCGGATCAGAGGCATTCTTGAACAGGCCAACGATGGACATGATGCCAAATCCAAGAGCTGCAAGCAGGAACAAAAACGCGGCGGGCACCACGACGCCGAGTATCAAAACGGAAGGCCAATGCGTGGACTTCTGCATCTAATTCTCCAATCTATTTTTCTTCGATATCCACGCTCAGGATCTTATCACCCGGCGGGAGGCCCAATTCCTGCTCGGGATTGCGGGCTGTCAGCTTCTCAACCACATCCATCCCTTCGATGACCTGACCGAAAACGGTGTAGGCTCCGTCCAATTGCGGCTGAGGGGCGTAGGTAATGAAGAATTGGCTTCCATTTGTATCTGCGCCGGAGTTTGCCATGCCCACCCGGCCGGGCTGATCGAACTTCAGGTCAGTGATCTCATTCTTGAAAAAATAACCCGGTCCACCCTGACCTGTTCCGCTGGGATCGCCGCTCTGTGCCACGAAGCCGGGGACAACGCGGTGGAAGGTCACCCCGTCGAACCAGCCGGCGCGCGCGAGGAACACAAATGAATTGACCGCGTAGGGAGCCTTGTCCGCGAAGAGCTGTATGACGATGTCACCCCTTTCGGTATGAAGCGTGGCAAAGTATCCTTTGGCCGGGTCAATCTCAAAGGGCGGACACTTCGTGAACTGATGAGACCCCAGCGCGATCAGGCTGATGGATTGGTCGAGATAAGCATAGTAAAGCAAGCCAACATTGACAGGGATGCCGTTCAATAAGACAAGCGGATAGGGCGGCTGAACGCCGATCTTCTTCGCAGCGTTATATGAATCCACAGCGCGCTGTGCGGTCTCTGAGCTTTTCAGGTCTGTCTGGAATTGCACGCTGTCAAACCCGAGGGCACCGGCTTCCTTGACGAGCCAGGCTTCGAATGTAGAGCCTGACTTGAGGTTGGCCCATTCCCCATACTTGCTGTGCAGGAGGTTATACATCTCGGCTCGTTTTCCCTGCTTTTGCGCGGCAAGCATGGCCTGGACCGCGATCCTGGAATTCTCAAACCCTTCGGACTCAAGCAGCGGAATGGAGCGGACAACCAGCCGCATATCATTGGGATGATTTTCGAGCAGCTTTTGCAGGATGTTGTCCAGCCCGTAGCAGTCCACGGACTGCAGATCACAGTACTCGATCACGGTCACCGGGGCGGTTTCGGCGCCACGGACAAAATCATCCGCGGTTACGGAAAATGTCGTTGTCTCCGGGGTCGGTTCCATCGTGATGGAGGAACAATTCGCCTCTGGAATGGGGGTTTCAGTGGGAACGGAGGCTGGCACAGGAGATGAGACTGAGGTGGAGGTGCCTTCAGCAGCCTGAGTCTGTGAACTGCAAGCGATGAACAGAAATGAAAATGCAAAGAGCAGCAAGATTCTGGTGCGCATGAAATCCCTATTGTACGGCTTTCTGAAGTTCGTCGAAACTTGTCATCCACGCGATGCGATTGATGAAGTCCGCAAGGGACGCGCTTTTGTCGCGTAATGCGCGTACAGCCGGGCCGACCGGGTCCTCCCCGGCGGCGCCGCCGGGCACATCTGCGTAGGCGCCATAGAAGGCGAAGTAGGCCTGGTTCAGCTTGCGGATCAGGTATCCATTTTGCAGAAAGACCTGCCTGCGTGATTCCATGTACGCTTCCGCTTCGTTGATCTTGCCTTCGGCCAGGAGAGCATCGGCAGTGACGCGCGTCTCGTGCATCTCCGCGCGAAAGTCAAACGGCGGCCGCGGGAGAGTGCCGGGATCGGGATGATCCATCGGTAACGAGACCAATTGAGTGGCCGGGTTGAAGGAGGCGGGCACAAGTTCCGGATAAAAGCGTTTGAGCACGAGAGTCCCGATCTCATTCCCGCTGATGTTGGCTGTCGTTTCATTCATCGTGCGCAGCTCGGGCGTTTCACTGTAAAGAATTCCAAGCGGACGAAAGGTGAGGTAATTGTGCGTCCACTCGTGCGAGACAACTTCGAGCAGCCAGCGAAGGTCCGTGGTGCGCGCGACCATGGTCGGATAAACGCCCACGCCTCCGATCGGGACGACCAGGGATGACACGTTCAGGCCCTTATCCACGCTGTTTTCAAGCGCCACCTGCTGATCGACAGTGAAATCTGTTTCGATGGAGATATTGACCGTCTGCTCGATGCGGTCGCGCGGCGAAACGATCAAAGCCATCGGCAGCGGCGTGGCATGATACAGGACGTTCGGGACCGGTTGGCCGGCCGTCGTCAACCCTTCATCTGCGAGGACTTCACTGACCTGGTTTTGGATGATCGCTTCGGCCAGCGGAGCCAGTTCATCCAGGCGTTTTTGTGTGCTTGCGAGATCGGCCCGCAGTGGAGCAGTAGCGGCATCCTTGTCCGTGATCTTGGGATCAGCGTAGAGCTTTTCGAGTTGATTTTCCTGATCGAACGAGGTCTGCGTCACTTGTAGATATTCCATGACGATCTTTTTTTGTTCTTCGCGGTTCAGGCTATACGGCACGTTGACGGCCGCCGATTTCAGTTTGATCAGTGCGGCATCCAGAGTCCAATTAATATAATCGAACTCGATCGCCCGTGTGTAGCTCCGTACCTTTTCGATCTTATCGGTAATGGGCGGTGTACTGAAACCAAGTAAGAGACATCCAAGTACGCAGACAATGGCGGCCTGGATTCCAAGAGTAAAACGGTCAATCATGCGGGGGATTATAACCAATTACATTAATTAAACGTGTAGGGCGACATATTCATGTCGCCCTACCGTATCAGCCTGCCCTCAGCAGGATATTTATCTATTTATTGCGTAAGTATTCGTCGATCGATGCCGCAGCCTTGCGTCCGCCCACCATGGCCGTGACGACGAGATCCGGGCCAGTGACACAATCTCCACCGGAGAAAACGCCGGGCCTTGAAGTCGAGCCCGTCTTCTTGTCGGCGGTAATGAGGCCCCAGTCATGTACTTCAAGATTCGGTGTGGTCTTGCCAAGGATCGGGTCCGGCCAGTAACCGAGCGCGAGGATGGCCGTATCCGCCGCCACGCTGAAATTCGAGCCTTCCACCGGGACAGGTCGCCTGCGGCCCTTGGCGTCAGGCTCACCGAGCTTCATTTCAATGCATTCCACCGCGGCCAGCTTTCCGTCCGGGCCGGCGATGAATTTCACAGGTTGAGTCAGGAAGCGATACTTCGCGCCTTCATCGCGCGCCATTGTGCGGTCTTTCTTTCCGCCGGGCATTTCCTTTTCCGTGCGGCGGTAGAGACAGGTCACTTCTTCGGCACCCAGCCGCAAGGCCGTGCGAAGGCAGTCTGAGGCGGTGTCACCACCACCGATCACCACCACGCGCCTGCCAAGTTCGAGAGGCTTGCGCATGTTCTCCGGGAGCAGTTCGCCTTCCACGTTACCGCGGATCAGGAAATCTGTGGCTTCATAGACGCCCGGCAGGTCGGTACCTGGAGTGTCTTCCATCTTCGCATCGATCTCAGAACCGACGCCAATGAAGACCGCCTCAAAACCTTCCTCAAAGAGACCGTCAATGGTTCTGTCTTTACCGATGTAAGTATTGGGAACAAACTTAACGCCGGCGCGCTCGAACTCTTCCCACTTTTCCATCCATACATCTTTGGGAAGCTTGAAGTTGGGGATGCCGTAGACGAGCAATCCGCCCGGCGCAGGCTTCGACTCAAAGATCGTGACCTCGTGTCCTTTGCGCACCAACTGCTCGGCGCAGGCGAGGCCTGCGGGCCCGGCTCCGATAATTGCCACCTTCTTGCCCGTGGGGGAACCCAGTGGAATTGCATAACCATTCGTACGGCGCTGATGATCCACCGCAAAGGCTTCCAATTCGCCCGTCTGCACCGGCTGATGATGTTTATTGAGCACACAGGAACCCTGGCATAAAGCTTCGTGCGGACAAACACGTCCGCAAATCTCTGGCAGGGAACTGGTGGAGTGGTAGAGGTTCGCGGCCTCTTCGAACTGTCCTTGTTCGATTAGCCACATGGCGGAAGGGATATCGTTATGAGCGGGACAGGCCAGCATGCAGGGTGCGGGGTCCGGGCAATGGACGCAGCGCGCCGCCTCAACCATCGCGCGTTCCGGGTCAAAGGAAATGACCACGCCATCAAAGTCACAGGTGCGCACCTCGGGGGGTCGCAAATCTAAATCAAAAAATGGCCGATTGGCGCGTTCTCTCCGATCAATCGCCAGAAATTCACTCGGTACAGCCTGCATGATTCCTCCACGATCCGTGCTTAATTCCTCTACAATCCAGTGATAAAACAACAAGGTTCGAATTAGATGATACCCAATCTAATCGGACAGATACAGGCTTAAACGTCACAAATGCCAGCGACAATCGTCACGATTTTCTAATGTAGAAAAGTTATAAGTGAATACGTCTTGGTCCTTGTGCGTATATATCAATGGTGTAGAATCGCACAAGCGGCGGACCCGCGCGGAGGTATAGTACATCATGAATTTCTTCAGGAAGCATAAGAAGCTCACTATTGGACTGGGAATTGTCCTTGTTTTGATCCTTGCCTTTTTCTTGATACGCCGTAATTCGCCTGCGCCCGCAAGCCAGTTTCAGACCGCTGAGATCAAACGCGGAAACCTGACCGCCTCGGTTGGCGCGACAGGGAGTGTCCGCGCCCAAAGCAGTGCCGTGCTTGTCTGGGAGGCGAACGGGAGCGTGGAGAAGGTCAACGTGAAAGTCGGTGATCGAGTCTCGCTGGACCAGGTGCTGGCCAGCCTTGATAAGACGTCTCTCCCCCAGAGTATTCTCCTGGCAGAAGCGGACCTGGTCAGCGCGCAAAAGGCCCTTGAAGATTTGCAGAACTCTAAAACCACAACAGCACAGGCTGCAATCACATTGGACAAGGCTCAGAAGGACTATAAAAAGGCTTACGATTATCGGCAGTCGCTGAACGGAAAGATCACCATCAAGGAAGTGACCATTGTCGGGGGCATTCCTCGTATCCGGGAACACAAAGGTTATGCAGATGCAGCGACGATCGCGGATGCTGATAACAAACTGGCTCTGGCAACTGCCCAGCTCGAAGACGCGCAGCGCGCCTATGACCGTGTGAAAAACGGTCCAAGTGCAGAAGACATCGCGGCGGCGCAGGCGCGCGTGGCTGCTGCACAGGCGACCTTGAACATGGCCAAAATCTTGGCCCCCTTCGCAGGTACCGTGACGCAGGCTATTCCTGCCGTTGGCGATCAGGTAGCTGCTGGCGCCCCCGCCTTTCGTGTGGATGACCTCTCCCATATGCTGGTGGATGTCCAGGTCTCTGAAGTGGATATCAACAGTGTGAGTATCGGCCAGCCGGTAACCCTGACTTTCGATGCGATCCTTGGCAAGGAATACCATGGCGAAGTGGTTGAAGTGGGACAGGCCGGTGATACTGTGCAGGGCGTGGTCAATTTCACTGTGACGGTTGAGATCACCGACGCCGATGAACTGGTCAAGCCGGGCATGACTGCAGCGGTCACGATCACTGTAAAAGAGTTGAAGGATGTTCTGCTGGTGCCCAACCGCGCGGTCCGTTTTGTAGATTCTGACCGAGTGGTTTATGTGTTGCGAAACGGCCAGCCGGTCAAGGTCAAGATCACCCTCGGTCAATCCTCTGATGCAGATAGTGTCGTCGCCAGTGGTGATTTGAAAGAGGGCGACCTGGTCATTTTGAATCCACCATCGCAGAGCGGACCATTTGGTGGAGGCTAGCATGGACTGGGTGATCGAAGCCCGCGACATCCGTAAGGTCTACAAGATGGGTGAGTTCGAGGTGGAGGCGCTGCGCGGCGTCTCGTTTACGATCGAGCGCGGTGAAATTGTCGCGATCATGGGACCTTCTGGCTCCGGCAAGTCCACCCTGATGAATACGCTGGGCTGCCTCGACCGTCCTTCTTCCGGAGAATATATTCTGGACGGCGAGTCGGTCGCCAGCTTGAATGATGACCAGCTTGCCAGCATTCGCAATCGCAAAGTCGGATTTGTATTCCAGAGTTTCAACCTGCTCTCACGCCTGACCGCGCTTGGAAATGTGGAACTACCTCTGCGGTATGCAGGTCTCACCGAAGGAAGGCGCGACCGTGCAAAAGCCGCGCTGGAGGCGGTCAGCCTTTCGGACCGGATGACGCATCGTCCGTACGAACTCTCCGGCGGACAGCAGCAGCGCGTCGCGATCGCGCGCGCCCTGGTCAATGATCCGGCCATTATCATGGCCGATGAACCAACAGGAAATCTCGATTCGAAAGTTGGAAGAGAGATCATGGCTCTGTTACTCAATCTAAATCGGGAACGCGGCACCACTTTGATTATCGTTACGCATGATCCAACGATCGCTGAACAAACCCAACGCGTGATTCGTCTTCGCGATGGATTGCTGGATTCAGCCAACGGTAAAGAAGGGACGGTGCATCCATGACATTCGTACAGGCCCTTCTTGAGGCACTTGAAAGCCTGAACGGAAACAAAATGCGCTCAGGGCTGACCGTGCTTGGCATCGTGATTGGCGTTGCGGCGGTCATTGCCATGCTCGCTGTCGGGCGCGGCGCACAGAATTCCATCACGGGGTCCATCACGAGCATTGGAACGAATCTGCTGTTCGTGTTCAGCGGTGGCCCTGATAGCGGAGGTGGACCCGGGCCCGGCGGAGGGCGCAGACTCAGTGGGAATAACGATCGCCCGCTTACTCTTGCTGATGCTGAGGCGATAGCTGATCCATTTGCGGCTCCGTCCGTGCAGGCGGTTGCGCCCGGCTTGCAGGGAAATGGTACGCTCACTTTTGCCGGCGAAAACACCACAACCACGATTTCCGGTGTCACGCCCGCATATGCCGAAGTGCGGAACATGCAGGTTGCCGAAGGCGAATTCATTAACGAAGAGAACATGCTCGGACACATGTCGGTGGTGGTGCTTGGACCCAGTACCGCGGACAAGCTCTTTGGTCATCACGATGGCGTGGTCGGCGAGACCATTCGCATCGAAGGCCAGCCGTTTCGCGTGATCGGTGTGCTGGTGTCAAAGGGTGGCGGCGCGTTCGGCAGCGAGGATGATGCCGCGTACGTTCCGTTCACAACTGCACAGGCACGCCTGATCAAGCGCAGCACACGCGATAGAGTAGACGTGATTTTTGTGCAGGCTGTCGACGGGGATTCGGTGCCGAAAGCTGCGGATGAGATTAAGAATATTCTCCGCCAGCGTCATAACACGCCCATCGGCTACGATGATTTCACCGTATTTACACAGCAGGATTTTCTTTCCACGTTTGCGACGATCACCGGTGTTCTGACGATCTTTCTTGGCGGCATTGCAGGGATTTCGCTGCTAGTGGGCGGCATTGGCATCATGAACATCATGCTGGTCTCGGTCACGGAGCGGACGCGTGAGATTGGTCTGCGCAAGGCACTGGGCGCGCGCAAGAGAGATATTCTGCTCCAGTTCCTCACCGAGTCCTCCCTGCTCAGTATGCTGGGTGGTTTCATTGGGATTATCCTTGGCTGGCTGATCGCCTTCATCGTAGGGAAGGTGGCTGCCGCAACGGGAACCGCCTTCACGCCGGCTGTTGGCGCGGATGCGGTTATCCTCTCAACCACATTCTCCGCGATCATCGGTCTGTTCTTTGGCATTTACCCGGCAAGCCGCGCTGCGAACCTTGAACCTGTAGAAGCCTTGCGTTACGAATAACCCTGAGAAAGCCTGGCTGATTCATGCCCAAGCCACTTCAAAGAAAACGAATCATTACGACCGGTTTTGTGATCCTCATCCTCTTGTCCTCCTGTAGAATGAGGACAGGATTCGCGCAGCAAGTCCCGTCCATACCGGAAGATGTCACTACCGCAACCGATGCGCCGGCTGAGCCTGTAGTGATTCCCACAAAAGCTGCCACAGCTACAGCGGTTCCTACTCAAGTCCCTGCTTCACCCACACCGGTTGCAACGGTCTCCATTACGGCAGTCAAAGGGAATCTCTTTATCCGCCGCGGACCGGACCTCGCTTTCAATTCAATTGGCGTTCTGATGGAAGGTCAGAAGGTGGATGCCCAGGCGCGCGATATTCTTTCAGATTGGGCGCAGGTCACACTCCCTGGCCATGCAGATCAAACCGGCTGGGTTTCCCTGCAAACAAAATATTCCTCGGTGGATGGTGATGTGAGTTCCCTGCCGGTCATCAAGCCGGAGGTCTGGCCGGTCCCATCCTACCTGCGCAATTGCACAGACCACCAAATGCTCGTCAAACCCGGCGATATTCTCCTCCCCTCCCGGCTGGAGGCGCCCGAAAATGAAGTATGGGTTTATCCCGGCGTCTACACAGTCTATGACCTCGATCATCCCGATCAGCCGGATGTGGCCGAAGTCCAATTGCGAGAAGGACTAGAGATCGATATTCAGGTGAATGGCTACGGTGAGAAGCACAAATGCCCCTAGATTTCGATTCTTTGGAGGGATACCATTCCCTTCGGAATAAGATAAAATCAGCTTATGCCTGAATATAAAATCCTCATTACCGATGGCCTGGACGAACGTGGACAGGCCATCTTGCGCGCCGCCTCCGAAGTGGATGACCGGACCGGAATCTCGGCGGATGACTTGCTTAAGGCTGTTCCCGATTATGATGCCCTGATCGTTCGCGGCCGGACGAAAGTCACTGCTCCCATTATTGAAGCAGGGTCCAGACTGAAGGCGATCGGGCGCGCTGGCGTTGGCGTGGACAATATTGACCTCGCGGCTGCCAAAGCTCACGGCGTGACCGTGGTCAACGCGCCGATTTCGACCACGCTGGCAGTTGCCGAACTGGCCTTTGGCCTGCTCCTGGCACTCGCGCGCGAATTTCCTCGTGCCGACGTCGCCATGAAACAGGGGCAATGGCTCAAGAAGGAGCTTGAGGGTGTTGAACTGAATGGCAAAACGCTCGGCATTATCGGCGCGGGACGCATCGGCATGGAAGTTGCCAAGCGCGCTAGAGCCTTTGGCATGAGCGTTGTTGCTTACGATCCGCTTGTGCCGGCAGAGGAGGTAGAGAAGCGCGGCGCGGAGCCTGTTGCTCTGGATGAACTCTACGGCTGTGCCGACTTCATCTCGCTGCATCTTCCACTGACTGTTGACACTCGCGACATGGTCGGCGCGCTGGCATTTTCGCAAATGAAGGACGGTGTGCGGATCGTCTGCGCGGCGCGCGGGGGGATCATCAAAGAATCAGCTTTAGTAGAAGCCCTGAACAGCGGAAAAGTTGCCGGCGCCGCGCTGGATGTCTTCGAGAAGGAGCCGCCCGGCTTAACAGAAGCAGTTGCCCATCCACGCGTGATCGCTACTCCTCATATCGGCGCACAAACCGCCGAAGCGCAAATCCGCGCTGCGAATGACATCGCGGAGGAAGTCCTGAACGCACTACAGGGCAAGGCCCTGCGTTGGAAAGTTTCATAATTTGTAGCATGTCATTGCGAGGAGTGATAGCGACGAAGCAAACTCCAGCCAGAAGGAGATTACTTCGGACAGAAGAACACTGCCCTCGTAACGACAAAAAAACAGGAGAGAATTTCCATGTCTGATAAGCTCGATGAACTGAAAGCAATCCTCGGTGAAGTAGCTGACCTGGGCAGCGCGGCAGCCGTGCTGAGCTGGGATCAGCAGGCCAACATGCCGCCAGCCGGTGGAGAGGCGCGCGGTCAACAGCTGGCCACACTGGGCAAGATCGCTCAGCAAATGGCGACCTCGGAAAAAGTCGGCAAATTGATCGATGACCTGAAGAAGGAATTTGAGGGCGCCGATGCTGATTCAGATGATGCTGCCTACGTGCGTGTCGCCGCACGCAACTATGACAAAGCTGTGCGCGTCCCGCCTGAATTTGTAGCCGAACAAGCTGTCGTCACGACCAAAGCCTTCGAGGCCTGGGTCGAAGCGAAAGGCAAATCAGATTTCTCAATTTTCCGCCCGCATCTGGAAAAAGTTCTTGATTTAGTTAAGAAATATATCTCGTTCTTCCCGCCTGCTGATCATCCGTACGATACTCTGTTGGATGACTTTGAACCGGGTATGAAGACCTCTGATGTGCAGGATATTTTCAATCCGCTCCGCCCAAAGCAAGTGGACCTCTTGAAGAAGATCGCGAAGAAGCCCCAAGTCAAGGACGCGTTCCTCTACAAGAAATATAACGAAAAGAAACTCTGGGATTTTGGCGAGGAAGTCGCAAAGGCCTTCGGCTATGACTTCAATCGCGGCCGCCAGGATAAGGTCCCGCATCCATTCCAGACGACCTTCAGCGTGAACGATGTCCGCATTACAACGCGCTTCGAAGCCGACAAACCGCTGGCGATGTTGTTCAGCACGATGCATGAATCAGGTCACGCGATGTATGAGCAGGGAGTAAATCCTGCCTACGAGCGCACTCCTCTTCTTGGTGGAACATCACTGGCGGTGCATGAGTCACAATCCCGCATGTGGGAAAATCTTGTTGGCCGCTCCATGCCTTTCTGGGAGCACTTCTATCCCGGGTTCAAGAAAATCTTCCCGAGCCAGTTGGACGGCGTGAGCCTCAAGGCTTTCTACAAAGCCATCAATAAAGTGGAGCCATCCTTCATCCGTGTCAACGCCGACGAAGCGACGTACAACATGCACATCATGCTGCGCCTCGAACTTGAGATCGCCATGGTCGAGGGCAAAGTTGATATTAAGGATCTGCCGGATTTGTGGAACACCAAGATGCAGGAATACCTCGGCGTCACACCGCCCAACGATGCACAGGGCGTGCTGCAGGATGTCCATTGGTCCTATGGCGCGATCGGCTATTTCTCCACCTACGCGCTTGGCAACCTGGTCTCTGCTCAATTGTGGGAAAAGATCAACAAGGATATCCCTGATCTCGACGACCAGATCGGCAAAGGCAAGTTCGATGCCCTGCTTGGCTGGCTGCGTGAGAAAATTCATCAGTATGGGCACAAGTACGATCCGCAGGACCTTGTCCAAAAAGTAACAGGCTCCAGGATCAATTCAGCGCCTTATGTTCGTTATCTGACCAAAAAATATAGCGATATTTACGGGCTATAAGCAAACTCGTTCCCCAAAGCGTCCCGCAGGTTTAATGGTAAAGACTGCTGAGTCGTGTAAACCTGCGGGATATTGATTCCCAACAATGCTTCGAAAGATTCTCATCCTGGCTTCCCTCTCTGGACTTCTGGCTGGCTGCGCCTCGATCAGCAGCCCCGCCCCGACTCCCTATCCTTCCGATTACCTGCCAACCATCGTCGCGTTAACCGGTCAGGCCGCGCTCGCGACTTCGGCGGCGAAGGTTCCAACTGCTACGGCGACGCTGTTGCCAACAGAAACATTGATCCCTGATACGCCTCTGCCAACTCTCACGCCTACGCCTCAACCAGGCTTCGAGGCTTTCGCACAGGTCAGGTTTCTCTCGCCGGGGCCAATGTCATACGTTGCATCCCCGATACAGTTACAGATGCTGCTGGTTTCCGGTGAAAGCCAGATCGTTAACGTCGAATTGCTTGGAGAAGATGGTGGATTGATCACCAGTGAACTAGAAAAGGTCAGCCGCAATCTGGGCGGCGTGTATCGCAATCTGAAATTCAAATTTGAGATTCGCGGCGTATCGGAGCAGGCCCGGGTGATCGTCAGCACCAAGGATGAATTTGGACGGATGCAGGCGTTGAATACGCTGCAGGTCTTTCTCATATCCTCCGGGCCCAGCCTGATCAACGAACCGGGCAATATCATCTATGAACGAGCACTGATCCAGGAACCGCAGGATGAAGCGGAAGTATCCGGTGGGACGGTAGAAATCAAAGGCCGCTACTGGCCGATCAATGAGCAGCCCCTGTTCCTTGACCTGATAGATGAAAGGGGCAAGGTGTTGAACACACGCGTATTGACCATCAACGGCTCTGATCCGCAGTCATTTGATACGACGATTCCCTACAAGGTGACGGAACCAACGCGCGTTCGCCTCACACTGCGTCAGGTAGATCCGTTCCTCAAGCGCGATGTGTACGTCTATTCACAGACACTGACCTTGAATCCATAATTCGTCTTGCCAAAACAAAGTGCGATGGTATAATTCGCACGCTTTCGGTAATATCGGGGTGTGGCTCAGACCGGTAGAGCGCACGGTTCGGGTCCGTGAGGTCCCGAGTTCAAATCTCGGCACCCCGACTTAAGACGACACGGCTTGCCTTTTGGGCTAGCCGTGTCGTCTTAAGTAGGCTGCGAATCAGGAGGCGTAAAACTGCAGTCCTCAAGGCTCATATCCGTGAGATTCTCAGTTCAGTTGTCCCCGCCAGAATCAGAGGGTGATTCTGGCATCAGATGAGCACATATCGTCGTGACAAGATCTCAGAAGCGGATTTTAGGTCCACTGAGCCCGACATTTAAGTCGAGATTGTCAGGAATTGCCCCGGCATTTGACTAAAGCGATGTTGGGCTTGGTTTCAACCACCACAACCCGTTCGAGCCAGTATTGCAAGGGTAACCCTTGGCTTTGATCCCGTTTTCGATTGAAAAAGAATAGGCTGATCGCGCCGGGCGCTATTCCCGTTGCGTCCATCTGTCAGTTTATCCACGATCAAGGTTGATGTCTTGCTGCGAGATGGGATCTTCAATTGGTTCAATGTGTGTGACAATATTTGAATAGGGTATTGCCTTGATAATGTTGATTTCGATCTCTTCTGCAAGCTGGTGGCCCTGCCGAACTGTCCAATCACCGGGAACAAGGAGATGCACCGCCATGAATTTGCGCGCCGCTGCCTGCCGCGAGCGCAGTGAATGGTAGCGCACTCCTTTGGTTT
>JAKOVF010000147.1 GCA_029782225.1 Chloroflexota bacterium | reverse complement strand
GACCGCATTGCACAGCGGAGCGCAAAACTGATCGAGAATAGCGGTCTGTAGCAAGAAGCTGCGGATATGTTCAGGTTGGCGCTGCAGCACTTCTTCGACCAGATAGTCCAGCACAAAACGATGGCTGCCGGTGAAAGCCTGGATAAAACCGGCGATGTCTTCCCGGCCTTGCATGGAGAGTGCAGCCAATTGTAGACCGGCGATCCAGCCTTCGGTGCGAGCTTCCAGCGCGGCGATGTTTTCCGCTGAGAGGTTTAGTCCCATCATCTGGTTGAGAAATTCAGCAGCTTCGGCAGGAGTAAAACGCAAGTCGGCGGCGCGCAGTTCGGTCAATTGGCCGCGGGCGCGCAACCGAGCCAGGGGTAGATCTGGATCCTCGCGGGTAGTGATGACCAGGTGCATCTGCGGCGGCAGGTGCTCCAGCAGAAAAGTGAGTGCGTTGTCTACTGGTTTGGAATCAAGAATGTGATAGTCGTCAAGGACCAAGATGGAGTTGTCGGGGATGGTGGTGATTTCATTGATCAGGGCTGTCAGAATCGATTCGATTGGCGGTGGTTGAGGGGATTGGAGCTCACCCAACACTCCCTCTCCAATGTTCGCCATAATCTTCTGCAAAGCAGCGACAAGATAAGTCAGAAAGCGCGTGGGGTCGTTATCCCCTTCATCCAGTGACAGCCAGGCGACCCTCCCCCCTGGCCCCTCTCCCAATGGGAGAGGGGAAGGGGTGAGGGCGGCAATCCATTCGCTGACCAGCGTGGTTTTGCCAAACCCGGCCGGCGCTGAAATAAGGGTCAGCTTGCGGCCCAAGGCAAGGCCAGCGTCCAACTGCTCGATCAGGCAGGGGCGGGGAACAATTTTAGGCCGAGGCGGGGGAATATACAGTTTTGTGGCCAGGATTGACGCAGCCATAATTTCATTATAAGTCATACACCGCGAAAGAGACGAATTCCTCTTGCTCCTTACAACAAAAAGCATTCGGACGATCTTGTACTGCCTCCGCTCGGGCAAGCGAGCCTCAAGCCCGCATCGTCCACACCGGTGCGTCTCATAAAATGACAGCCTGTCCTGACATTTACGAAAGGACTTTGGGGCGGTATTGTAAAGCCTCGGCTAAATGCACAGATTGGATTTCTTCGCTCCCGGCCAGATCTGCAATCGTGCGCGCCAACCTGAAGATGCAGTGATAGGAACGCGCCGTCGCGGGTGAAGCGGTCACAGCGACCGGCGGCGCAAGGATTCTTTTCCACGACTGTAACTTGCAGCCCACGCCTGGCAAGATGAATAGCAGCAGTGAGTCCGCCAGTGCCTGCGCCGATGACAATCACGGATTTTGTTTCCATAGTCTTCCTGCTGGATTTGAGACCGTCGTATGAGACACGGCTGCTGACCCTTGTGAACGGATCATGGAAGAAAGCGTAAGCCAGCTCATGAGCAATCCAGTTCCAAAGCTTTTTCTTTCATCATATTGAGGGCGCAACTGATAGTTTTCCTTTTCGATCGTATCCAGGAGCCATTCGAAGCGGGCAACGTAGGCATAACAGGCGAGGCGGCAGCGTGGATTCTTGACCCGGGCGAAGTAATCCTTGCCAGCTTTGAAGTACTCGCGCGCCAACTGGACGCGGCCCCTCACCCAGGCGCGATACGCCTCATGGCTTACGTCCTGTACTCCGATGTGATTCTCTTCCAGGACTGCACGCGGGATGTTGTAGTATCCGATCCGTGTGTCATCAAATGTATCTCTCAGCATATGGGTGATATGCGCGGCCGCCACAGCCAGATAACGCGTTTCATCGCGCGGCGCGAAGTCATCATGCCCGATGAAATAATGTATGCATTCCATGACTGCCACTGCAAGCCAGCGCGTATACTCGTTTAACTCCGCTTGCGAGATGAGCCGTTCGCGACGCCTGGCGTCGAAATCCATCACCTGCATCATGTTGCGGAGATAAAGCTGCAGACCGCTGTTCTTTTCATGATCGTGCTGCGCGAGTTCGACCAGCAGTTTTTCCTGGATAGTCGTATCGGACGGGAGTTCCCCGCGCCAAGATGTTTCAAGCAATGATTCCTGTCGTTCGAGGAATGCGATTCGTTCCGGGCCGGAAATGGATTCCGCGTCGAGGATATCGTCCACCCAGCGGAAGTATCCATAGGCTCGATAGGCGGCCTCGACGCGTTCACGGTCCACGAGGAAACGGATCGTGTAATAGGTCTGTTTGCTGGCAGCCTTCGTGATCGATGAGGCGAGTGTTGCGATCATTGGATTCACCCGATCATCCTTTCTGTGAGCTTTGCGGCTTTGGGTACTCAGGCAGCCTGTGCGAACGATGTCAGCAGGAGGATGACCAGACCAAGAAACATGTTGATATTCAAGGCCCACCGGAATTGCTTCAGAGCCTCAGGCTTCTTGTCGCTGATCTGTGTCAGGAAAGCGCGCTCAGAAAGAATGGCCAGAACGAGGAACGCCACTACAATGAAATGTTTGATCACGATCAAAGCACTCCACGCGTTCCCAAAAAATTGACCCAGCCCTAGGTAGCTCTTATTGATCAACATCAAGTACGTGCCGGTAATGATGAAGATGAGCAGTGAACTACCAAAATAGGGACGCAGGCGGCTGGAAACTTCCTCCAGCATTGCGCGCAAGCCGTTTCCCTGCGCCCGACGCTCCAAAACGGGCAGATACACCTGACTCAAGAACAGGTAATGTCCAATGAACACGACCGTTGCCAGAGTATGCAACCAGACAGATAGGCCGCTTATGATCTGTGACATGATTATCTTCCTTTCATTTCGATAGCCATGCTGGCTTGATGTTGAACGGGTTGGGACAATGTGCCGCGACCGCATACACTGCACGGACCGCGACTTCGGTAGTAGTAACCCAGCGTCGCCACAGCGAGCGAGACAGCCCAGACCGGGAACAACAGGATGGGGCCAGCGACGACCCATACATTTTCCCCGACGACTGCTGCGGCTTCAGCCATCTGGGCAAACTGGGATCCAACCGTGATGCCGCACACCATGAAGAGCACCGACATGACCGAGGCCGGGACGACCGCCAACGCGATCGGCACTCGGCGTCCGGCAAGACTGATCATCCAGCGCGGGAATACCTCACCCCAGCGCTGCACCAGTCCAAGCATCAGGAAGGCTCCCACCAGGCCAAAGTTTGCCAGGAATAATCCTGAGATCCAATTCCCATTCTCCTGACCCCAACGCAGGTGCTCCTCGGTCATACCCCAGGGAATTCCCAATACCCAGGCATAGCGTGTGAGGGCATAGACAACTGGCGCCAGCATGCCTACATATACGGCGATCCGACCCCAGCGCGCGGCTTCGATCGAGCTCGTCCATCCTTCCGGACCGTCCCGGCGGCCGCAATACAGGCAGGCATCTCCGCTCCGGCGGGCATAGCTGACAGTAGCCGCCAGCCAGAAGAATCCGCCGACCAGACACAGCAACTGCTGTACTATGATCCACTTTCCCTGGCTCAACTGTTGCACATATAAATCGACATCGGAGCCTGTGATAAGCTTAAATATCACGAGGGGAATATAAGCAAGCATCACCAGCAAATTAAGGTCGGTCATAAGCAACAGGAGCATTGCGGCGAGCAGTGCTCCTCCAACAATGAAGAAAGGCCGAAACACCCTTACGCCTCGCAGCATAGCCGTTCCCATGGCCGCGGCGGGAATCCCAGCCAATATCACGATGATCCAGGGTACGGCCGGTCCGAGCTGTCCAAGCATTGGTCCCGCGACGCCAGACTCGAGATCGGGGGCGTAAGGGAATCCGCGACCACTCACCGCCCAATACGCGCCCAGTGTGGCATAAACGAGTGACCACACCACCGCCGCGTACGGCATCCAGCGCTGCCAATCGCGAACCCCTGCAGTTCGAGCAGAGGCATCGCTGGTCGTTCCGCTGCTTCTTATGAGAATCTTGTTCATAGTTACTCCTTTTTACGAAATGGAAGACGCCAAGGTCTACCGGCCAGTCTGGCTTCTGTGAAAGCACTATACGACCGCGTCGGCAACTAGACCTGCATTCATAACGGACTGTTCATGGCGCAGGGCATCCGCAAGATCGGGGAAATGGAATTGATAGCCCGCGGCAAGCAATTTCGCCGGTTGAACGCGCCGACTTGCGAGCAGGAACTCTTCGCCCATCTCACCCATGATCAAACGGACGATAAAGGCAGGCATCACCCCACCCGGTTTTTGTCCCATTGCTTCCGTGGCTGTTCTGGCAAAATCGGTGAGGCGCATTGGATTCGGGCTGACGGTATTGACAGGTCCGGAGAGGGAATCGGTCTTCAGCGCGAATTCAATGATGCAAGCCACTTCATCGCGTCCGATCCAGCTCATCCACTGCTGACCATCCCCAGCTTGAAAGCCGATGAACTTCAGCCGCTCTCCACCCAGCACCGTTGGCATGCGCAGATGTACCACCCGAATTCCAGCGGATGCGGCAGGCGCTGTGATCTCTTCCGCGTCTCGATCCAGTCTGGCGAGAAAGCTTGTTCCAGCGGGGCAGTCCTCGGTGAGGATGTCATCACCTGCGGGAGGGTAATAGCCCATCCCGGAAGCACAGATGAACACCCGGGGCTTATGTTCGCATTTCGCCAGTGACTCAGCCAGCAGGCGATTCGTCACCAGACGATTTGCCCGCATCCTTTGTTTTGCTTTTTCTGTCCAGCGCATCGGCCAAGGCAGGCTGGCCAGGTTGACCACCCCATCAAAAGCTTCCAGTCCCACCGCATCGATCTGACCGGGGTCGGGATCCCACCAGACCTCACCGGACTTCGGCTGACTTCTGACCAGACGAGCAACTTCATAGCCACTTTCGATCAGGTGACGGGTCACGGCGGACCCAAGCATTCCATGAGAGCCAGCGATCAGGATTTTCATTATTTCTCCTTGCCATTCATTGTGGCTTTTCATTTCCTTGTGAAATTTTCTGAAGACGAAGGCTTATTCAAATGGACAGACCGGTCGGCCTCAATGGACATCTTGCCTTTCCATAAAGCAGCAAGGTCCGTCTGGGCAGCGAGGGAGATGACAATGCTCACACACACGATGCCTGTGGCTGTCAGGAATATGCCTCTCGCATCTATGACCGGTGTGAACAGAACGACCAAAGCCGGGCCAAGAATATTTCCAAGCGAAGCTGCGGTGCTCTTGATCCCCAGAATGCGCGACTGGTGTTCCGCTGGAGCGATATCCAGAATGGAGGCGCTGAGGGCCGGGTCAAACAAGGCATTGCCCAGACCCGCTATGATGAAAGCTGCGGCGAGCCAAAGATAGTTTTGAAAGCATGTCAGCCCGATGAACTGCGCGGCAAAGAACAACAACCCACATACGATCACAGGCCTTCTACCCAGCCGGTCGCTCAAATGACTGAGGAAGAATTCTCCGAATGTCATGGCTATCCCATAGGTGCTCATCACCAGCCCCAGCATGGATGAACTCCAACCCAATTCATCATATGCATAGAACATGAACTTGGGTTCGATAAATGCCCAGGCAAACATGACTGCAAAAGAGATCGTCAGCAAAACAGCAAATGAGGAAAGGGAACGAGGAAGAGTATTCCGAAACAGGTGGAGAGAAGACCGCCAATCAGAGAATCGAAATACCCGCTGCCCCTGTATGCCTCCCGCGAGACGACCGGAGCCTCTGCTCGTCTCAGGGATCGTGAAAAGAGCTGTCAGCAATGCTGCTGTCCCCATGCTGATCGAGACAATCAAGGCAATGCCGTATCCCCAATTGTCATAGAGTAGGCCACCTAGAATCGGGCCAGCGATCCAGCCGATGGAGGCACCGCCATTCACGACCCCAATCCATTGAGCCCGTCGATCCATTGGAGCCAGGTCAGCCACGCTACCCATTACTGCTGGTATGAGACCGGCCGTAAAAGCCCCTGCGAAAGCGCGCAACAAAATAAAGACCGGCGCTGAAGAAGCAAGGAGGTAGCCTGTGAAGACAAGTATATAGGTCGCCAGAGATGCCAGAACCACTCGCCGTCGACCGAACCGGTCAGCCAGCGCCCCCATGAACGGAGCCGCCAAAGTGCTGGTGAGCGCATACGCCATGGCGCTTAATCCCAGTGACTCCACTCCGGCGCCGAACTCGCTGAACCGACGGGCGAACAAAGGCAGGATAATCACAAAGCTGGTCATCTGGAGCGCCATACATACCGCTAACGCGATCATGACCCTCTGGTTTATCGATCCGTGAGAGGGTGCAGGCGGTTGTCCCTGCGATGAGGAATGTTCCTGGGCTTCTGCATGGGAAAGTTGAGCGTTCATGGTTCTCCTGGATGGAACTCGTAAATCTGTCCCGAGCATATTCCTGAGGCGGGTAGTTTGTCCCCACATAATGTGGTAGTTTTGGAACAAAAAGAGGGTAGTCCTGCTTATAATGCCGGACTACCCTCTCAAGGCATGGACGGAATGTATTAAAGCCCAAGCTCCCGCGCACGCTGAAGCGCTTCCAGACGCGTGCCTGCCCCAAGTTTCCGGTAGATATTCTTGGTGTGATAGCGAATCGTGTTCAGCGAGACCACCAATCTCTGGGCGATAGCGGGTCCATTGAGGTCCGATTTGAGCAATTGCAGGATCTCCAACTCTCTTGGGCTGAACGACGCAATCCCATCGTTCCCTTTTTCGCTGGAGGCTTGCAAAGACAAAGGATCGATCTGCCTCAGCAGTTCATTCGTTTTAGAAACCCAGGTACTTGAATGGATCTGACGAGCATGTCGCCCGGCCGTTTCTGCCAACTCTCTGGCGCGTACCAGGTTGCGGAGAGCCAG
This sequence comes from Chloroflexota bacterium, assembly GCA_029782225.1. Lineage (GTDB taxonomy): Bacteria > Chloroflexota > Anaerolineae > Anaerolineales > Villigracilaceae > JAKOVF01. Next base: position 56,734 of record JAKOVF010000147.1, on the reverse strand, counting down.
AGCTGTGCGACTCAAACCGTAGAGGCACCAGACGATACCGATCGGGGTGCCCACCTCCTCGAAGAGGGCATTTGCCTGTTTATAGTAAGGTTCCGCCTCTGATGGTTTGTCCTGCAAAAGAAGAGTATCTCCGATATTCTCCAGTGACCAGGCGATCTTGACACGTTCGCCCACCTCCTTCCCATGCTGTAAACTGACCTGAAACGCCTCGATCGCGCGAGGATAATCCCGGATTGCCTGATGACAAAGACCGATGCGGATGTTTACGAAATAGATATCTTCCAAATTCGGATATGAGCGCAACGCCTCTTCATAATTTCGGATGGCAGCTTCGAAATTGCCCTGATGCCGCGCCACGACTCCCAATAAGACCAGGCTTGCTGCCGTTGTCTGGGCATCGCCTACCGCCCGCGCCTGTGCCAAACAACGCTGCGCCTGGAGCGCGATCTCGTCGAATGACTCAAACGGCTCGATATACGTCCGCATGTCATACCAGGAAAGCAGGGATAGAGCCCAAGCGGGTTGTGGTGATTCATCTGCCCGTGGTGCCAACACTTCACTCGCCAGGCGAAAGATCGCCTCTCCTTCGTAGAATCGGCTGCGCATATCACAGAAGGTGTATAAACCGGGAATCATGGCCAGCACAGAGGCGAAGTCCCGTTTTTCGATCACCATCCCACAAGCCTGCCGGATATTATCGAAATCAGCCTGAATTTCATCTAACGCGACCGTCTGTCTGGCGCTGAGCACCAGTCTCTCGCGCTGATGTACGAACTCTATGTAATAGGCAGCGTATCCTGCAAGAGTACTCTCGCGATCGCTCGCCACTGCCAATCTTGCGCGGGCGTATTGGCGCAACAGCTCATGCAGTTCATAGCGCCCGGTCTCCGGGTTTCGCGCAACAAGAGATTTATTCACCAAAGCAATCAGGGATTGCAGGTCCGCGCCCGCGATGGCCTTCGCCGCGGACAGATCAAAACCTCCCCGGAACATCGCCAGCTTACGAAAGACGGTCTTGAGATGATCATCCAAACGGTTATAGGAGGAGTCGAAGACCGCACCTATACAGCAGTGGCGCGGCTCGATATCCCGCGCCTGACTGGACAGAAATTCAAAGCCATTTTCGATCTCAGCCGCGATCTCGGCAGGCGAAAAGTGTTCGACCCAGGCCGCGGCTAAAAGAATGCCAAGGGCATTCCCATCCACAAGCCGGCAGATCCGTATGATGTCAGGAACGTTCTCCTGACTCAAAGAGAACTGAGGCCGCACCTGTCCTGCCTTGTACAGGAACAGATTTATGGCATCGAAATCTCGTACACGGTCCAGATCTTCCAGGGGAGGAAACTGCAATCCGCTCAAGTGATACAAGGTTTCGGCTTCCAGGTTGAGCTTTTCACGCGAGGTTACAAGCACCTTTATGTGTGGAGCGTTGACGAGGATCTCAAGAATGAGGGCGGCTTCCTCTACAAGGTGTTCGAAATTATCCAGAACCAGGAGCATCTGCCGGCCGGCAAGATATTCCTGCACCGCCTGCTGCAGATCGCCGCCGGGTGGCAATTGAACGCCCAATGCCCCCGCAATGGCTGGCAGAAGTTCATCAACGGAACTCAATTGCGCTAATGGGATGAAGGCAACACCCCCCTCGAATTGATCTCGCAATGCATGCGCCAACTCAGTGACCAGGCGCGTCTTGCCAATCCCGCCGGTACCTAAAATGGTTAGCAGGCGGATGGATGGGTTATCCAGGATGGCAAGCAGCTTCTCAAGGTCAGCCTGCCTTCCCACAAAAGGTGTAAGGTGCACGGGAAGTGTATCCATGTAATGTACCAGTGCCTGTACATCCACAGACTATGCCAGCGCAACGCTGAAAGATGATCCTTAGCAAAATCATATATCAATTGCTCTGACTTTTACTAGTGTTTTTCATCTTAACTCACAGCCTGGCCGACAGGTCTTCCTGGCTCATGTGGATCAACTTCCATCCTGGGCTTTATAGGAGCAAATCTGTAGCAGCCGGCAAATTGGCGTATCTTCCCCACCCGTATGTCGGCGGATTGTTGATGGCAGACTGAGAGCTGCCAAATCGGGCGAGTTGAACATTCCGTGCAGCTTGAACACGGGCACAAATCGATTCCGAAGACTCCCCCATTCGATCACCGCTCAACTTTTCATAATCCACGCGCGGTACTTCGATGTGGATATCGATACGGTCCAGCAAGGGACCGGAGACGAGTTTTCGATATTGGGTAAGGACAGCTTGCGCACACGTAGAGGGCTTTTGTGAATCACCATGGGCCAGGATGACATCTTGATTTAAGCGCGTGAGGTCAATTCTTCTAAAACTTTGCGAAGGCTTGTGATGTTCAACAACTTCTGTGAATCCCTCAACGAGCGTGCAGAGGCAGTGAAATATCGATGCCCTTCCACAAATTTTAGCTGACCCGTGACCCACTGCTCGTCGGTAAATTCCCTGCCAAGAGAGGCAAGTTCGCGGCGCAAGTCAGTATTGCGCTGCATAAAATTCTCGCGCCCTAGCACATCCAGATCGGCATCGGCCATGATCTGCTCGAGGAGGTCCCCTGGCGATTGCGGCAGCCTGGTGGCCAGAATAGCCCTTTTCACGACTTCTATTTCATCAGCGGCATACCCCAGAGACGGCAGTACTTGAACCGCAATCTGTACGCCAATTAATTCGTGATCGGCAGCCTGTTCGATAAATCCGAGGTCATGGAACCACGCCGCAGTCAACAGCAAGGAACGTGAGTCACCCTGTAAACCTTCCATGCCAGCCAGTGTTTCCGCGGCGGGAACGACTTCCTCGCGCGTGTGCCAAATTCCATGATAGAGAAGGTAGGGAGAAAGTTCCTGCTCAAGACGATTTTCGGCATAATGCCGGGCTCGCTCAAGACTTTGTGAGTTCACCAGATTCTCACTGTGAGGCTACAACTGAATAGACCTGCACCGGGACGGTCTTGCCCTTGAAGACCTCCTCCCCGAGAGGTTCCACTTGAATGGAAACGTCCAGTTCTTTGCAAGTATTTTCATCGATCACGATCGGTTTTTTAGCGGTTTTGGTGTGTGATTCCAGCCGGGCGCTGAGATTGACTGGATCGCCAACGCAGATATACGATGCGCGCGACTGCGTTCCCGCGTAACCGGCCACTACCCGGCCGGTGGCAATCCCAATTCCAATGTCGATTTGCAACCCATTCTTTTCCGCCTGTGCGTTGTTGAAAGCGACAAGCTGCCTGCGAATCTCAAGGGCGCTATGCACTGCGCGCTGGGCGTGATCTGAATATGAAACCGGCGCGCCGAAAAATGACATCAATCCATCACCCTGCATCTGGTTGACATTGCCCCCGTGCGCTTGAACTGTCTCGATCACGATCAGGTAATACTGATTGATCAACTCGATCACATCGACCGGGTCATTGGCCTCGGTGATGGTGGTGAAGTTGCGGATGTCGGTGAACATCGCCGTGATGCGCGTATGCTTGCCGCCAAGTGAAAATCCGCTTTTCATTAATTCCTCCGCGACTTCCTTATCGGCAAAGGTGCGGATGAGACGACGGTGCTCATCGCGCAGCCGTTTCTTCTCGAGGCTGGAGGAGATGCGCGCGTGCAACAGCACAGGTTCGAAGGGCTTCGGCAGGTAATCCTCCGCTCCCTGCTCGATGCCCTTGACCACACTTTGCAGGTCATTCATGGCGGAGATGATGATGACAGGAATATTGCGCAAATTGGAGTCTGCCTTCATGCGAGACAGCACCGCGAACCCATCCAGAATCGGCATCATGATATCCAACAGGACCAGGTCAGGAGATTCGGTTTGTATCTTCTCCAGGGCCTCCTGGCCGTTACTGGCGGAGACGGTTTCATAATCCAACTCCTCGAGTTCCTGCTCGAGATAGTCCACGTTGAACGGCTCGTCATCGACGATCAGGATTTTAGGCTTTTGATCCATGGCTCACCCCAGATATTCTTTGACCTTTTGGATGAGGAGATCCTCATCTACAGGCTTGGTCAGGTAATCGTTGCAGCCGGCCTCTTTGGCTCTGGCCGCATCACCGCTCATGGCGTGGGCAGATAAACCAAGGATCGGCGTGGACGTCATCGTTCCGCGGATGCGACGCGTGGCTTCGTATCCATCCATGACCGGCAGGGAAATATCCATCAGGATGAGGTCGGGATGATTCTGTTCGGCGATGGCGACTCCCTGTGCGCCATCGCGGGCAACGAGCAGGTTGTAATCATCCTCCAATAGTTGGGTCAATAGATCGATATTGAGTTCAGTATCTTCCACGATCAGAATGGTTTTCACTTTTCTCCTCCACCACCAGCCTTGGTTTGAACAACGCTGTTAATCTCTTCGATCAACCGGCTGCCATCGAAGCCCTGTTTCTTCATCACATAAGCAACACTTTCCCTGAGCTTCTGGGACTCCTCTGAAGTGAGATCCTTGGCACTGATGACAATGATCGGAAGCGTGGAAAGATCGGGATTCGAGCGCAGCTTTTCGATGACTCCGAAGCCGTCGAGTCTGGGCATCATCAGGTCGAGCAGGATGACATCGGGACGATGCGCTTCAATCGCCTGCAAGCCTGCTTCACCATCCCCGGCCGAATCCAGCTCGAATTCGGATTCGGGCAAAGTCTGCCTCAGCATCTCTGACACGTGAGGATCGTCATCCACGATCAGGATACATTTGCGAGCATGTCTCTTCTCACCGATGACGCGGCGCAGTGCATCCAGCACAACCGCAGGATTCAAGGGCTTGAGCAAATAGTCTGCCGCGCCAAGTTTGAAGCCCAGGGCTTTCTTGTCAACGATCGTGAGAAGGATCACCGGAATTTGTGTGGTAGTCGCATCTGATTTCAGGTCATTAAGCACCTGCCAGCCATCGGTTTCAGGCATAAGGATATCGAGCAAAATAGCTTCCGGGTGCTGGTCATGCGCAAGCTGCAGACCCTGGTGACCATTACGCGCGCCGATGACGTCGAACTCACTGGTTCCGAGGCCTTCCTGCAGGAGATAAATTGCATCAGGGTCATCGTCAATGACAAGCACGCGGTGTTTGGCGGGATCCTGTTTAGACTGCGCAGACACGTCTGAAATGGGAGCAGGCTGCTGGTCCGGTGGCGAAGCGGGTTTTCTTCCGTAATATGTCGGAATCGTGAGGGTGAACGTCGAGCCTTTGCCAAGCTCGCTGGCAGCGGTCAAATCTCCACCCAGCAGGCGGGCAAGGTTACGGCTGATGGCAAGTCCCAGGCCCGTGCCGCCATATTGACGGGTGGTGCTGGTATCGGCCTGCTGGAATTCTTCGAAGATACGACCCAGCGCCTCCTTGCTGATCCCGATGCCGCTATCCGTCACGGAAATATCCAGGGTTTCCTCATTGAGCTTTTGTACACTCAAGAGGATACTGCCTTCATGCGTGAACTTGGCGGCATTGCTGAGCAGGTTGAGCACGATCTGCTTGATCTTGTCCTGATCGGAGAAGATGAGGCCGATGGTTTCATCCACTTGATTTTCGAGTTTTACATCTGGCTTGAGCAACGGCATGGCAAGGTTTGCACACTGGTCTGCCAGGCTGCTCATATTGAATCTGGCGGGAATCACGTCCATGCGGCCGGCTTCGATCTTGGCAATGTCGAGCACGGTGTTGATCAGGCCTAGCAGATGCTCCGAGCTGGAGAGCACTTTCTCAAGGTTCTCGATCTGTTTTTCAGGCAGCGAGCCCTCCGCTTTCTTCCTCACAATTCTTGTGAAACCGATGATGGCATTGAGCGGCGTGCGCAGCTCGTGACTCATGTTCGCCAGGAAGGTGCTCTTGGCTTTATTGGCTTGTTCCGCCGCCGCGCGGGCCTGACCCGCTTCGTCAAAGAGTCGCGAATTCTCGATCGCGATCGCGGCTTGCCGACCCAGTCCTATCAGAAAATCGAGGTCTATTTGAGAGAAAGTGCCATCGGTGCGATCCTTGTAAACAGACAGCACGCCGATAATGCGGTTGCTGGCGATGAGCGGAGCGACCATCATCGTCTGTGGAACCTCATCCTCATCGGGCGTACCGGCCACGTGGACGCCGCGCGGGTCGAGATCTACGTTGTCTATCACCTCAGCAATTCCAGATTCTGCAATGCTGCCTGTGATCCCTTCGCCCAGCATGAGTACGTCGGCAGAATATTCGTCTGCATATCGCCCGAGAGCCATTGCGGTGTGCAATGATCTGCCGTCTGCATCAACCAGCCTCAGGCTGGTATCGCTTGCGCCGAACAGCCTGTGCACATTTTCAACCACGCTGTGAATGACTTTCTGCAAATCCAAAGAGGCCGAGAGCTCGCGGCCCACGTTGGCGATGGTGGCCATCTGATGCGCGTTACGCTGGGTCTCGGTGTGAAGCCGAGCGGTTTGGATCGCCGCGCCCGCATTGGAAGCAATGGTGGTCAGCAACCGCAGGGATTCATCGTTGAAAAGGCCTTCCTGCGTAGTGCTTTGGACGCTGATCACGCCAATAGTCCCTCCGCCCGCCTGGATCGGCACGCCCAGGTAGGACAAAACATCTTTCCCCACGCGCTCCACACCAAGCTCTCGGCTGCGTTCGTCCACATCCCTGTTGAGGAGCAGAGGCTCGCCGGTTTCGATGATCCTGCCTGTGTGACCTTCCCCAACCTTGAGCGTCGTGAATGACTCGCCGATCTGATAGGGGAAGTGGATCAGATCTGTCTGCGGATCGCGCAGCGCCACGTAGACGATATCGGCATCGAAGATCTCGCGTGTCTGATTCCCGATTAGCTGAATCATGCTGTCCACTTCTGTTTCAGTGACCAGGGCCTGGCTCACCTTGCTGATGGCAGCGAGTTCCGCGGCGCGCTGCTGGGTTTCTTTTAGTAGGCGCTGAGTCTCATCGAAGAGACGTGCGTTTTCCAGGGCAACGGTCATGCTGTTGGCGAAGGTTTGGAGCAGTCCGACATCCGTCTCGCTGAAGGCGTTCGTTCGATCCAGATTCTGCAATGAGATGACACCCTTCACCTCTTCGCCGACAACCATCGGCACGAACAAGATGGACCGAGCAGGCTCCCCCCGCAGAGGCGCAGGCTGACCATATTCGGCGCGCGCTTCGTCCGTCAAGTCATTGATCAGCAAGTACTGGCGAGTCTCAACGACATTCTTTCGGAAGCCTCCCAGTGGGATAGGTTGAATCGATTGGCGCGTGCCTCTTTCAACTGCGTACGGGAAGTGCAGACGCTTCTCGGCCGTGTCATAAAGAGCGATATTCACCACCTGCGCGTCAAAAATGTCACAGATCTTGCCGCCCACCAGTTCATAGATCGTTTGAATATCCATCTGGGCCACCAGACCGGCCTGAACGCTGTTGATGATGGCAAGCTCGGCATTGCGCTGTTCCGTCTCTTTGAGCAGGCGCTGGGTTTCGTCGAAGAGGCGGGCGTTTTCGAGGGCGACGCCCATGTTTGAAGCCAGGGTGGAAAGCAGGCGTAGATTATTGTCGTCAAACGCGTGTTGCTTGTAACTCTGCACGCTGATCACACCCAAAACTTTATCGCCGGCGACGATGGGTACACCCATGTACGATTCGGTCTTGTCCTGTTCCGTTTGGAAGATGGCGCCTATTGCTATCTGCTCTTCAAGTGTGTTGTGTTGGATGGGTGTGCGTGTCCGCATGACCTGCGACGTCATGCCCTCGCCGAACGGAAACGGCTCAACCTGTTGGTACCCGAGATAGTATGAATACTCAGCATGAATCATATTCGTTGATTCATGCGGCATCAGGATTTCGGTAACCTCCGCATTGAAGATATCACGTACCTTGTCACCCACGATACGGATAATGCCAGCCATATCCAGCCTCTGAGACATAGCCTGGCTGATGCTGTTGACGATGGCAAGCTCATTCACACGCTGCTGCTCGGCTTCAAAGAGCCGCGCATTCTCGATCACGCCGGCCAGTTGGTTGGCAATGGTCTGGGCCAGTTGAATTTCTTCAGGGCTAAAGACGCGCTCAGGCTGATCGGTGTCCGGTCCGATGGTGCCAATCACCTCCCCGCGCGCCAGCAGAGGCAGGAGCAGGATACAGTGGGTATTTCGGGCGCGCATGACGGCGCGGGTGTCTTCGTTCTGTAAGGGCGTATTCTGGGCATCGGGAATGAGGATCGACTGTCCCGTTTCGATGACGCGCTGCGTAGCGATGTTTCCCTCTACCGGGATGATCAATCCGACCGCGCTGGGTTCATCACTCTGGGAATAGTAGGCAGCGATTCGCACCTGGCTTTTGCCCTCGTTCAAGAGACCAATCCCAACGCTGCGGGCGTTTATGAGAACGGCCATCTCACGGGCAGCAATCTCCAAAACGGTTTGCAGGTCCACGGTTGAGGTAACAGCCTGGGCCACGCGGTTCAGAGCGGCCATCTGGCGGGTTTGAGCTTCAGCCTGCTCGCGGGCGATTCGCTCAGTCTCGAATAAACGGGCGTTCTCGATGGCTACGGCGGCCTGTGCGGCGAAGGCCATCGCTAGCTGAGAGTATTCGGGCGTGTAAAAGGCTTTCTCATGTTTGTCCAACGCCAGCATGCCGATCAATCGGTCGCCAAAGATCAGGGGCACTCCCATCCAGCCATGAATGCGTCCCGCACCGTGCTCGCGATTTTTGAAGTGCGGGAAGCGGGCCGAGACATCCTCCACGATGTAGGGCTGGTGGGTGCGAATTACATGTGTGCTCAAATCGCCGGCAACAATTGGGAACCGGAGCCCGACCAACTCCTCAAGATTGTGAAAGCCGCGCCCTCCAACGATGATCAAGGAATCACCCTCCAACTGCTGGACCGAGCAACTATCGTAAGGCACAACTTTTTGCAGTTCGGTGAGGATCAGGTCGAAGACTTCCCGCAGGCCGAGGGTGCGACTGAGGGCCTGGGTGACAGCCTGCAAGGTTTCCGCTTGTTCGCGAGCCACGCGCTGATTATGGAAAAGCGTGGCGTTTTGAATGGCGATGGCCGCCTGGGATGCCAGATTCTCAGCGAGCCGTTGATGCTCTGGCGTGAAAAAACCCGTTTCGGCTTTGTCGAGCGAGTACATACCAATCGTCTTACCGCCAGCCACAAGTGGCACGGCCAGCCAATTACGCACATGCTTTGCGCTGGGTGCAACAATCCAATGCGGGTCTTGAGTTACATCCGGGAGGATGGTAGTGGTCTGGTTTTCGACAACAGCCCGAATATGCGGCAGGGATTTGAATTCAAAGCTGACCCCAATGGCCTGATCCGGGTTTTCCACCCATCTTTCATACCCTCGCGCGGCGCGGGCGGTCAGCAACGTTTCGCTCTCAAGAAGAAAGACGCTCCCGCTGTCATAGGGCACCAGCTGTTGCAGATAGTCCAGAAGGGTGCCGAGAATCACATCCAGGTCCAGCGTTTTGGTAAGCGCCACGTCGGCGGCGCGCAATACTTCGGTTTCGGCGAAGCGCTGCTGCGACTCGGCATACAGGCGAGCGTTCTGAATTGCAATGGCCGCCTGCCGCGCGAGGCCCATTGTAAAATCCAGATCGGCTTGCGTGAACGGCCCGGCCGTGCTCTTATCGCGCCATACACTGAGCACTCCAATGATGGTCTCGCCGATGAGCAGAGGCGCAAACAGGATTGCACGCGTCGCCTTGTCTTCTTCGGTGCCGGCTATGTCGATCACGCGGGGATCGTTTTCAGGATGATTGATGATCTCGGCAATTCCGGACTGAGCCACGCTGCCAGAGAGTCCTTGCCCCAGACGCGCTTCCCAATCCTTGTAGATGCTGGCATATTTGCCAATCGCTACCGCGGCTGGCAAATGACCATCCGGTTCCAGCAGGCGGAGGACGACATCCCGCGCGTTCAACAAGTCCATCGCCCGCTGGGCGATACGCTCGAGCACGGTTGACAGTTCGAGAGTGGCCGATATCTCGCGCCCGATCTCGGCCAGGGTCACAATCTCCTGCGCGCGGCGCCGGGTCTCGTCGAAGAGGCGTGCATTTTCGAGTGCGCTCCCCAGCGATGCGGCGACAGTGGTCAGTAGACGCACCTCGGATTCGCCATAGGCATGCTCGCGCTCATAGTTCTCAATAATGATATTGCCAATGACACGGTCACTGCTGATAATAGGAGCTGAGATCCCTGATTTGCTGGAGTCGGTTCCGGGAAGGGATGGTGCCACCGCGTCTCCCTCTGCAACAGTGTTCCAAAGCAGAGGCTGGCGTGTATTGAGAATTCTGGAAAACTGGCCCTGCGGGTCGACCGGCTGACTTGGAAAGAACAGCCGCTCGCCGTGTTCATACTCATAAAGATAGTGAAAGAACTTTGTTTCTTCATCGTACCAGCGGATGCCCATATCAGGCGTTTGAAGCACTTCACGCAATTTGTCCCCAACAAGATCGATGAGGGCCTGGAAATCAAGCCGGGAGGCCAAGGCCGCTTGCACACTGCTAATGATGGCCAGTTCCGCATTGCGTTGAGCAAGCTGTTCTTCAATGCTCTGTGAATTCGAACGCGAGGACTGATCCTGTCTCACGAATTTGGTTTTGACTGTATTTGCTGGGGTCCTTTGACGCGGCTGAGCCTTAGATTCCCCGCCACTTTTTCCGCGTGGTTCGATCGCCTCACCCAAAGGAGGTGTTTTTTTTGCCATCCCGTCTCTCCTCAATCTTCTATTCATAAACTGGAGTGAATGGCTTCTACGACTTCACTTCAACCCGGCTGCGATAGTCTCCTGTTTAATGTGATGTATTTTACCGTTATAATGTGCATTAATGGAAGAGTACTTGTCTCTTATTGAGTGCACATTCACAATTAGTGCGTCACGCAAGAGCGAAGAGAGGCCCGAAAACAGGGATGCCGTCGCTTTCGTGAAGTACTGACAATATAGCCCCATATTCAATCGATGGCGGACGAGTGAAAGACTAGACCTCTCCGATCCATAACCAGGCACAACACGATGGCAGGGAGAATATATGCACAGATTGCGTCATATCGCCGCCTTACTTAATATCGAGCCTGGCGAAGAACGCTTGATCGGCCTGCTGGCCCTGTTGTATTTTGTCCTGTCGCTGGGCTTTGTCTTTGTGCAATCCATGGCGTTCGGTATTTTCCTTGCAGAGTATGGCGTCGGAGGTTTGCCTTATTCCTACATTCTCATTGCCATACTGGCATCCTCAGTGGCGGCGTTTTACATCAGACTTGGCAGGCGGGTCTCTTTTTCAAAACTACTCTTTATCAACCTGGTCTTTTTGGCGTGTGTGAGCCTGCTCTTCTGGCTCGCGCTTATTTCCCCTCTCTATCACTTCACCGCGTTCATCCTGCCGCTTTGGTTTCAAATCTCAATCAATCTCGGCAGCCTTGCTATCTGGTCCCTGGCGGGCAGCCTGTTGGATTTTCGGCAAGGCAAGCGCCTCTTCCCGCTATTGAGCGCGGGTAGCTGGCTGGCTAATATTGTCGGCGGCCCATTCATCCCAGCGCTGGTCAGGTCCATCGGCAGTACGCATTTGCTACTCCTGGCGGGGTTGAGTTTCGGCGCGGCGCTTTTTCTCCTGCGTTCTGTCACCAGTACATATCTGCAAACCCCGCTGGAGAAACCGCAGGCACAGCGCACCGCTCGCCTGGCGAAATCATCTCCAGGAGTTTTCAAGGACCACTACATCCTCTTGATCTTTGCCTATACCGTCCTGTGGTGGGTCGCCTTCTTTTTTGTAGATAACATCTTCTATGACCGTGCCTTCGCGCAATATCCCGACGCCAATCAACTGACCGCATTTATGGGACGTCTGCTATCCATCATCGGAATCGTTGCATTGGTCTCGTCCACCGTGGTAACCAGCCGCCTGATTGCCCGCTTCGGACTACGGGTGGGCCTGGTCTCCATGCCCTTGCTTGTGATCCTCACCCTCGGCATTCTCGCCCTGAGCGGAAGTTTGGGTGTCTCCCTGTTCTTTGTATTCGTGTTGGGCTCACTGGCGAAACTGATCAATGTTGCTCTGGGGTTCTCACTTTCACAATCTGCGAACGCCATCGTGTATCAATCGCTGCCCGATACCATTCGCAGGCGCATTCAAGCCATTGCCGAAGGTATTGTTCAACCGATTGCAATCGGTATCGCGGGGTTGAGTTTGCTGGCTCTCACGGCTGGATTGAAATTGAATTATGCAGGTCTGGCCTATGTCTTTGTTGGCCTGGGGATTGCATGGCTGGTCGTCATCTTTTTATTGAGCGGCAATTACGTCCAGGCGTTGACGCGCGTCATCACCAGGCGAAGATTGGGCGAGGATGCCAATGTACTGGCTGACCCTGCCAGTATCGCCATCCTCAGAGACAGATTACACGACAACCACACCGGCGTGGTGATCTACGCGCTGACCAAACTCGAAACACTCGATGGGCAGACGGTCATCGCGGAACTGCCCGGCTTGGTTCGACATCCCGCGCCTGAAGTGCGGCATGCAGCGTTTGTTCGCGTCGAGAAATTGAAACTCCGCACAGCGTTGACCGATGTAGAGAATCAACTATCGACTGAGTCGGTTCCGTCAGTCAAGGATTTCGCCTTGCGCGCATTGGCCGCTATCACAGACGACTCCTCGAGGCTCCTGGAGGCGCTCAACGGAACAGATACCCATGTCCTGCGCGGTGCGTTGATCGGGTTGATGAAATATGGAGATGAGCCAGCCGCGAGACAAAAATTGACCACACTGCTTAATTCATCTTCAAATGTGGATCGCAATCTGGGGATCGAGGTGCTCGGTGAAGTCAATCGGCGCGAATTCTATCCGCAACTGATCACTGCCTGTGATAAGCCTGAGACAAGCCGCGCTGCGGGGCTTGCACTTGCCTCCATTGGAGCAGACATCTTGCCCGAAATCGAATCTGCATTCTGCCAGCCAGATGTGCCATATCGACGTTTGTTGACTCTATCAAAAGCCCTCGGTCGCATTGGGGGGATACAGTCGCAACAGCTATTATTATCACGGATATCTACACCGGATAGCGAATTGCGTTCGCAAATCATCGCCTCTCTGAGCCAAAGCGGTTATCGCACAAAGGATCTGCCCGCCATTCGAAACGCCGTCAGGTCGGAAGTGGAGCAGGCAGCATGGATCAGCGCGGCACAAGTTGACCTGGGCTCGCTAAATGAAGCGGCTCTGCTGATTGCCGCGCTCCAGCAATCTCTTGTCCAGGCACGTATCCGCTCCCTGTTATTGTTGTCCTTCGTCTTCGACGGGAATTCCATTCGGCGTGTGCGTGAAGCGCTTTCCATCGGTTCAGCGGCGCAGGTATCGTACGCGCTGGAGATCATGGACACCCAACTTCCTTCCGATTGGAAAGGTTGGGTCATGCCATTGCTGGAAGAACTTTCACCACAGGTAAGAAGCCAGCGTTTCGCAGTCCACTTTCCACAGGCAGAGGCAAAACAGCATCCTGCAGATCGTCTGCGAGCGATTATTGCGGATGAGCATTTCCCCTTCTGGGTTCACGCCTGCGCGGCGTACACATCCGCACGTCTTGGTTTGGCCGTCCGAAAAGGAGATGCCGCCATGCTATCCACTGTTGAAAAAGTTCTGATCCTGAAAACTGTATCCATGTTCAGCCAGACTCCCGATAATGTGCTGGCAGAGGTGGCAGACCTGCTGGAGGAAGTGGATGTCACGGAAAACGAAACCATCTTCAGGCAAGGCGACCCTGGCGACAGCCTGTATGTGATTCTCGATGGTAAAGTCCGGGTCCATGATGGCGAACGGTTGCTAAATTATCTGGGCGAGCGCGATGTATTCGGCGAGATGGCATTGCTTGACCCTGAACCGCGTCTCGCTTCCGTGACTGCCGTAGAAGCGACGCGTCTCTTTCGCCTCGATCAGGCATCTTTCTATGAATTGATGGCAGAGCGGCCTGAAGTTGCTACAGGCATCATCCGCGTGCTGACAGGTCATTTACGCAACCGTGTCCGTGATATTGCCAGGCTCGATGCACGCATCAAAGAGCTTGAAACCGGGAAGCCAGCTAATGAACAACCTATCCCCTGAACGTTACCTGTCTGCCTCTGTCCGCGAGCGTATTGAGCAGGCTTACTATGCACGCGTCAATGAGCAGGCACGACTTGAAAATCTGATACGCGATCCATTTTTGCTGGAGAATGCCGCGAAGAACCCGGCCTTCTTCTCCGATCATGGCGTGGTGCATGTACGGGATGTCGCCCAACAGGTCCTGCGGGTTTTGCAGACAATTAACGGGGTATTGATTCCACAGCGCACCGAGCAGCAAATGGAATTGTTCCTGTACGGCTATGGGGTAGCGCTGGCCTATCTGCACGACATTGGCATGAGCAACCTATCCCCGTTCGGCAGAGCAATGCACCCTGAATTTGCCGCGCAGTCCGTTTTCGATGGTTCCCTGGATGATGTGATTGCGGCCATGTGGGATGATAACTGCGGCAATATTGCCTGGCACTTGAGCCAACTGTTCAAGGCGGGTGCTCTCAAACGCGATCCACAGATCATCTTCCGGGAACTGCTTGCCATGTCCGTCGGACACAGCAAGAGCAAGGTCCCCGTGACCGTGTTGGATGATCCCACCTCGTTGCGTAAACAAATGCAATGGGTCGTCAGTCACAACCTGCGCAATTTGTACAGTCAGCAACAGATCGCTAAAGAGAAACCCGTGCCGGAGGATTTTTTGTCCGGCGAAGAACCGCCAAAATACCTGGAAAGATTCTATTTGGATTTTGAGAGTGAGTCTTTCGATTGGCTGACCGACGAATCGGATGGAGCCAGGCAGCTCGTATGTGATGTTACAGACATCCTGCGTGCCCTGCGCTGCGCCGATGCCTTCCGTCAGCGCGGTACCGTGGAAAAGACTTCCGGGGGCTATGAAATGTATACGAGCCAGAAGACCGGCAATTGCGTGATTGCCTTGCGACTGGGCGGAGACAGGCTTTACCTGATGGAGCTGCCGAACAATCCAGATGGTGCAGGGGAGTCGAATATTGCCAGCAGCGAATTCACCGTCGGAGGAAACTTACGCATCTCCTTTCACCGAGGCGCCTTTGAAGACCAGGAGGCTCAGACCCGTTCCGCGTCCAGTACTGCATATGTGATCAGCGATTTTCTGCGCGATACTGTGGATAGTTTTTGGCGCGCGGTGCCAGGCCCGTCTATAAAGACATCGCAGGAGATCCTGATATTTCTGGAAAGCACCGATGATGACCCGGATTTTGCCGAGTTGGTTCGGGAACAGCTCTGCCAGTTAAGCCCGCAGGTCAGCAGCCAGATCCAAATTGTGCCATCCTTGAGGCATGTATCCGAATCGGAGCGGACCCGCTATCTGACGGCAAGGGATTTGGACTGGGATATGGAGCAAAGTCAAACCGTATTGAACAACGTACATCGGGCGGGACAAAAATTAACCAGTTTTGATCCCATCGAAGGCTTCAAGCACGTCAAACTTGCTGAATTGCAGGCTGGCGAAAAACTCATCGAGGCGGGCGCGCCGGCCTCTTTTGTCTATGTACCGCTTGGAGCTGGACTTAAGATCATTCCGCTGGGGGGTTATCAGTCCTTCTCGGTCGCAGCCTGGATGCCGCTTGGCACTACGGGTGTCATACGAGGGGATATCCGCAATGCAGATGTCGTTGCCGAGAAGAATGTATCTTTATTGATCATTCCAAAGGAAATTTATCTGCGCTACTGGTATGTACCGTATTCCCCAATGGAATTAAAAGATTTTCTTGCTGAAGAGGCTGTTTGACAATTCGCTGATTCGCGCGCACTCTGCAAAAATGGGGACAGTGACACTCCCTTGCCGCTACACCTGCACCGAACCTCAGGCACCGGCGAACGGGGTACGGTGAAACCAGGACAAGAAACCCGCCTAACCACCGCCATTGAAATGGCGTGGCTTGCGGCGGGTTTCGTTCGGTCAACTGCAGGAGCACTCACGAGCTCGTCTGGACGGGGCCTCTCCGCTACGATCGTTCCAGCGCTCGCACAGTGTAGGTAAGATGCATCACGCGCTGACTCAACAGAATCACGCTCAAACGATGAAAGATATTGGCAGCTTCAGGGTCTGTGGTTTCCATCCGGCTTAGATCCTCCAGGGAAAGAGCATAGACCACTGATGGCTGATCTACCACAACACTGGCTGTGCGACGTGTTCCAAGGAAGAAGGCTATCTCCCCAACGGTGCGTCCGCTGTTGATCGTCTCAAGCCGTACCGTGTTTTTGCCAGGGGATTCCAGTTGGGCTGTGACCTGCCCAGACTCGATAAAGTAGATGACATCTGCCGCATCGCCCTCCCGGATCAAATACTCTCCAGGTTGATATTCACAGCGCTGCAGGTAGGGAACTAATTTCTCAACGCTGTCTTCCGTGAGAATCGCCTTTATTTGCTCCACGATATCCTTTTCGAGCCTGAGCACTCCCGGGTTGGCAGCAATGATCTCGTTCTCACACCACTCGATACCGTGATCAGCGTCGGCCAAGAACTTTAGCATCCCATCCTGAGCGGATAATTTTTCCCTGGCGAATCTCTCCTGCATCCTTTCCGGCAAGCCGGTCATGACGAGAGTAATGCCCTGTTCCTGACTCCATTGGATCATTCGCATGAAACTAAGCATGCCGGTCGAATCAATTCCGATCACTTTCGAGAAATCGAATAGGCAATATTTGATTTTGCTGGCCGAGCTAACCCGCTCACGCAGCCTCTCGTAAATGCTGTTGGCGGTTCCGAAAAAGATAAACCCCTCCAATCTCATGATATAGAGCTCATCTCCATGAGCATCGAGAATCTCCTGTTCATCGGGTCCGCGCGTTACCCGACTATGGTACTCCCGCCCCGTCAAGGCGAACTTAATGACGCTCACTCGGCTGTAACTGACGACGAAGGTGAAGACGGCCAGGATCAGGCCGACAATCACGCCTTCCAAAACGCCACGCGCGGCCAGGGTGACCAGGATGATAACAATTACAGAGAAATCAATTCGGGAAAATCTGAACCAGGCCTGATATACCCATTCCATCAGGAGTTCGATGCCAAGATAGATCAGCACCGAGCCAAAGACGAATTTGGGGATGTAAAGAACGGCAGATGTACCCACAAGGATAGTGGCACCGATGAGCAGGGCAGCCAGAAGTCCAATGAGCCGCCTGCCGCCTGTCATGTGATTCAAGGTGGAAAAGCTGATATCCTGAAATCCGACAAGACCACCGAACAGGCCCGCCGCCATATTGCCCATCCCGGCCGCAACCAGTTCCCTGTCCAAGTTGATCTCTTTTTTGATGATCAGCTCCATACCGCTGGAATTCAGTAGCAGCCCAACTACCGCGATAATCGCTACAGGAATCAGGGCAGGAATCTGAGCCATGAGCAGTCCCCAATCCACCTGTGAAAGGACGGCTGGACTAAGGGCAAATTCCCAGGTGCTCGACGAATATGAATTTAGCAACCAGCCATTAGCGCGTAATTCTGTTGTAGAAAGACCCATCATCCCGACGACCGCATAGAACAGAATGGATGCTGCCACCATCAGGGCGGGGATTGTATAGGGCTGTTTTATCTTTTGTGTGGCGAAGTAGATCAGAATTCCCAAAATCAAGCCGGGAATCCACAACCGGAGTGCATTGGCTTGGAACAGTCCGGGACCGGGTTGGACATCTGCCATCAGTCCCACTCCCCCTTGCACCAGCAGCCAGCCCGACCCCGCCAGAAATCCACCGATGACCGGATAAGGCAGAAACCGCGCCAGACCACCGAGCTTGAAAAATCCGAGCACAAGGAGCAGAATACTGGTCAAAATGGTCGTTGTCACGATCATCATCGTCACGGTTGCAAATTGCCGTGAGATAGCACCCGGTAGGGCCGCAATGATCCCGGCTGCAATGACACTTAACATCGCGCCCGGGGCATCCTGCTCCACCCCAATTGCAGCTGGATTGGAACTTAGCCATGCCACCACGGCACACAGCATGGCATCGCCGATGATGATAAAACCGAGCGCGCGGGGAATCTGACTTGACAGCTCACCAGAATAGATCAGTGCTGTGAAGGCGACGACGAAGATGATCTCAATGATGTAGATGGAAAAAGCTGTAAATAGACTCGTACCCACTATACTAAGGGCGGAGGCGCTTCTGTGTTTCCCTGTTCTATTCTCCATGACTATCGCCGCGTTCCTTTCGCTCGAAGATCAGACCCATTGTTGTGGAAAACACCGGTTGCCATTTTCTGTTGCTCTTGTGCAAATTAATACTTGCCAGCCCAGGATGCGGTGATACGCCCGCGCCGACAAACTGAGCTGTGTCATCGCCGCCCGCATCAAGCTCTGACCTTCGTCCTGCAACTTGCAGAACTGCCGTATCTCCCCACGCCCATGTCTGCGTTGCAGACTACATCTTTTGCCTCCCCATTTGAAAAGCGTTTGTTTTGAATATCCCGCGCCGCCTGGACACGTGCCCGAATCGACTCGCTGGTCTCCCCCATTCAATCACCACTTAACTTTTCATAATCCACACGTGGAACTTCAATATGGATATCGATGCGGTCGAGTAAGGGCCCGAGATCCGTTTTTGGTATTTGGTAACGACAGCTGGCGCACACCCACAGGCTTTTTGTGGGTCGTTTAGCCACCCGCACGGGCAGGGATACGCACAATCTGACATATTCTCAATGTTTAGCAAATGGCAAAAGGTTGATCTTAAGAGCATATTTCAGTCCTCGATCTAAGATGTATACCTGAGCAACGCGCGGCGTATGAATACATCTTCACAGAACGCTCGCTGCCTGCTGACCGCAAACCACCTAATTTTGTTGGACATAATTTTCTCTCCATAAACTGCACCATAGTTGTGCCCGTTTTCGGCCCTAAATTCCCCTATCCACTTAGCTTAAAGCGAGCTGGACGCAAAGAAACATCCTCAAGCTCTTTCCAGAGTCCGACTCTTGGACTTGATCCCATAATTTCTCTCCTTCCAAGTTAGCACTTTAATAGCACTTTGGTTTCATGACAGGTGTTCCTGTCCTGGATATGCTTGTCGAAAATTCTTGAAGGAGACTGAATATGAATATTCCATTATGGATTGCACAGGGGTTGCTCGTCGCTATGTATTTGATCGTAGGGAGCATGAAGTTTTTTCAACCGGCCAAGGTGCGCGAGAACCCACGGATGACCTGGGCGCATGGACAGCCGGATAATTACATCCGCTTCGTTGGGACAACTGAAGTGCTTGGCGCGCTGGGACTTTTTCTGCCGCTGGTAACCGGGATCCTGCCGTTTTTGACCGTTCTTGCAGGAATTGGACTTACGCTGGTCCAACTTCTGGCAATCTTCACAGAGCATTTGCCGAAAAAGGAATATGACGTTATTCCCCTAAATATCGTATTACTGGCGCTCTCGATCTTTGTGGTCATTGGGCGCTGGCCCCTTTTCTTATCGTAAATCCAAATCAAAGGATCTTGGCTACCAAAATAGGCGGATTCCAACCTTACACGACGAGCATTTTCGAACAGGTCGGTTAAGGAACTTACCCGGTTCACCGTAATTCAACGCAACAAGAGACCCTTTGAATACTCTTTCTGGGCTTTTCTTGGACACCTGGTTGGGGATTAACTACTCCAAACCGACTAAATGGCTGAAAACAAAAAAACCATTCTTTGCCTGCCTGGTGCATTGGCCAACTTGGTCAGGGTGTGTGGTGCTCTTTACCGGTTGGGGCTGGATCCATCCGGTCAGTTTGACCGCCACCCTTTTTCCAGGATCGAACATTTTTGGTGCAAAAGTAGATGCATCTTATCGGCCAGGGCCACTTCGCCACTGGCGTTTAGGCGTCCTGGTCAATGATCATCGTTCACAATACTTTTCATCGGTACAGCCATAATATCCATCATTCCTGTATTAATTCTCAGTACATTGCCCGAGTTGGTAACTCCAATGACGGGCCAGGTTTGACGGTATGCTAACAACTATTTAGCCTATGCTTTTAGCCGCCCTCTTTATAGAAGACGAGTTTTTTTAACGAAGAATGTGGTTTAATGTGGATATTAGTCACTGACCAATTTCATCCAATATTGTAGAGTCAAAAAGGTATAAGGATTGAAATGCTTTCCCATCCGGTTACCGAACTACGACCGCCGCTGCTCAAGACCAAGATCTCTGTTCCCCGGCTGCCAGGAGAATTCATTCACCGGCCGCGGCTGACGGATCGAATCAATCAGGGGGTGAAGTGTCCGCTGACGTTGATCAACGCGCCGGCTGGCTTTGGCAAAACAAATCTCCTGACCGAGTGGACAAGGCAAACCAATCTACCGGTTGCCTGGCTGAGCATCGACAGCGACGATAACGATACGGGCCGCTTCATCCGATATGCAATTGGCGCGCTGCAGACCGTCGTACCAGGATTCGGGGAAGAGGCTCTGGCCTTAGATCTGCTTCAATCTCCACAAGGTGATGGATGGAAGATGGGATTGACGCTGTTGATCAACGAGCTTGCGGCTCTCCCAAAGGAAATAGTCCTGGTGTACGATGATTTCCATGTTCTGGAAAATCCGGTGATCGTAGAACGCCTGGACTTTTTTCTGAAACACTCTCCACCCAACTTTCACCTGATTATCGCCAGTCGCAGCGAACCTACCGAGTTGGATATGGCTTTCCTGCGCGCAAAGGGCCGCGTGTTCGAACTGAGCATTGACGATCTGCGCTTCACCGGCGAAGAGGTTGTGCAGTATTTCCAGCAGGCGACCGGGCGGGAACTCCCACCCGAGACAACCCGGGCGCTGGAAGAACGTACGGACGGCTGGATCACTTCCCTGCAAATGGCAGCGCTCTCTCTCAAAGATCAGGCCAATCCTGAGACAGTGCTGGCAAATCTGGAAGGCAAGTCGCATTACCTGTCAGATTTTTTGGCGGAAGAAGTGTTGGACCACCAGCCGGGCGAGATCCGCCAGTTTCTGTTGAGAAGTTCCATCTTGGCAACACTCAGTGGTCCGCTGTGTGAGGCGGTGGTCAAGCCCGATGCTCAATTGGGATATGGCGCGGTCATGTTGAACCGGCTGGAACATGCCAATTTGTTCATTACAGCTCTCGATGAGAAGCATGAATGGTTCCGCTACCATCCCCTCTTTGCCGATTTTTTGCGAGAGGTTCAGAGGCAAGTCAACCCGGCGGAGATCCCGGTTCTGCATAAGCGGGCAGCGACCTGGCTGGAAGGAAATAGCAACCTGAACGAAGCTTTTCAGCACGCGCTCGCCTCTCGGGATATGGAATGGGCGGCAGACATGATCGAGCGTAATGCTCCGACACTGGTCAACCAGGGCGAAGTGTCCGCGGTCGCTCGCTGGATCGGCAGGCTGCCCGAGGAGATCACCCACAAACGGCCATTGCTCAGCGTAGACTATGCCTGGGCGCTGATCGCGACACACCAACTGGATCTTGCTCGCTACTGGCTGGAGGATGTACGGCAGTCGGTCGCAGCGCTTGAAAAACAGAGCGGAGAAACGCCGACTCCTGATGCCAATTTGGCAGGAGTTCGCGGCGGAATAGCGCTCTGCGAATCCTACCTGGCGATGTGGAGCGGTGATTTGGAACAGGTCGCCAAGTCATCCCGCCAGGCAGCCAGCTATCTTCCGAAAGAGAACGTGTATCTTCGCAGCCTTGTTGCATTGGAAAACACCATTTCCTCCGTCCTCTCTGGCGACACACAGAAAACGATCGAGTTGTCACGCACGACAACACGGATCGCCCGCCAGGCAAATAATCTCACCGTGCTGATCATTGCCACCTGTGAAGTCGCGATTATGCAATGGATTCAAGGTCAGCTCAGCAAAGCCTGGGAGACCGTCCAAAAAGCGAAATATTTAGCCATCGGTCCAGACGGGAGGCCACATCCGCTGTTTGGGTTTATCGATATTGTGTCCGGCGAGATTTTGTTTGAGCGAGATACACTGGAGGAAGCACGCGACCACCTGGAGCGCGGCGTTCGGAATATTCAGTCCGTGTGGTATTTCGGCAGCCTGGGAGGGATGACTTCCCTGGCACGCCTGCGACAAGCACAAGGTGATATTTCAGGCGCGCAGGATATCGTTGAGGAAATCGCGCGGATGGCTCTCCGTTCGGACGCCAGCCAGTGGGACAAAGCACTTGCTTCTGGACTCGCAGTCCGCCTGGCTGTTCAGCGCGGGGACCTCGCAACGGCTGAACAGTGGTGGAAAAAAGGTGAATTTCCGGATCTTAACACCCCGGTCGCTTTAGCGAATTATCCTTATCACATCTTTGAATATGTGCTGCTCGCCCAGGCCAGGTTTCTGCTGGTCAGGGGTCAAGAGACCGGCCGGGCTCGCGACATCAAGCAGGCTGCAGAGCTAATGGCAACGCTTCTGCCGGAAGCCGAGAGGTTTCAACGCGGAGCCTCGCAAATTCAAATTCTGGTTCTACAGGCGATGGCACAGTTTGCGCTTGGAAATGAACGGGCGACAAAAACCCTGCTGCGCGCCCTGGCGCTGGGCGAGCCCGAAGGCTTCCAGCGGTTCTACCTGGATGAAGGCTGGAGGTTGACTGATCTCTTGCGGAAATGTCGTGCTGCGCAGGCAGAAGCTGGCAGCCATCTCCCTTCTCTGGCTTTTATGGATAGCTTACTGGAGGCGATTGAAGGCGTGGGACACAGCCAACCGGTTAATCAGGTACCAGTCGGAGAACGAGCAAATCCAAGGACCACGCACCTGGAGGATGGCTTGCCTGTCTCCCTCTCGGCGCGCGAGATGGAAGTGCTCGCTCTGATTGCCGAAGGAAAATCCAATCAGGAAATTTCCGCCGACTTATATCTGGCGTTGAACACGGTCAAGCGCCATGCCTACAACATTTACACCAAGCTGGAAGTAAAGAAGCGCACCCATGCTGTTTCGAGAGCCCGACAACTTGGCTTGATTCCATAACTCTCCCCGGTCTGAATTGATACTTTAATAGCACTTTGGATTCATGACGCTCTCAGTCGTGCTCGGTATGCTTGGATCGTTTGTCAGAACATTCCAAACGATTCCTGGGAAGGAGACAATCATGCAAATCCTCGTTCTCGACCCTCTTACAGATTTGTTCTGGATGTAATTACGTGGGTCCTCTTCCACCTGGGGATTGCTACTGCAGTTCGAAAATCCCAGTCGAGCGTTTTGATATCAATCGCTGCTTCTACCAATCATTTCCCCAGGAAAAAGATGGAAGGCTCTATCAGGAACTTTTCCACCTTCGTTCCTGGAAGCGGTTCCTTAGATGGACCAAGGTACCAGACGGGTACCCGTTCCTAACACCGTACTGAGACCTGCCTGCAACACAAACGAAATGGTGAATCATGCTGTATAGAAAGAAGATTCTCATCCTGACGGCTGATGCCGGGTTTGGTCATCGCAGTGCAGCCACTGCAATTGCATCCGCCATCCCGGACAATTCTGGGCCTTCTTATGAATGCCAGATCATCAATCCGGTGGATGATCCAAGGGCACCTAAGATCATCCGCAAACCCCAGGTGGATTACGACCGGACAGTTCGTAATTTCCCGCTCACTCATAATCTTTCCTATCGGATTAGCGATTCGAACCCCGCAAGCATGGTGGTGCAGGAGTTTATCGCACAACTTATGGTCCCGCTTTTTCAGGACATTCTCCAAACCCATCGCCCGGATGCGGTCATTTCCACGTATCTTCTCTACAATGCCGCGGTGCGCTCGGCACTCAAGCGCAGCAACATGGATATTCCATTTTTGTGGTGATCACGGATCTGGCAGATGTGCATCATCTATGGTTCCAACCGGGCCCGGACAAGTTCTTCGTGCCATCCGAGGAGACGCGGATGGAGGCAATTCTTGCTAATGTCCCAGCGGAGAATGTTCTTGTCACCGGGTTGCCTGTGGATCCCAGGATCGGGCACGAAAAACGGAACAAGACCACGTTGCGGCAAAGCCTTGGCTGGAATCCTGAATTGCTGACCGTTCTTGCTGTAGGCAGTAAACGGGTAAAGGATCTTTTCAGCCAGTTGGAAGTGATCAATACATTTGATGCTCCATTGCAGCTTGTCATCGTGGCAGGAGGAAATAACGCTTTATTCCATGCTGCCCGGGTCGCGCCCTGGAACATCCCCGTCTTTTGTTACAACTATGTTCGTAACCTGCCTGAAATGATGCACGCTGCGAATCTGTTGATCACCAAGGCTGGCGGACTAATCACCAGCGAAGCCTTAGCCTGTGGACTACCGATCATCTTCACGTCAGCTCTTCCCGGCCAGGAGACAGGAAATATGGAGTATGTGTGCGAACACTCCGCTGGAGTGATGGCAAAATCGCCTGCCGAATTGAGAGAGACCCTTTCCGAATGGTTAAAGGATGATCAAAAATCTTTAGCCCAATTTGCGTGGAACGCCAGGTCGCTTGGAAAGCCCGACGCCGCTTACCAGATCGCCAGCGAAGTCTGGAAATCAATTTCGGAAAGAGATAGCCAGCGCCTGAAGTAACCGATGGCGGAAGGCTCGCTGCCAGCACCTGCTGTGTGGGAAAGTTAATGCCCGTGGCCACTACACCAACTTCAACAGGCCAATCGCACCGACGACAACCATAGCCGCCCCGATCAAGTTGGAAACGAAGGTGGTCCATGCATACGTGGGAAGGGGGATCTTATACACCCCGCAGGCTAGACTGACGAATTTGGAACCAAATCCAGGCAGCATACGCGCCAGCAACAAAAATACGGGGGATTGAATGGGAATCTCACCCAGGTGGAACGGAAGCCTGGCTTTCCGTTTTTCGAATTCAGCCAGATCGCCGATGTTTCCCCCGATAAAGAATTCCACGAACGCCGCGAAGGTATTTCCGATTGTGGCGACCGTCATAGCCACTAAGGGTCCATAGAGTTTGATCAGCAAGAGGGTCAGGGGTTCGGACGGGATAAATGTCGCGCCTAATAAGGTGTATAAAGACAGGCTGATGACCAGACCTACGTTCTGATATTTTTGAATGATACTGACCAATCCGCTGGTATCCTGTCTCAACAGAAACAGGGAGACGAGTCCTACCAGCAGGATGATTAACAGCCCTCGCAAGTAGTTGTGGTCGTGTGATGGCTTCATGCTTGAATACTCTCCAGAGATGAATACACTTTCAATGCTTGTGCTTGCCCAGGCCCATCATACGCCTGCCCGGCCAGTTTGGGAGCCCGAATGGCACTTTTATAGCACTTTGGATTCATGACAGGCTACGCCCTGGCAGGTATCCTTTGGAGGGTTACAGAGAACAGACAAGTACCTTTTGGAGAGAATGAATGAAGCAAATCCTTATCTTGACTGCCGACTATGGCTATGGACATCGCAGCGCGGCGAATGCCATTGCAGAAGCGCTGCAGGAAACGTACAGGGAGGATTGTAGCGTGGAAATTGTCAACCCCATGGATGATCCACGCGCCCCGGCTTTCTTGCGCGACGGAGAAAATGGTTATAACAAAATAGTTCGAGTGGCGCCCGACCTGTATAAGCTCGGATATGAAGTCGGTGACACTCAGGTGGTAAGCAGTCTGATGAGGAATAGTCTGACGCTGATGTTATTTAACGTCCTGCGTGACATCCTCCACAAGAAGCAGCCCGACGTTATCGTATGCACGTATCCCTTCTACCAGGAAATTCTCTCTGCGATATTCACCCTTGAGAAAGCCCACATTCCGGTGCTCACTGTGGTGACCGATCTGGCGACTGTCAACAGATTGTGGTTCCATGCAGAAGCAGATCTCTGCGTGGTGCCCACCCAGACTGTCTATGATCTGGCAATCGAGGCTGGCCTGTCAGCTGAAAAGGTGAAGATCGTCGGCATCCCGGTGCGCCCTGAGCTAACAAAAGGAAACCGGGACCAGGCCGCTATCCGGCGGAGTCTGGGGTGGCGGGAAGATCTCTTTACCGTGCTCGCGGTTGGCAGCAAGCGCGTGGAGCATCTTTACGATGCACTGTGGGTCTTGAACCATTGCGGATTTCCGTTGCAGCTGGTCATTGCAGCGGGGGGAGATGAGGACTTCTATCTACGTTGCCAGGAGACGGAATGGCATGTGGAAACCCATGTCTATAATTTCGTTTCTGAAATGGGGAGGTTCATGAGGGCCGCCGATTGCGTTTTGGGGAAAGCCGGCGGGTTGACCGTCTCCGAGTCGCTGGCGTGCGGCCTGCCCTTGATTCTGGTGGATGTCATCCCCGGTCAGGAAACTGGTAATGCGGCGCATGTCCTCTCGGGCAACGCAGGCGTGCTTGCCAGCGATCCAATTGAAGCTCTCGAAGCTGTGGCGCATTGGTTGGAACAGGATGGACGCCATTATCGACAGCAGGCAGAAAATGCCCGTCGATTGGGACGCCCTCGGGCCGCGTTCGATATCACCGAATTGATCTGGGACTTGGCCACGACTCGCGAAAAGAAGCAAATGCCACTTTGGACTCGAGATGGCTCGTCCGACGGAGAATATGCTGCTGATAGCAACAGGATGCTGACGAAAAGCGTAATGGACGAAAGCTCTCCATTGCCGCGATCAGGCCGAGTTTCTTTCTAAAGCAGGAGGTATGTGCTGATGGTTGAACCAAGATGGGAAGTAAAAATCGGATCGATAGTCAGGGTGACAGAGGGCGACTATGGTCATCTACAACAGTTGCTGGTAGATCCACAACGCGAGCGGGTTATCGGCCTGCTCGTCCGGCCACATGAATTAGTACCTTCTCATCCGGTTATCGTGCCAGAGAAGGCCATAGCAGATTCTTCAGAAAATGAAGTACGGTTGAAAATCAGCCGGAAACAGGTAGAAGCGCTGCCCAGATTTCAGCCTGGTGCCGAACTGGTCGTGGAAGATCAAAGCTATCAAGCGTATGATGCATTGTTCGCGGTCCGCGGGAAACATGGGGTTGAGGTTAGGTGGTCGCCAGGCTCATGGGAACACGGCATGTTCGTCGATCAACTCACTGGCCCTGATGGTAAAAACTTTGGACTTCTATTGCAGGCCGGTCAGCAAGTCTTCTGCGGGGATAGACATGCCGGGCATGTATCTCTGATTCTGCTCGACCCAATCGGGCAAATAAGAGGCCTCATTGTGCATGTCGGTCATCCTCATCCATTTGGCAGGGAACTGATTGTACCGGCCGCATGGATTCAGGGCGTTGATCGGGAAAATGTACACCTAGCTGTCGAAGAGCGTGATCTGGAAGGCCTGCCCGATTATTGTACAGACGAGGTACTGGGTGAAGTGGTGGACCATGCTTTGTGGTCTAACGAAATCCTGCGTAACACGGATTACAAGGAGATTGGCATATCTGTTGAGCATGGTGTTGTCAGGCTGCGAGGCCATGTGATCACCCACATGAATAAAAGAAATGCGGAAGAGGCGGTCCATTCGGTCTCCGGAGTGCTGGGTTTGGAAAATTACCTGGTTGTGGATCAGGATCTACTGATCGATGTGGCTCAGGCTCTTGGGAAAAACGATCTTACCCGCTCTGAACGTATTTCTGTGGGCGTCCAAAATGGATTCGTCACGTTGAATGGACAGGTTGGGAGTTCGGCCGTACGAGTCGCCGCCGAAGCAGTTGCAGCCAGTATCCCTCAGGTGCGCGGCGTGGTGAATGATCTTCAGGCACCGAACGTGGTCCTCGACAACAAAGAGAGTCAAACCTGGCAGCCTCACATTGGTCAGCAAGCATGTGCTGCTGACATGCAGTTGGGGCGCGTGGAGAGAGTCATCATTAATCCGCGCAATCGTCGGGTGACTGCCTTCGTAGTTCGTGGATACTTTCCAGATCCTAAGCACAAAGACAATTATAGGTTGCCCGACGAGGACCCCGAGCAGGAACGCAGCGTAGTGATCCCGATCGTCGCGGTTCGCTACGAGACTGACAGTGCTGTGCTGCTAGAGGTCAACGGTACTGAAGCTGCAAAGTATCCGGCGTTCGATCCCGCTGGCTTCAAAAACCCGCCTGCCGAGTGGCAACCACCCTATCCCTATCGCTGGGAGCAGGTGTCATTCGACGCGCAAAGCTCGGAGGAGCCAAGGAGCAAACTTGGCTCAACGGAAAAGACTTCAAAAGACTGAAGAACCTCCAAACACATCATTCGTAAAATCACAAATCACATCCCGAAAGGATCAAAGATTCGAGGAAAAACCTATGTTAACTATGCTTGCTCAACTGTTTCGGAATTGGTGGCAATTCGCGGTGCGAGGGGTGCTCGCCATCGTCTTTGGCATCGTGGCGCTGATCTGGCCCGAACCAACGAAGGTTGCCCTGGTCCTACTGTTCGCTGTTTTCGCCCTGTTGGACGGCCTGTTTACCGCGGCCACCGGCATCGAGGCGTATGGAGCCTTTAGACAATGGTGGGCCCTGCTGTTGGAAGGACTGACGGGCATTGTCATTGCAGTGTCGGCGTTCATCTGGCCCAATACAGCCGCAAACATCCTGCTGTATGTCATCGCTGCCTGGGCGGTCCTCACAGGAGTTTTTGAGATCATGGCCGCCATCGAACTACGGAATGTCATCGAGGGTGAATCGCTCATGATCCTGCACGGCGTGCTGATGGTTACCGTCGGCATCTTGCTATTCCTGTTTCCGGCTGCAAGTGCAATGGTTCTCGTATGGGCCATCGGCATTTATGCCATCACCGTGGGGATCATGGAGATGATCTTTGCTTTCCGCCTGCGCGGCCTGTTGCACAAGTTCGAGACAATCGGCGCAATTAGTGCATGATGCCGGCTCACTTTCGAAGATTTTGACAAGGGACGGCAGAAATGAAGACCGACATGGAATTGCAAAGGGATGTTCTGGACGAGATCCTATGGGATCCAAGCGTATATGTGCCTGAGATCGGTGTGATCGTCCATGATGGCATTGTGACACTTACAGGAAGCGTGGATAACTTACCTGCAAAGTGTGGGGCCGAGAAAGCCGCCTTGCGTGTTTCTGGCGTCAAAGCGGTTGCCAACAATGTTGAAGTGAAATTATCCACCGACAATCGCCGCTCGGACGAGGATATCGCCCGAGTGGCTTCCACCGCATTAGAGTGGAACATCCTCTTACCGAAGAATTTGCAGGTGGTGGTGGAAGATGGTTGGGTTACCCTTGCCGGTAAAGTTCAATGGCAGTTCCAGAGCTATGCCGCTCAGGATGTGGTTGCGCGGCTGACGGGTGTAAAGGGTGTCACCAACAATATTATCGTCAAACCTCGCCTCGCCGCTTTCGCCGTCAAGGGAAAAATCGAGGCGGCTCTCCAGCGTCATGCAGCACTGGATGCTGGAGGAATTCACGTGACAACTGAAGATGGCAAGGTCACGTTGGAAGGCAGGGTCAGCTCCTGGGCGGAGAAAGAGGAAGCAGAGAATGCGGCCTGGTCAGCCCCCGGAATCACTCAGGTGGACAATCAACTCTTCATACAAGATCGAAAGTCGTGATGAGAGCACGCTCAACCTGCTTCCGGGATCGAAGGTAATTAAAGGGATTCAAATGATAGATCTTGCTACAGAATCCGAGGTGTATTGTGCGGATGGCATTGCCGGCCGCTTCACCTATGTAATTGGCAACCCGACGAAAGTTGAGATAACCCACCTGGTAGTGCAAAGCAACCGCCCTCCGTTTCATGAATATCTCGTGCCTGTTGCGCAGGTGGAGGAAACCACAAATGGCCGGATCAAGTTGAAGTGCGTCCGAGAAGCTCTTAACCAGATCGATCCTTTGATGAATTAGCCCTGCATCCCGGCGCGCGGGTGGAAGCGACCGATGGTTATGTGGGTCAGGTCAACGAACTGCTGATCGACTCAAACGAAATGCAAGTTACGCACCTCATACTGCTTGAGAGTCACGTTTTTCAGAAGAGCCAAATCACCCCTCCGGTCCCAGAGATTGACCCCATTCCTGAAGACACGATTTATCTGAAGCTAGACCGGGAGAGCGTCGATGGGCTGAGAACAGCACCCATACAAAGTGGTGCTCGCGTTCTCTCGAAAGAAGAGTAACGGTTTCATACCATTTTGGAATTATGAAGGTTTGGCTCATGGATCGTATATGGGCTTGTTAAGCTGCGCCCATATCATTTAGAGGATATATGATGGTGCGAAAGTGGTTCAATCAATTTAATCAAACGATAAGGAGAAGTCTGCGGTTCCGATTATTCTTGCTCATTTTCCTTTCCATTTTTCCTGGGCTCCTCCTGATGATCTATTCGATCATCACACGGCAGCACCAGGAGGTTCTAGCAGTCTTCCTCATCGCGATCTCCTCCATCATCGCCCTCTGGTTTGCTGGGGATATTTTGATCTTAAGAAATATCAGCTCCCTCATTGAGTTCTCGAAACGGATTTCTTCCGGCGACCTGACCGCACGATCAAGCCAAACAGATTATGCGGGTTTATTTGGTGAGCTTGCTCAAACTCTAGACCGTACTGTCACGTCGCTTGAAGAAAAAACAGAGAAATTACGGTGGCACGATGATGTGAGTGAAACATGTAGTGAGATAGTAAATGAATTCGCCGTTCAGCACGACATCTCTACATTGTTGCAGCTCATTGTGGACAATGTGAGGGCGCTGCTGAACACTTCTTATGCAGCCATCAGCCTTTATGATGCCTCCCGCTCAGAGCTTGAAATTGTGGCAGTCAGTGGAGTCCAGATCTTTGTTGGGACACGAATTCGAATGGGAGAAGGCGCTGCCGGACGCGCAGCCGAAACCCGCCAACCCTTCATTGTTGACCAGTATAGTCTCTGGGAAGGCCGCTTACTCCAATTCGAGATCTATCCATTTACAAGCGTAGTGCAAGTGCCAATGGTGTATCGGGACGAACTGATGGGTGTATTGGGAGTAGCGGAAACCGGGTCGACGCGGAAGTTCGACCAGTGGGAGGTCCTCCTGATGAAGTTAAGTGCGGGGGCGGCAGCGAGCGCAATAAGAAACGCGCGCTTGTTTGATGAAACCCATCGCCGTCTTCAAGAGCTGGAGGCAATCAACGCGGTCTCCACGGCGTTACGTGTTGCCCAAACGCTGGATCAAATGCTGCCCGTGCTGCTCGAAAAAACAATGAGTGTAGTCAACGCCATCATGAGCAGCATCTGGCTTTATAACACGGCTGATAATGCCCTGCATCAGGTTGTCTCCAATGGGATTCCGCCTCTCACAGTTCAATTCAAACCTGGAGAAGGAATTTTTGGGACGGTATTTTCAACCGCGCAACCGTACTTTGCGCCTGATTGGCGAGAAGACCGCTTGACCACTATTTCTGTACGCTCACAAATTCCAAAGGGGTTGAGTTGTGCATTCATCCCAATTCGCACAGCGCAGTCGACTATCGGGGTACTGGTTGTTGGCTTTCATTCTCCGCACGAATTCCTGGAGGATCAAAAACATCTGCTCAACACCATCGCTGAGATCGCCGGCAATGCCATCCATCGTATGCAATTGCACGAGCAGACCAGGAGCCAACTCCAGCGATTGAGCACACTACATCAAATCGATTTAGCCATCACCAGCAGCCTGGAGATGGACAACGTTTTGCAGATATTGCTTGATGAGGTGATCACGGAGCTGCGGGTTGATGCAGCCTGCATACTGGTTGTCGATCCAGAGCAGCAGACCCTCGAATTCGCCGCCAGCCGTGGCTTTACGACCGATGCTTTGAGCAATACATATCTTCGTTTTGGCGAGGGGTATGCAGGGCTGGCTGTTTTGGATCAACGCACAATCTATATTCCAGATCTGAAGGCACGCCATATAGATTACCCGCGTTCCGAATCTTTTGACGGGGAAGGCTTTGTTACCTACTTTGCGGTACCCCTGGTGGCGAAAAGCCAGGTAAAGGGTGTGCTGGAAGTCTTCCACCGCTCGCCGCTCGACCGCGACTCGGAATGGTTGGATTTCCTGGAAGCGCTGGCTAGCCAGGCAGCCATAGTGATCGAAAACGCCACGTTATTCAATGATTTGCAACGCTCCAATATCGACCTGAACCTCGCTTATGACTCGACACTCGAGGGCTGGTCACGAGCTCTCGAACTGCGCGACCGGGAGACCAGGGGGCACAGCCAGCGGGTGGCAGAAATCACCCTGCGACTCGCCAGAGCAATGGCAGTTCCAGAACAGGACCTGATTCACATCTATCGCGGCGCGTTGCTACACGATATCGGCAAGCTGGGCATTTCCGATAGTATCCTGCTGAAAGCTGGTTCCCTTACGGAAGAAGAAGGAGACCTGATCCGGGAACACCCAACGAAAGCCTTTGAGATGCTTGCACCTATCGCCTATCTCCAGCCAGCGCTGGATATCCCCTACTGTCACCACGAAAAGTGGAACGGCAGTGGCTATCCGCGTGGATTGAAAGGCGAAGATATTCCATTGGCCGCCCGGATCTTTGCAGTTGTCGATGTTTGGGATGCCTTGACTTCGGATCGCCCGTATCGAAAGGCCTGGTCGAGAGCGGAAGCTCTCGCTTATATCGAGGAACAGGCAGGTGAACATTTTGACCCTCAGGTGGTCGATGCTTTTCTCTCTCTTATGGATGATGAAGAGTCAAACTGAGGAAATACCGGGCGAGCGCGGAAATGAATTTCAGATAGGGAAGACATCCAATAAACACTTCATAACTACAAGTATTAATCCAATGAACAAAGAAAGCCAGCGATCTCGAGTCATACGCCGCTATTTGGAGGAGACATTGGAGCGGGAACTCTTGCGTGCCTCTCGCAGCGACAAAAACGTCGGCCTGATGATGATCGATGTCGATCATTTCAAGCAATTCAATGATACCCATGGTCACCCGGCAGCTGATGTACTTCTATCTGCGGTTGCCCACGCCTTATCATCCAGCGTTCGCGGCGAAGACCTGGTCTGCCGGTATGGAGGAGAGGAATTTGTGATCATGCTGCCCGAAGCCGATCTTGAAACGACCTGTCAGCGGGCAGAGGTGATCCGCGAGAAAGTAGCCAGGCTCAATGTTCAATACCAGGGACAGGTTCTGCAACAGATGAGCATATCCGTTGGAGTTGGAGTATTCCCCAGCCATGGAGACTTACCAGAGGCGCTCATAAGCAGCGTGGATCAAGCGTTGTACCGGGCAAAACACAGTGGAAGAAACAGGGTGGAAGTGTCCACTCCAATAAAGAAAAATATGACACTTTAATGGCACTTTAGATTCATGACAGGGGATTTGCAAGTGGGTATGCTATGGCTGGATGAAAGAACAGACAATATCGCTGTTAGCCAGGCGCAGAAAGAAAATGATTACTTTGGAAACCGAGCAAAATTCGCCCGTTTATTCTGATGACCGCATCCTATCTCGAACCTGGGATGCCATTCGCCAGTATGAAGGGATTCGTGCATTGGACATAGACAGTCTCTCCATCTCGGTAAAAAAGGGGTTCGTTTTGTTGACTGGGCATGTGAGCAAGAAATACCACCGAGACCTTATTGAAGAGATTGCCTGTTCCATGCCGGGCGTAAGCGCGCTCCATAACAATCTGGCAGTGGATTCGGTTCTGGCTATCCAGGTTGCGGACAGGTTGTCCAGGGATGCGCGGACTCGCGATTTCATCCTTCCCGTAGGGTGCTCGAACGGTTGGGTCCGTCTGGGCGGGGTCGTACCCAACCGCGAATTGCAGATTGCCGCGGAGGAAATCGCGGCACAAGAGCCATCCGTGCGCGGTGTGCTTTCGCGGCCGAGGGTGTTCGGTGAGAACCCCGAGCCAGAGCGACGTGCCATGCAACCTCAGATTCAAGCAAAAGTGTTCGATTACAACAGGCAGGAGGGAGTTGTGACCCAAGTGGTAGTCCAGCCGCGCAACCGCCTGGTCACTCATGTGGTGGTCAGCACCAGCGACTTTTGTGACGGCAAGTTCGAGTTTTATGAGTATTTTGTGCCTGTGGAGGCGATGGAAGTAGTGAATAAAGAAAGCATCTTACTAAAACGGAACGGTCCGCCTCTCAACGCCTTCCCAGCCTTTGAGCCATCCCATTACCCGCTGGCTCCATTGGACTGGCAGCCCCCGTATCCATATTCAGTAGAGACGGTTCATTGGCCGCGCGAGCAGCGCGAAAAGACAGAGAGTTAACTGCTTCATAAGCAGGAGTGATCAGAAAACTGTAGTAAAGAAAAGAAAGCAAGAGGTCCACAATGAATATGCCGAAAATCTCATCAAACCACGACAAAAAAGACAACGAGGAAAAAGACAAACAGGAAGTGCGCGAGAAGCAGATACGCGCCGGGGTAAGTTACATACTGGTGAATCTGGTCATGTTGTGGCTGTTCCAGCAGTTCATCCTCAAACCCCTAATTATCCGCGAAACGCAAATTCCTTACAGCGAGTTTAAAGCGAAGATCACCAATGGTGAAATTGTCAATGTGACGCTGGGTACGGAGCGTATTGTCGGGATTATGAAGAATCCAGAGGCGAAAGAAACAAAAAACGCTACCATTCCGTTTACAACCAACGCAGTCCCGGATGGTGACCCGACATTGATCTCTGCTCTGGACAAGGCAGGCGTCGAGTACAACGTCACCGAGCCGCCCAGCCCGTTGGGGAACTTCCTGTTGGCTTACGGACTTCCGCTGGTCTTGATAGGTGGCCTTTGGTATATGGGCTCCCGCCAGATGGGTGGAGGAGGTATGGGCGCCGGCGGGATCTTCGGTGTTGGCAAGAGCAAAGCCACTGAGGTCAAGCCGGAAGCGGTCGGCATCACCTTCAAGGATGTCGGTGGCGCCGATGAAGCGATTGCTGAGTTGAAGGAGATCATCCAGTTTCTCAAGGCACCTGAGAAGTTTGCGGGTTTGGGCGGGCGCATCCCAAAAGGTGTGCTGCTGGTTGGACCTCCAGGTACCGGTAAGACCCTTCTAGCGAAGGCAAGCGCGGGCGAGGCCGGTGTTGCCTTCTTTGAAACCAGCGGCTCCGAGTTTGTGGAAATGTTCGTAGGTGTTGGCGCAGCCCGGGTGCGCGACCTGTTTGAACAGGCACGCAAGGCAGCCCCGGCGATCATCTTCATCGATGAAATCGATGCGATTGGACAGTCCCGGGCGGGGGCGATACGCATGGGCGGTAATGACGAGCGCGAACAGACTCTCAACCAACTCCTGAGTGAGATTGACGGGTTCCACACCGACAAGGATAAACCGGTCATCATTATGGCCGCCACCAACCGGCCAGAGGTTCTCGACCAGGCTTTGCTGCGCGCTGGCCGCTTTGATCGCCAGATCACAGTGTCGGCTCCTGACCTGACTGGCCGAGTGCAGATCCTGCGCATCCACAGCCAGAAGATCAGGCTGTCGCCTGATTTCGACATCGAACGGGCGGCCCGTATGACACCTGGCTTCAGCGGCGCGGACCTGGAGAATACGATGAATGAGGCTGCTTTGCTGGCGGCGCGCCGCAACGCAACCGCGGTGACCATACAGGACTTCGATGCCGCCATTGAACGAATAGTCGCCGGGCTGGAGAAGAAGACACGAATCATGAATGAGCAGGAACGGACAACGGTGGCCTATCATGAGAGTGGTCATGCGCTGGTCGCAGAACTGGCGCCGCGTGCCGACCCGGTCGCGAAGGTGAGCATTGTGCCGCATGGTCGCGGCGCGCTGGGCTATACCATGCAGATGCCTACCGAGGATCGTTATTTGCTCACTCGTGAGGAGCTGCAAGATCGCCTCGCCGTTATGCTTGGTGGACGGGCAGCAGAACAGGTGGTCTGCGGATCGATCAGCACCGGCGCAAGCGATGATATTCAACGAGCGAGTGAATTAGCCCGCCGCATGGTGACGGAATTTGGCATGAGCGAAAAGCTGGGAACAGTGCGCTATGCCACACAGCAGTACCAGTTCCTATCGGGCGAATCGAGTACATCTGCCAGTCCAGAAACATTGAAGATTATCGATGAAGAAGTGCAGCGGATCATCACTGAACAGTATGACCGAGCGCAGATCTTGTTGCGAGATCATCGAGATGCGCTGGAAACGGTGACACAGCAATTACTCAAGACAGAAACCATAGATGGCGCAGTCGTCAAGCAAGCACTCGTCGATAAAGCTGGTGAACTGATCCCTGTGAACTGATTAGGGATCACTCTCAAGTGACCTGACAGTGTTTGGTGGGACACATGCCAAACACTGTCAGAATGAACTCCAAGAATATTTTTCTTCATTCGTTTTACAGCCTTAAGAAAGAAGGAGCACAGCCATGATCCCACTTAGCGATGAGAGCCGCCGTCCGATAAATTTTCCAATGATGACCCTGACGATCATCGGTGTTAACGTATTCGTCTTTGTCCTCGAACTACTGGGAGGCGATGCATTTATCAACTACTGGTCGCTTGTGCCAGCGAATATCATGACACCGCATGGTTTCATCACCATCTTTACTTCCATGTTCATGCATGCAGGCTGGGAGCACATTATTGGGAATATGCTCTTTTTCTGGGTCTTTGGCCCCCAAATGGAAGACGTGATGGGATCCATACCATTTCTGATCTTTTATCTGCTGGGAGGGATAGCCGCCACTGTCGCGCAGGTATGGATCGACCCTACCTCAACAATCCCCAATCTTGGGGCCAGCGGTGCGATCGCGGCGGTCATGGGCGCATTCCTGATTACGTATCCAAGAGATAAGATCCGCACAGTCGTCTTCCTTGGCCGGTTCGGGCGGGTCACATTTCTGCCTGCCGTTGTGATGGTGGGATTGTGGTTCCTGTCGCAACTGTTCAGCGAGGTCGGAGCGCTTTCCCAGGTACAGGCGGACAGCAGCGGTGTGGCTTATATGGCGCACATCGGCGGATTTGTTTTCGGCGCGATCACTTGCCGCCTCTTCGAATCACGCCGACGACGTTTACAGGGACTGGAACTAGAGTTGCCATTTAATTGGTAAGAATAGTAAAGCATCACAACAGCGCCTCGCGCGCCGCGTTCATGAATGAGGCTAGCTACTTGAATAAATATGTACGAAAGGAAGTGCCTATGGAGAAGACCATTGCGACAATCACAAATGAAAGACTGTGAGCGATCTCAGATAGAGATAGAGAAAGCATTTTGATATCTATAAACAACAAAAGGAGAAATATCATGATTACTTCGTTAGCTCAAAATTGGTGGACGTTCGCCCTGCGAGGGGTCTTGGCCCTACTGCTTGGCTTCCTGGCCTTTGTAGCGCCAGGTCCTGCGCTGACCTCCCTGGTCTTTGTCTTTGGCTTCTATGCCATACTGAACGGCCTGTTTGCCCTGTACGCCGCCTGGAACCTGCGCAGCTTCGAACGCTGGTGGATCCTGCTCCTGGAGGGGTTGCTGAGCATTGCAGCGGGAGTGATTGCCTTTGTCTGGCCCGGCGCCGCTGCTCTGGCTTTCCTCTCCATTATTGCAGCCTGGGCCATTCTGGTTGGCATTCTCCAAATAGTCGCAGCCATCCGACTGCGCCAGTTGATCGAGAATGAATGGTCACTGGGATTGGGTGGGCTGGCTTCCGTCATCTTCGGCGTGCTCCTGGTGGTTTGGCCGCGATCTGGCCTGGTGGCGATCAGTTGGATCGTCGGCATTTATACCGTCGCTTTCGGAGTTATGCTTCTGGTGCTCGGCTCTCGCCTGCGAGGTTTGAACAAAATTATTCAGCAGGGGCCAGGCATTTGAGGCTTGCGCACCGCCATTCGTAGACCTGACAGGTTCCTATACAGCGCACCTGTCAGGTCGTGCTCGCGTGATCCCGTGATCAAGAAGGAGAAAGCTTTCGGTTGTTTTTGTTTTGGCTGAGCTTGAGCCATCTGGTCATGATCTTCTGCCCCAACTCCCTGTCCGCCAACAATTTGACGTGCTTTATGAGACCTCTTGCTTGAGTGTGCCATAATAGCATATGCGATCCGAAATAATCAGGTATCGAAAAGATCCGGATCTCAAACGGCTAACTGGCATCCAACGCGAAACCTTTGGCAGTATGCTCAAAGTGATTGAAAAAGGCCCGTGCAACTTGGGTCGACCGACCAAATTGAGGCGAGCAGACAATTGATCGGAGGATTTTGTTATGAATAAATCCGGTGACAGAAGCTGAAAGAAGATGCCGAAAATGGAGTTCCCCTTCCTGCATCGCCGCAAGCCACGGCTCACTTTTTAACTGAAACGCTGGTGCCCACTGCCAGGCGGGCTGGTCGCGAAAAAAAAGGTCCCGCAGCCTGAGCTCATGGAGCAAACCACTTCTTTGCTGAAGATTTTCCAAGTATTCAAAATTGCAAATAGAGATTTGCGTTTCTTCCAGGCACATGCTGGAGGCGCCACGCCCTTATTTCATGCTATGCTTAATGCCAGGCCATGTAATACGGTGTGAGCAGGCGCGCCCACCCTGTGAAGCAAATTCAGGCTACCTTGATCCTCTGCCTAACGGTAATCTTTGCGCCTCTTGGGAAGCTTCTTTTTCCTTTCTTGATTTCGAATCCGATTCAGTTCCTCCACTTCGGTTTGACTCTTCCTCTTATTGAAATCCGGCCTTAATCGAATCGCCAGTAATGTCATAACAACACCCAAGGTGCCAAAGATCAGCACGAAAGGGAGAGCCTCGCTATTTCTTTCCGCAAAATACGACCAGCAAAACGCCAGGAAAGCAGGGAGGCTAAGGAGCAAGCCAATCAGACTCGTGATCCAAAAACCGCGGGTTCTTGTGGGCGGAAATAGTGGAGAAAACTTATCCACCCAGTAGAAAGGATTGTATTGATGCTCCTGCCATTCTTCAATTCTGTTCATCTCATCTTGATCTCGCATGTTGGTACCTCTCCAATCTATTCCATGGTTTTCACCTATGGGCTGAAGCCACCCAGCATGTCCTCGTCGAACTGCCCATCGTAGACTTCTCCGAGCAGGATCCCCATGTCCATCAATTCGTTCGCTCGTCCATCGGCACTGTCCCATAGATTTTCTTTGTACGTCTTACGTCCCTGGCGCTCGACTCTATCCAAACCTTTTCTTGAGGTGACCTGCACCGTATCAGACTTCTTCACAGCACCGGGGTCACTCGAACTGCTGTAACCAACCACCCGGGCCTGGAACAGGTGTGGATGGTGCGGACTTTTCTCATTCACTGCCACCTCGAACTGGACACGCAAGTCCAGGAAGTTCATGGAGCGCATTCCCCTCTGAAGAAAGCCCACTCATCGCACTCACTCCCATTGGGAAATACGCACACGCCAGACTGATTGCCGTCATTCGCCGTGCGGATCTCGGAGGTGCCGCCCTTTTCGGCACAATAAGCGGATGCCGGGTTGACTATGCCTGCCGGGGTTGCAATCGGAGCTGGCGCGATATCCATATCGCCAGGCTTGCATTCATTGCGATAGTAGGCCCATTCTTCACACTCGCTGTTGTCCTTGAACTTGCAAACGCCGTACTGACTCCCGTCCTGAGCGGTGCGGATCTCCAGCTTGAACCCCTGCTCCTCACAGTATGCCGAAGCAGGATTCACCATATGGATCGTATCTTGTGTGGCAGTAGCGGTCGGAGTTGTGGGCTGCGGGGTCTTGGTAGAGCAGGCGGATAAGACCAACAAGCCCAGGGCGATGCCAATGGTGATGGCTTTAGCTTTCATGTTCATTTTCAGCATTCTCCCTTACTTGAGACCAGATTTAATTAATGGGCGTTATGCGACACGCTGTAATGTGTCGCATAACGCGTCGCAAAACTTCAGCTTAAAGCTGCCTTGATGTGCTCACCGGCTTGCTTAAGCTGGTCGCTGCGGCGCTTTTGATCAGCTTTCAGCTCCGCGATGCGCTTCTCAAGCTTGGCTTTGCGCTCACCACGCGCTTTGGCTACCTGCGCGTCGAGGGATTGGATCTTTGCTTCCGTCTCCTGTTGGCTGGACGAGAGTCGCGCTTGCATCGCATCCTGCGCGGCTTTTAGCTTTGCCTTGACATTGTCGATCCGCGTCTGGAGCTTCTTTTTTGCTTCTGCGCTTGCCTGCGCATATTCGGCATCCAGTTCGTCAAGATCAGCATTCAACGCGGCAGCATCCTTCTCCATTTGGTCGTCCACGAAGTCCATACGCGTGCTGCGGAAGACGACTCCGCCAAGAGCTTCCATTTTGGTGTCGACCGGCAGTATCCATTCTTCCCAAACTTCGGCGACGACAGCAGCCTTGCCCGGCAGCAGGGACTTCCCGACTTCGTCCAAATAATCCTCGCCGACGCCCAGCTGTGCCAGGTCGTACAGCATGCCGCCAGACGTGCCCACACTAACGCCGATGGCGACCCCGACGGGTCCGCCGAGCAGGCCGATCAGACTCCCGGTCAGCAGACCCACGGCCGTCCCGACCGGGCCCATGTCGCCTTCCTGTTTGACGGTCACATTTCCGTTGGCGTCTTTAGCAATGACGGCCTTTGCGTAGAGGTTGATGCTGCCTTCATTTTGCAGCTCCTGCAGAGCCAGGGAGCCCTCATACGCTTTACTTTCACTATCGAATACAACCACGAGTATCTTGTCCATTCTTATCTTCCTTTCCTTGTTTTGATTTGAACTTGCGTTTCTCATTCCAGATAAAGAGAGGGCACCGTCATTCATCATTGCCCATCCATTTTTGATAGTTTCAACGATCTCTTCGTTCGGAACTATGCTCAGGATACCAACTCTGGCAAGGGTTGTCATGAATCTTAAGTGCTAAAAAAGTATCAATTGAAGACGTCGGGAAGGATTTTGCAGGAAGAACAAAGGATTCGTTGCCAGGGCGGGGACGTTGAACCGCTCCAAACAGAATAGCACTTTTATGACACTTTGGATTCATGACAACCAGCGTCGTCAAGAGTATGTTAAGCATTACTAGACGACGAAGCCCGGTGATCATGCCAGTCACTTTCGACGTAAGCATACAGGCGCTCCTTCCTTTATATCTTTGAATTGGGCGAGGCTATAGCTGCCCACCCTTTTTCACCGCCGAGGCAGGATTACCTTTTTTACATCGATGAATGACGCGGAGCAGACGGGATTTCTCGTAACTGTAGCTCCGAACCAAGGCATCTGTGGCACCAAAACTGATGAAAGGCTAGCGAGGAAAAATGGCCGGATATTACGTAGATATTAAGGAAAGAACCCGAGAAAATGTAAATTTCCGCGAGATCTTATTCACCGGGCAGCTCATCCAACTGCTGGTGATGTCACTGAAGCCTGGCGAAACCATGGGGTTGGAAACGTATCTGGATACCGATCAGTTCATCTGTGTCGAAGAAGGCAACGGCAAAGCCGTGCTCGATGGACTGGAGTACGAGCTCAAGCCCGGGTTGGCAATTATCGTCCCGGCCGGGGCAGAGCATAACATCATCAACACCTCTTCCACAAAGGCCCTCAGACTGTATACAGTTTGCATTCCGCCTGATTATGCTGAAGGCACAACTCAGAAGACGAAATCGGAAGGCTCAGTTTACGGACCCGGTGCGAAGGATTAATCACACAGCTTAGTTGAGTCCCAGCCTTTAAGGGGTTACATACAGCCAGCCTTTGTATGTTGAGTGAACAATTCGACATCATTTCTCCAGTTCATGACCCCCTCCTTAGCCAGCGAGAGAGTCGTTTCAACAGCATCAGAAACCCACTCTCTCAAATTACCACTTTTATAGCACTTTGGATCCATGACGGCCGTGCCCCTCACTGGTATGCTATGAACAATTGCAGGCGAAGGATGGAGAGGAACACTTTACAGGTATGGTCTAATCGGCGATCGTTTTCCAGAGCGTTTTCTGAGATGTATCCGCCGCCTCTCCAAACCAGGTTCTGCCGCCGAGTCGGAGATCCTGACAGCGAACGATGAAAATGATAGATGAGGTAAAGAATGAAAAAATGTCTGGCCTTTGTCCTGGGAGGTGGAGGGGCGCGCGGCGCTATGCAAGTGGGAGCCTTGCGAGCTCTCTTCGAAGCGGGTCTGAAACCGGATCTCCTCGTGGGAACATCGATTGGAGCGATCAATGCCACCGGGTTGGCGGTCTGGGGAGTCAACCAGGCTGGGCTTGAAAAATTGGAACATGCTTATCAACTGATGGAGGATTCCAAGTTGATGGATCCTCGGCTCCTTCAGTTTGCCTGGAACGCTGTGTCCAAACGCCAGGATTATCGCAGCCACCGCTCCGCTCAGGAAATCCTGATTGCTGCGGGCATTACACCTGAAATTCGCTTTGGACAGATCCAGAATGTCCGCCTGGCTACAGTTGCAGCAGACCTGGATGCGGGGGAGCCTTCTATCTACGGCTTGGATCCGGGGCACTCTGTGCTGGAAGGTGTGATGGCTTCCTTCACCATACCGCCCTGGTTTGCGCCCATCGAAAAGGAGGGCCAATATATCATTGATGGCGGTGCACTTAGCAATTTGCCCATTGAACCCGCCATAAGGTTGGGAGCAACAGAAATTATCGCGCTGGATTTGCACGATCCCGATTCATACACAGATCTGAGCAAAACGACTGGCCCACTGCTGCCTAAACTCGCTTCCGCGATCACCCGGCGGCAGCTTGGCCTTGAAATGGAATTGGCATCTGCGCGCGGTGTCTCGGTGCGATATGTTTCTCTGCGAAGCACGCCCTCGATCCCGGTCTGGGATTTCAAGACTCATCGCGATTTATTCAAGATCGGTTATGAGGCCATGAAAAACGAAATGTCAGGCTGGCCGCAAGAGAGTCTGCCGGCACAACCGCTTCTGCACCTCTTCACAAAGAATCAACCCTCCTGGATCTCTGCTGGAATCAGAAAGGTAAAACATCTCGTCCGGTCGGCTGCCGGGACCTGGACAATGTCTTCGCAACCCGATGCGGCTCCCGGTGAGATAACAGGTGCCGGAATACCGTTGGACAGAGATCAAATAGATAGAAGACCGATGACTTAAGTCACACCTGGACCAGAGCAATTGAGCCCTTATGGTCGTGTATGAAACGAATGAGATGAATCACAATAAACAGATTGGCAAAACCTCACCTTCGGAACGTGAAAGATTCTTGGAATTGCTAAATAGTTTGACGCGTACAATTTTGCTTTCCAAGGAATGGAAAGCCACTCTACAGGCATTGGTATACGATATCAGAGAACTTATCGGTGCCGATGACTGTTACATCCTGGGCTGGGACGAGGAAAGGCAATGGCCCATTCCCATCACGACAACTGCAAAACTGGGCTTTTCGTTTTCAGAATCCACTTTCGGGCGGGATGAACTAGATATCACTAGTTCCGTCCTCAGGGAGGGGCGTGTACTCGCGACAGAAGATGCCCGTAATTCCCCCTACATTGATGTCAAGATTGTCGATCAATTTCCTTCACGGTCGGGAATTGCCGTTCCCCTGATTGCCGGTGGCCATAAATTAGGTGCAGTGATCGTCGGCTATCACACGCTGCGCCAATTCACTCCTGAAGAGATCGAACGCGCGGAACTGGCAGGGAATCAGATTGCATTAGCGCTTTGGACTTTCCAGCAGGGCCTCGAAATACAACAACGCCTGAAGGAAAGCAATGCACTGGCCAGAATCGAGCGCGCACTAGGTGAAACCGAACGAATTGGCAGTGGACAAATCCTGCA
Source organism: Chloroflexota bacterium (assembly GCA_029782225.1). Classification (GTDB taxonomy): domain Bacteria; phylum Chloroflexota; class Anaerolineae; order Anaerolineales; family Villigracilaceae; genus JAKOVF01. The sequence continues at coordinate 13,207 of JAKOVF010000147.1, read as the reverse complement.
GTTGATCGTCGATTCCGCCCGCGAATTGATGCCACATGCCCAAAAAAGTGTGATCCATCTTTTAGAGAGGGAAGAGCAGATTCTTGTTGCTCGGGCAGTTTCAGGTTTCAATGAACTTGAAAAAGAATTGAATGGTATGAGAATGCGTTTGGGAGAGGGGATAGCCGGGCAGGTGATGCGAGACGGGATCACGGTCAATGTGAAAGATATTGAGGTGAACCCACACTTCCTCCTCAGTGAATCGCCGCCAACGTTTCAGTCATTGATCGTGGCGCCCGTACAGAGCGGAGGACGACCGATTGGCACAATCAGTGTGCAGAGCACTGTGAAGAATGCTTTTTCATCCAGGGATGCAGATTTGCTCAATGCCCTGGCAGCACAGTCTGCCATTGCAATCGAAAATACCCGTCTGTTCGAAACTACCCAGCAACGACTGAAGGAAGTCAATATTCTCTATCAAATCAGCCGAAGTCTCGCAGCTTCTTTGGATGCCGACCAATTGATCAGAGATATGATTGTCCTGCTTCAGCAGAGTTTTGATTATTACCACGTGCAAATCTACTTGGTTGATCCTGAAACCCGGAACCTGGTCGTTCGCCATGGCAGTGGCTACACAGGGAATGAATTTGTAGAGAACGGGCATCAAGTCCCTGCGGGTGAAGGCATCGTGGGACATGTCGCACAAACAGGTGAGTCATTTATGACCAATAATGTGGATGAGGTGTTGTTCTACAAACGTTATCCATTGCTGTCACGAATAAAATCTGAGCTTGCTGTGCCTATCAGGGTTGATGAACAAGTGCTGGGCGTTTTGGATATTGAACAAACGGGGGATCATAGTCCATTTAGCTCGAATGACCTGCATCTCGTGACTGCAATTGCCGAGCATCTCGCTGTAGTTCTTCAAAAAGCTAGTTTATACAGTACGCTACAGGCATCTTTGCAGGAAGAAAAAAACGTGCGTTCCCAACTCCTGCAAAGCGAACGCCTGGCACTTGTAGGACGCCTGCTTGCTTCCGTTTCGCACGAACTCAATAACCCCCTGCAAACAATTCAATATGGTTTATTCGTGCTCAGAGATGAAGCGAGCCTTTCCAGGCAGGCGAAACAGGATCTGGAGATCATGATCGCAGAGGCGGAACGTATGGCGGCGTTGATTGAACGACTGCGTAGTACCTATCGGCCCGTTCACCCAAAGGATTTTCAGTCCATCTCACTGAATGACTTGATTGAAGATGTTCATACGCTGATCAGTACACATCTGCGGCACAATGAAATTGCCTTCGAATCTATTCCCGAACCTGATCTGCCCAGTGTCTCAGGGTTGCCCGACCAGATTCGTCAGGTGATGTTGAATCTTTTTTTGAATGCAATCGAGATCATGCAACCGGGCGGGTGCCTCATTGTGGAGACGCGCTTCCTTCCGCAGCAAAAAGAAGTGATGCTTATAGTGAAAGATACGGGTCCGGGCATTGACCCCGAAATCATGCCCCGAATCTTCGATGCATTCATCACCGGTACGGAAACGGGCACAGGGCTTGGGCTTACGATTACTCGTGACATCATCCAACAGCACAATGGACGCATCGTGGCAGAGAATGACTCCCAGGGCGGGGCTGTATTCAAGATCTGGCTTCCCATAGAAGGCGGGAGGCAAAGTTGAATTCCGGTTGCCATATTCTGATCATTGACGATGAAGCCGGCCTGCGCCAGATGATGGCGCGTGTCCTCCAGCGCGCCGGATATGAAGTCACAACCGCGGCGAATGGGAAGGATGGGCTTGCGCTTGTGTCCGAGCATACATTTGATTTGCTCTATCTGGACATACGTATGCCAGGTCTTAACGGGTTGGAAGTTCTAAAGATCATCCACGCAAGATTTCCCGATCTGCCCGTGGTCCTGTTCACAGCACAACCAGATCTACACTCTGCGGTGGAAGCACTCCGACATGGTGCAACCGATTATCTGCTAAAGCCCTTGAAACCACAGGCAGTCATCGACCGTACCCAAGCCATCCTGGCAAACAAGCAAGAGGAGCGACGCAGGCGCGAACTTCAGAGGCAAATTGATGCGCTCCAGATGGAGCTACACTCGATACGAAGCTCAAATGGACAGGATGCCGATTCGAAGCCTCAACAAGTATCGGCTGCGGATGACCGTTTCTTAAAGCGCGGCGGACTCACAATTGATCTGCTGACGCGGCGTGCAAAGATCAACGAGCGCACTATCAGTCTGCCGACAGCTACCTTTGATTACCTGCTGGTACTGGCTCGTCATTCTCCTACCGTGGTGGATTTTCAGACCCTGGTTGTAGAAGCACAAGGCTACAAGACGGATCTGCGCGAAGCCCAGGAATTGAGCCGGTGGCACGTTCATCATATCCGGCAGGTGCTGGAACCGGATTCTCGGAATCCCATTTTTCTCCTTAATGTTCGCGGGACCGGATATCGCCTGGTAATGAACTAAATCTGGCCAGCAAGGTTCCAGGGCATCGGCTTTTTCAATTTTCCCCAATTTTTTCCAATTTAACCTAATGTTTCAATCCATAAGTTCATGCAAAATGGTGGCATGAACTCATGCAACGCTGGGTCTTCAGCCCTCAAGGTTCTTGTTGTAGACGACTATCCGAATGCGGCAGCTCTCCTGGCGCGTTCGATCTCGAAGCTGGGCTCAAATGTAAGGGTCAGCTTTGCAACGAGTGCCTATCAAGCATTGGAGTGTCTGCAGGATGGCGCGATAGACATCCTGGTCACCGATATGGATATGCCCGGGATGACAGGGCTTGAATTAATTGAGAGACTCCAAAAATATCCGGCAGGAAGCCGGATCGTTTCGTTTCTAATCACTGCCTCTCACACGCAAGAGTTGAAGATGAAGGCACGCGAACTGCACGTGAGGGAGGTTCTACATAAACCTGTACACCCCGAAAGAATTTGCCAGATCATCATCGGCGTGCAGGCAGAAATAGAAAAGGAGCTGGAGTGAACGAGGCAAGCATCACCTTGGCGAATGCGGAACCGTATAAAACCCTGGACCGGGAACCGCAATTGGCAACCGTTTTGGAAAACACTACCATAGCAATTCTAACATTCGACGCGGATACACATCTATCGTACGCAAACCCTGCAGGACGAAAACTGTTTGATGACTACGAGGCAAGAGTCGGGCACAAACTCCCGACGGATTCGGGCTCTGAAACTTTGCAGCAACTGCTGGACAAAACGAGACATTCTCAGGCTTCGCTCACCGGAGAGGTCGTCTGGTCTGACAAACGCATCTTCTCCGCAGAGATCAGTCCCGTTCAAGCAGACAGCTACGTTGTTACTCTATACGATGTATCGCGTTTCAAAGAACTTGAAAACCTGAAGAAAGAATTCATCGCAACGGCAGTTCACGACCTGAGAAATCCAGTTGCTTCGATCATGGGATTTAGCCATCTTATTAAGCAGGCGGGATCACTGACGGATACCCAGCAAGAATTTGTGGAACACATTCAAAATGCCGCTGAAAATATGAGGGAACTCGTTCAGAACATGTTGAATTTGACAAAGATAGATCTGGACGCCGAATCAAGGCACGACAAACTGGATCTTACCCGTGTACTCTGCGAGATCGCCGATGAACTCCGACCACAAGCCGAAGCAAAGAGACAACTACTAACGATTGCGGACACGGCACCGAATTCCAGTGTCCAGGGTGATGCATTGCAACTCCGTCAGACATTGCGCAATCTAATCGAAAATGCCCTCAAATACACACCGGACGGAGGCACCATCACATTATCGCTTCAGCATGAGGCGGGCACGGTGCAGATCAAAGTCAAAGATACGGGCTATGGAATTCCAGCCTCTGATCTGCCGCGCATCTTCGATCGTTTCTATCGCGTACGCAATAACGGTCATGATGACATTGAAGGCGATGGTTTAGGTCTGGCAATTGTGAAATCAATTATCGAACGACATCAAGGAAAGATCGATGTACAGAGCGAGCCAGACAAAGGTAGCTGCTTTACCGTCAGTCTGCCATGCGCGTACACGGGAGAGCTTCTAACAGCCCTACTGAAGCAAGAACAGGAGACAGCCCAAGTATGAAAAAAATGTTTTCCGAACCTGAAAAAAACGACGCATCTCAAGACGATAAAGCAGAAACTCTAAGATCTGTTCCCGAGTCGCGTCGCAGAGCTCGTTTCAATCTGCGGATCAAATTGCCGGTTGTGGTCATCAGTCTTTTGGCTCTGGCATTTCTAGGGTTAACTATTCTCAGCGTGAGTGTTTCCAGATCCACTTTGACAAGAACGCTCCAGAACAACCTGCAGACGGAGGCATCTCTACAAGCGGAAAGCATCCGCTCGCACTTGACCTGGACTCGAAGCATGGCTATTGACCTGAGTACGGTCGCGGAATCCATGCATCTCGATGAAGAGACAAGTCGGCACGTGATCGTGCAAATGCTCTCCAAAAACGAGCAAGTGGTCGGCTCCACGATTGCCTATGAGCCGTATCAATTTAAACCCGATGTACGATACTGGGCACCTTATTACAATCGCACAGCGAATGGTTCGTTACAGTTTACCCAGCTTGGCACACTGGAGAACAATTATCCTTCACAGGATTGGTATAAGCTTGCCAAGGAAGCCAATGGAATCATTTTATCTGCACCTTACTTCGATACAGGTGGTGCAAAGATCTGGATGGTCACTTGGAGTGTGCCATTCCACGATGCTTCAGGAAAACTTAAAGGTGTAGCGACAACAGACATCGCCTTTTCACAAACCCAGGATATTGTGCAACGAATCGCGGTGGGGAAGCACGGTTATGCATTCTTGATCGATAAAGATGGGGTGATCTTAGGGATTGGAGATCAGGGCGGTCAGCATAATGTCATGGAAGATCATCTGATAATTTCCAACCCCTCAGAACAAGACACATCCTGGAATAACGTAATTAAACGAATGATCGGTGGCGAGTCAGGGTTTGCAAGCATGGTAGACCCCCAGGGCAACGCAATGTTTGTGGCATATCAACCCATAGGGTTGAACACCGGTTGGTCGTTAGGTCTTGCCTACCCCCAGCAAGAACTTTTCCAACCGGCGGTTCAGTTACAAAACAATCTAATTTTGCTATCCACCATAATATTGGTTCTTGCAAGCATGACCCTGTTCCTCTTCTCGCTATCTGTTACACGGCCACTTCAACAAATCACCACGTGGGCTAATTTAGTTTCCCAAGGAGAGAACAATCCTACTCTGGATCAAGCAGTGAGTCCCTTGAGTATCCACACAAATGATGAAATTGAAGATCTCGCTGAAACCTTTAACCAAATGCGTCAGGAACTAGCGCAAGCCTTTAACACGTTGGAGCAACGTGTGTCGGACCGTACAAAAGCGCTGACGACCGTATCCGAAATCAGTACCGCAGCATCAACAGTTTTGGATACCGACAAACTTCTGCAACAGGTGGTCGATCTCGCCAAGGAACGCTTCCGTCTCTATCACGCACACATCTACTTGTTGGATGATTCAGGCCATACATTGGTATTGTCGTCCGGGGCAGGCGGAATCGGACGCCAAATGGTTGCCGAAGGACATTTGATCCCGCTTGACCGTGCACAGTCCCTAGTTGCTCGCGCTGCACGCGAGAAAAAAGGTGTGACCGTCAACGATGTCACCACCGCACCAGATTTTCTCCCCAATCCCCTGCTCCCAGATACCCATTCCGAAATGGCTGTGCCGATGATGGTTGGTGAGCAAGTGATCGGTGTCTTCGATGTGCAATCACAGGTGGTTGGGCGCTTCACAGATGCAGACATCGCAGTTCAAACCACGCTTGCATCGCAGGTCGCATCTGCCATTCAGAATTCACGTTCCTTTACCGAAATCCAGCGCAGTCAGGCTCAATTGGCTGAAGCGCTGACGATTTCTCACCTGGGTAACTGGGAATACGATGTCTACAAAGACATCTTTACTTTCAATGACCAGTTTTATTCAGTTTTCCGTACTACCGCCGAAAAGGTGGGTGGGTACAAAATGTCCTCTACGGACTACGCCCGGAAATTTGTTCACCCTGATGATGCGGCCCTCGTGGGATCGGAGATTCAAAAAGCTCTCGATTCTAAAGAGCGTTATTACAGGGCTGCTTTGGAACACCGCATCCTTTTTGAGGATGGCGAAACCGGCTACATCTCTGTCCAAGTCAATGTGGAACGGGATGAGAATGGAAAGATTGTTCGCTGGTACGGTGCGAACCAGGACGTTACCGAACGCCGCCGTTTGGAGGAATTGAATCACAAACGCGCCATCGAGCAGGAAGCCATCAACAGAATCACCCAAAAAATCCAAAGCACGACAACAATTGAGTCTGCTTTGCAAATCGCTGCACGTGAGCTGGGGCATCTCTTCGGCAAGAGACCCGCGGTGGTGTCACTTGGTTTGGATGAATTCACAAGTGATGAAACTTCAAATCAATCCTTTTCGGGGATCGATCAGAACTGATTTTCGCGCCATTTGTCACGAACCGGGCTGCAAGAGGATGAATGACCGGAGATCATCCTGAGTCGCTTATTGTGAAGAAAGAAGGAAAGGTCCATGAGCAAACAAACTCCCGAGAAAAAACATCGTGTTCTACTATCCATACAAACCAAGATCCTGTTATGGTCAGGAATTAGTTTTTTCATTTCAGCAACCCTGATCATCCTTTATGGGGCTTTTGCATTGCGCAACGGAGCCATCGGCCCAGCAGAAGAGAAAGCCCTGGATGTGGCCCGTGGAGAAGCCTCCGAAATCCGAGGGATTCTGGAAACAACCCTGGGCGCTGGTGAAACATTCACCCAATCTCTAATCGGTGCGAAAACCGAAGGAGTCGAATTGAGTCGTGACCAGGTAAACGCCATGCTGCGACAGGTGCTAAAGGCGAATCCGCAATTTGTTGGTGTTGATGTTCTTTTTGAGCCCAATGCGTTCGATGGCAGCGATGCAGAATTTGTTAATTCAGAAGGCAGTGATGCAAATGGTCGTTTCCTCCCGTATTGGACAAGGGACAACACCGGAAAAATCCAGGTGGAGTTGCTGCAGGATTATGACACAAGTGATTGGTACCAGTGTCCAAAGACTACCAAGGTTTCCTGTCTGATTGACCCTTATATCTATCCGGTTCAAGGCAAAGATGTATGGATGACCTCTCTGGTCATTCCCTTTGTAGTCAATGACAGGTTCCTTGGTATCACGGGCATCGATACGCCTGTTGCTTTCCTGCAAGAATTAGCGGACAAAGCAGATATTTACAATGGGAATGGGAAGATTGCAATTATCAGTAACAATGGAACACTCCTGGGAGTAACCGGCCACCCTGATTTGATCGGTCAACCAGTAAAAGCCCTTCATGAGGATTTTTCTGCAGAAGACTATCAGAAGATCGAGAACGGCGAAGAAACACTTCGATATGATCCGAAAGATCAGAGTCTGGAAGTGTTCGTACCCATCCAGGTGGGTGATACTGCCACTCCGTGGGCAGTAAACGTGTTTATTCCCAGTGCAGCCGTCGTGGCAGAGGCGTCCAGGCAAATGTGGCGCCTGATTGGTATTGGGAGTGGCCTGTTTGTGGGCTCGTTGCTTGCCTTATATTTCGTTGCTCGCCAAATCGCGCAGCCGATTCGTAAGATTACGGATGTTGCCTTACAGGTAGCCGGTGGCGATTTGAATGTAGTTGCGGATTTCCAAAGCACCGATGAAACAGGCATTTTGGCCGGCGCGTTCAACAAGATGACAGAACAACTGCGAACACTAATTAGCACATTGGAACAACGCGTTGCCGACCGTGCCAAAGCATTGACCACTTCTGCGGAAGTCACCCGTCGTTTGGCATTAGCGAGAAACACTCATCAACTCGCAAAGGAAGTCGTGGAACAAGTGCAATCGGCGTTCCACTATTATCACGCCCATATTTATTTTGTTGATCCAGAAAGTAAAGATCTGGTGATGGCAGGTGGTACGGGTGAAGTGGGAGCAACCATGCTGGCGCGCAGGCACAAGATCCCGAACGGACGCGGCCTGGTGGGACGCGCTGCCAGCACGAACACGCCTATCCTTGTTCCAGATGTGGCCAAGGAAGAGGGATGGCTTCCCAATCCCCTGCTGCCTGAGACTAGATCCGAAGCGGCTATTCCGATCGCTATTGGAAATCAGGTACTGGGTGTACTGGATGTACAACAAAATGTGGTGAATGGACTTGGGGATGATGATATCAGCCTGCTTCAGTCTCTCGCGGGTCAGGTCGCGATTACCTTGCAGAATGCCCGCACGTTTGAAGAAGCCACCGCAAAGGCGGAACGTGAAGCGCTGATCAATACCATCGGTCAGAGAATCCAGCGTGCTCCTACAGTGGAGGACACCCTAAAAATAGCCGTTCGTGAACTCGGATCGGCACTCGGCGCTTCGCGCGTCGGGGCAAATATATCCGCGCATCGCCCTAGCAGAAATCCGATTGAAAACAACTAAACGTGGTTTAGGACGATCGACAGGAGAACACTTATGGAAAACAGCAAGCAACTTTCACATCAGGCAACCGACAGCAAGATTACCCCCATTAAGTTTTGGGGCACCAATGCCCTGGGTGTAATTGGCATAGTGGCAATTGGATTCAAGTTGGTGGCCATGCTTCAATTGCCCGGAGTAGGTGTGGTCTATATCGCCATGGGACTCTACGCCTTGACCATTGCAGCAGGAATAGCCGTTATTCTACTTACCCTCCGCGGGCGCCAGGACCTGGGAGCGCAACTGTCGATTTACATGATAGGGCTGGTTTTTGCGATATCTCCAGTGGTTGATAAAGGGAGGACACTACAAGCATCGCTTTCTCTGATCACCATTTCGGGAATCGTCATACTCCAGTTGCTGCCCAAACCCTTAAGACTCAAATATGCTGCCATCGTGGGAGCGACGCTGGTCCTGATGTGGGCGCTCGAATGGATCAACCCCTCGTGGCGGTTACAGACAGAAGTGGGAACCGTCGGCCCGGCAACCGCGATAATCTTTGGGATCATTTTGGCTGTCATTTTGCTCCGCCAGGCTTGGGGTGGCAACATCCGCGTAAAGATCATCACAGCCTTTACGGTCGTCGCATTAATTTCTCTGGGCATTCTAGGCACAGTGATCTATTTCAACTACCGAAACCAGATGCGCGAAGATATCCGCCAGCGCCTGCTTAACATCATCAGCCTTACCGCGTTGCAACAGGATGGAGATCTGTTTGCAACCATTCAGACGACAGCTGATATGCAGTCAGATGCCTACCAAAAAATGCAGGCTGTCAATGCCCGTATCCTTTCCACTGACCGCGATCTCGCCTACATTTTCTCGGTCCGCGTGAATGATGAGGGGAAGATGGCTTTTGTCATTGACAGTGGTTTGGAGGAAGGTTATGTACCTCTGGAAGTGGGTGTCGTTTATGAGGACCCAAGCGCCTTGCTGAATGAAAATGCACTTACCCTCAACCACTCGATCGTCGAAGAAGATTTCTACACGGATAAGTATGGGACCTTCCTGTCTGCCTATGCCCCCTTTTACAGGAGTGACGGCACCCGCGCAGGGATCGTGGGCGTCGACATTTTTGCCGACCACGTGATCGCGCGTGAAAGGAACGTGCTCTACCTTATCCTTGGAACGACCGCTGCAGCTATGGTCTTCGTTACACTGTCAGGCCTGTTCTTGGGAAATGTGTTTGCCAAACCGCTCATCAACTTGTCCCATGTTGCGCATGCGATTACTGAAGGCAATTTGGGCGCACGGGCAGAAGTTGAAACAACAGACGAGCTCGGCGACCTGGCAAAGGCTTTCAATATGATGACTTCCCAATTGCAGGCTACCTTGCACGGGCTGGAACAGCGTGTCGCAGATCGCACCCGCAACCTGGAACTGGCCGCAGAAGTGGGACGCGCGGTCTCCCAGGTGCGCGCGCTCGATGTCATGTTGAAGGATGCGGCTGAAATCATTCGTTCTCGCTTTGACCTCTATTACGTACAGGTTTACCTCACCAATCCAAGTCAGACAGCGTTGATCCTCAAAGCGGGAACCGGGAATGCAGGTGAACAATTGCTCGCACGTGGTCACCAACTGGCATTGAATGGAAACTCCATCAACGGGCGTGCAGCAGTGGAAAAACGATCGGTGGTGATTTCGGAAACAGCCGCCAGCGCCAGTTTCCACCCCAACCCACTCCTGCCAGATACCCAATCAGAAATGGCTGTGCCGCTGATCATCGGTGGAAAAGTAGTAGGAGTGTTAGACATGCAAAGCGCAAAGGCTGGTGCATTAAGTGAGGAAAGTCTGGTTGCATTCGAAGCCCTGGCTGCGCAATTAGCCGTTGCAATTCAAAATGCCAATCTCCTGGCCGAAACGGTACAGGCTCGCGCCGAACTGGAAGCACAGGCAAAACGAGTGTCGCGTGCCAATTGGGCTGACTATCTGGATGCGATCCACAAACCGGAAGAGATTGGCGTTGTGTTTCAGCACGATAAAGTCATGCCTTTGACCGAGGAGCTGGAACCCAAAGAAAATACCCTGGTTGCCCCTATTAGCATTTTGGGGGAAAACCTTGGTAACCTGGTTGTCGAACTGGATGGACAATCATCCATTGCCGACACCAAGGAACTGGTGGACACGGTCGCGCGTCAGGTCTCGCTGCAGGTCGAAGAACTGCGTCTCATCGATAGCGCCGAAAGATATCGTTTGGAAGCGGAAGAAACTGCACGCCGCACAACGATTGAGGGTTGGAAGAACCTTATTGAATCAAGACAGGAAAAGATCGCAGGTTACATGTACGATTCCAATGAAGTTAAAGCGCTGCATGAAGAGCCTGAAAATTCCGCTTTGACAATGCCCATCCTGGTCAGAGATGAAGCGATTGGCAAATTCTCACTACAGGAGATAGGGGCACAAGATGATCAATCACTGGATATTGCGAAAGTGGTCGTCGAACGCCTGGGGGCGCACATCGAAAATCTGCGCCTTTACGATCAATCCAGATCTGCCCTGATGCAGTCTGAAAAACTGTTTGAAGCCAGCAGTCAATTAACGCAGGCAACAAACTTACAGGAACTGGTGGCATCCACAGTTACGACATTAAACATCCCTGCCGCGAATCGTGCGCTGCTCACAACCTTCCAGTACGGACCGTCCCGGGATATTGAGCAACTAACAATTATTGGCAATTGGTGGAATGGCAGCGGGCATGAGGTCACTCCCATTGGTACGCGTTATCCGCGTGAGGTCATGCGGGTGATGACAATGTTTGTCAGTCCCGTCCCTGTCTTCTTCAACGATACATGGGAAGACGAACGAATAGACGCCAGCACAATGGAAATCGTGAAGAGGCTGAACCTCCGCTCCGTCGCAGTTCTGCCACTATTCAGTACCAATCGGCAGATCGGGGCTCTCGTTCTGGAAGGTGAAGAACCTCATAAATTCAGTCAACAAGAAATCCGTCTATTCAGTTCTCTGGCGCCGCAAATTGCCACGATTCTGGAAAACCGCCAGCAGTATGAGCAAGCGCAACGCCAGGCAGAACGCGAAGCTATGCTTAATGTTATCAACCAGAAGATCCAGAGTGCCACCAGCGTAGAAGCTGTCCTTCAGATCGCGGCACGGGAATTGGGTCATGCCCTGGGTGCGCCATTGACCATTGCTCAGCTTGGACTCAAGTCAAATGGCAATGGGCAGAACTCAAACTGATGAAACGACTCTACTTCAATAGCAGCAGGCCTTTCAGGAGGCAGTGATCATGGAAGCGAACAGATTCCGTAAGCGAATCGCTGCACTGTTTGCAGATATTGCACGACTTAGTGCATCGCCAGCGAGCGAAGAATTTGCTTTGCGTCAGGAAATCGAGGCGTTGAAGACACGCCTCTGCGAACTCGAAGCAGAAATAAAAACAAACGAATGCACGGACGAGAAAAGAATCGAAGCTTCGATTGGTAAACAACCTGTCTTTCCCGTTGTGTCTGCTGCTAAGGCTCGTTCAGCACCTCTGCTCTATGAAAAAGAGCGCATTGGCTTTGCCTATGTGGACGATGAAATAAAGCCTTTGGAAATACCAATTCTGGAAAAGACGAAACCAGTAGAATTGATTAACCTTCCTTTGTTAGTGTCCGGTGAAGCCATCGGTGAAGTCAGGATCGAGTCTCCTGAACAAAAAGAATTGACTTCTGAAGAGATCAACTTTGCGAATACGATCGCTCGACAGGCCTCTTTGCAAATCCAAACCTTGAAATTGATCGAATCGACAGAACGGGCTCGAACCGAAGCTGAACAAGCAACCCGTCAGTACATGCATCGGAGTTGGGAATCCTATCTGGATGCAATTCATCAAAATGAGCGCCTCGGTTACGCATACGATCAGGCAGCAGTGTTGCCTTATTTTGAAACCGTAACATCAGATCAGGGTATACAGCAGACCGTCTCTGTTATGGATGAGCAAGTCGGAACTCTGTTCGTGAAGCCGGATCCGCAGCATCCGCTCACAGACTCGGATCAAAATATAGTTATTCAGGTTGCAAAACAGGTTGCACAGCAAGTCGAAAACATCCGCCTGCTGGCAGATGCCTCACGTGCCCGCGCCGAAGCGGAAGAAGCCACGCGCCGTCTGACCCGTCAGAACTGGGAAACCTATACCGCCAAGGAAGATGCCGTGACCGCCTTTATCTATGACTCGGTCAAGGTATCGCCGTTGGACAGTAACATCGTTGCGACCGCTGTTGATTTTGAACAGTTTTTATTCGTGCGCGGTGAACCCATCGGGCAGCTCACGGTCGCGGGCTTATCGAACATTTCTAAGGAAGCCAAAGACATTGCTGCTGCCATTGCCACTCAGGCAAGCATCCATCTGGAAGCCTTGCGCCTGACCGAAGAACTTCAAAAGCGCGCCGAGGAATTGAAGGAGCTGGACCGACTCAAAAACGCGTTCCTTGCCAACATGTCACACGAGTTGCGTACACCATTGAACTCCATATTGGGCTTTACAGATGTGATGCTCGAAGGCTTGGATGGTGACCTGACCGAAAACATGCATAATGACCTGCGTCTTATTCAAAAGAACGGTCAGCACCTCCTGCACCTCATCAACGATGTGCTGGATATGGCGAAGATCGAAGCGGGGCGCATGAATCTGCATCCAGAGACCTTTAACATTTACAGCGTGCTGGAAGAGGTGTGCAGCAT
>JAKOVF010000132.1 GCA_029782225.1 Chloroflexota bacterium | reverse complement strand
CAGGGGCATCCATCTGAATCCGATGTCAGGTATGGCGTACAGTACGGTCCAAATTTGGAGTTGACAGGAACCTGCCATGTGCCGCCACCACAGTCGGTGCTGTATGGAGTGCCAGTGGACAACACAACAGGAACAGCAACTGTTGATGCGGCCTCTATTGCGGCAGCGGTATGGAATGCACAGCGTTCAAGCTACTCAGCAAGTGGCACGTTTGGTGCTGTTTCCGAGTGGGCTGGAAGCGTGAACGCAGGTGAAATTGCTGATGCGGTGTGGGATGCGCTCAGGAGCGAGCATACGACATCCGGCACATTCGGAGCTGTTTCAGAATGGGCCGGCGTGGGCGGAACCGCAGACTGGACAAGTGTAGAGAAAGAACAGATCCGGCACAGGTTGGGAATCGACGGGACGGCAACCGCCCCTGCGTCAGCTACGCCATCGCTACTCGATGCGGGTGGGTATACATCGGTACGCGCAGCGAAGATTGACAACCTTGACGTTGCCGTTTCCAGTCGCTCAACTCTCACGGCGGCCGACGTGTGGAGCTACGCGAATCGTCAGCTCTCTGCGTTTAGCTTCAATGTGACTGTCGGCGGGTACACAAGCGGCCAATCCCCCAGCGAACATCTACAAGCCACCGGATATACAAGTACGCGTGCGGCACGCCTCGACAATCTCGATGTAGCCGTTTCGTCGCGGCTAGCTGCTACGGCATACACTGCGCCAGACAACGCTGGTATTGCAGCAATCAAAGCCAAGACAGACCAGCTGGAATTCGTTGGCACAGACGTGAAAGCCACCTTGGATGGCGAACAGGTCATAGTAGCCACCAACCTCGATAAAACAGGCTACACACTAACCGCTGACTATGACCGAGCGAAAACCGCACTTGCCGTCAGCGAATTCATTGCCCCGGACAATGCTAGCATTGCCGCTATCAAAGCCAAAACCGATAAACTTGCCTTCGATACGAACAACTACGTCTATGCAGTTGCGACTGTGGATGTGGATGAGGACGCGATCGCAAACTCCGTCGCGGCGCAAATCTCTGGTCTTAACGTGGTTGTGCAGCCGCTAGTTGCGCGTGCTCTAATCTCGGCAGGGGATGGTGGGCATGTCGCCATCGACCGCCATGAAAAGCTGGTAGCGAGCTGGCAGGTCCTGAACGCTGATTTGAGCGGGCACGACTTGCGGTTTATCGTTTACACTAGCGATGCAACGAAGGTGGCTGAGTACTCTGGTAGTGAGATCACAATATCCTACCAGGCTCCGAACAGTATTGTGACGGTGGAAGGGCCAGACACGAAAACTCCTTCCCCGGGGTCATACCTCTGGAAGTTGGCGGATCAGACGCTCGACCGCGTCCTTTTGAGAGGCCTCCTCATCGTTCTCGACGCTCCGGACGCTGATTGACAATAAAACCACACTAGTTGGTGGTTTGGTCCGCCTAAAACAAAATTTTCTGTGTATGGCGTGTTTTGCGCCAGACTATAATTATGTAGAGGGTAGCTATTCGATTAGTTAACCTCACGAAACGGAGCGCTGAAATGCCAGAAAACATTACGTCTACACGCAAGGCCATTCAACGATTAATTGAAATCGGGTTTCGAGACCCAGAAGTCCGTCGTCTCAAAACTGGAGGTTTGCGAATAAGCCTAGAGTGGGCCGGTCAGCGGTTCGTTTTTTTGTTTTCCACAGCCTACAGGCCGAAAATCGAACGGTGGAAAAAACGCGCAGAAATGCTAAGAGCAGACGGCATTATCTATTATCACCCTCATACAGAGCACCTCTCAATCGTCTTTCTCAAACCTAGAGCGAAAGGAGAACAACATGCCTGAAGCAGTCTACAACGAAAAACGATTCTCAGAAATTGATCTCCTACAAGACTT
>JAKOVF010000114.1 GCA_029782225.1 Chloroflexota bacterium | reverse complement strand
ATCTGCGAGGCATGACAACGCAGCATCCGGATTTTATCTTCCTTGACGGAATCTACATTGACGCTGAAGTCCCAGATATTCTCCTGCCCGTAGGTATCGAGGCAGACCAGAAAAACCGGCACCCGGAAGCGTTGCTGCCGTGGTGCGTTCATGGTCGGATAGGCGTTAGGCACTCCGAGCTGGTAGGCGATATAGCGCAGGGCTTCGGCGGTATGCTGATGGTCGATATGGATGCCGGCCAAGGGGTTGGTGACCACCGGCGGAGCAATGACGTAATCTGGGGCGAAATCACGGATGCAGTTCCAGAGCCCCCCCAGCATATTGCGGTCACAGAATACCTGCGCCGGAATATGGGTGCCGTCCAATTGACGGAGATTCTCGTACTCGGCCCCGACTATGGCAGCGCTGGCCTTGGCTTCTGCTTCGCGGCGTCTGGCAGTCTCTTCAAAACTCATTTCGTGATGGCCACTGCCACCGCAGCTGGTGGTCACAATCTTCAAGGCCACATTGCTGCCGTAATGCTGACGCAACCGCAAAAACAGTCCGGCTGCCTCAAATTCAAAATCATCCTGATGAGCCATCACTGAGAGTACACGCAACTGTTTCATCATTTACCTGCTGTTAAAATGAATAATCACTCGCCCCGCTAAATACTCGCGGAAGACATATAATATAAAATACCAGCTGCGGCGAAAATAACAACCAAGTTTTTATAGGATGACAATTTTTGTCATGTTTTAGCAGGAAAATCAACGCGCCCTCTCATTGCTTTCAAGGTTCCCGGGCGGACCTCGGGAGCTTGCTTAAGGCTGCCGTTCCCGCCCGGAAATGCAGGCAAAAAGGCTTTGGTTCTGAACCGGAGTTTGCAAAAACACAATCTGGCCCTATACTAAATTAAGGGCTTGTGATTTTCTTACGGTTGTTGTTATCAGGAGACCTGCAGATGATACGTGAATTTGCTGACCAGCAGAGTGTTGCCGAGCTGACGGCCGCGCAACTGGGCTTTTTTGCTGCTCCGGAGAACCAGACTGTGATCTTCAATGAAACCACGGAGGTTCTGGAGAATCCCGGCAAGGGTCTGGTGATGCATTATTACGACAACACCTTGGAACGTTATGGCGCTCGTCTGGCCAACGATGATTTAAGCGACATCGCCGGCCTGACGGTAGTCTATCTGCGCCTGGCCTGGTGCTACCTGGAACCGGCAGAAGGGCAGTTCAACTGGGAAGTCATCGATGCGCCGATCCGGCGCTGGACCGCCTTGGGGAAGCGCATCGCTTTCCGGATTTCCTGCTGTGAGAGCGGCGGGGCAGAGCAGCGCTTCGCCACCCCGAAATGGGTAATGCAGGCAGGTGCCAAAGGCAGCTTCTTCGGCCCCGGTCTGCAGCAGTGGGAACCTGATTACGCTGACCCGATTTTTCTGTCCAAGCTGGATAATTTCCTGGCTGCGTTTGCCGAGCGTTACGACGGGCAGCCCTACGTCGAGTTCATAGACATAGGCTCCTATGGTATCTGGGGCGAATGGCATACTTCCTCCAGCAGCAAGAAAGTGTGGCCCCGGGAGGTGCTCAAACGCCATGTTGATCTGCACCGCAAGCATTTCCACTCCTCTCAGCTGATCATCCTCTATGGCGCCGGGCGGGAGGTCTGCCGCTATGCCCGTGACACTGCTGCTGCGGGTTTGCGCACTGACAGCGTGGGCGTGCACTCATACTACACCGAATTCGGCGGGTACTGGACTGAAAAAATCTATCCCCAGCTTGATGCCGGCCATTTCGGCGAATTCTGGCCGCATTATCCGGTGGTGGTCGAGCCGGCGCATTATGCTCATGCGTTGCGCTTCAACACCTGGCAAAACGGCTCCACTCTGGAACGCTCATTGCAGGACCTGCATCCCAGCTGGGTCACCATCCATCACTGGCCGCGGGAATGGTACAATGAGAATCGTGAACTGTCCGATCGCCTTGCCAACAAGGTAGGATACTGGTTCTTTTTGAAAACCGCATCCTTGCCCAAGCAGTTAATCCGGGGCGAGAAATTCCTGACCCAGATGGTATGGGAGAACCGCGGCGTAGCGCCGCTTTACCGCCGCTGCTACCTGGCTTTGTCGCTATGCCGTGTGGAAGATGGCCGCGAGGAATACCGCGCCCTGCATCCGAGCCTGGATTTCCGGACCCTGCCCCCCGGCCAGGTCCAGGTACTGCAACCGCAATGGTGCATCCCCGCCGACATCACGCCCGGCACGTATCTCCTGCGCCTGGGGCTGGTGTGGGACTTGCAGGCCACGGCAGCAGCCATCAGGCTGGGTATTCAAGGACGCGACGAGGAAGGGTTTTATCCGGTAGCAGAAGTGTCAGTTACCTGAGCCGGCAAACCGCCATACTGTTCAACCAAAACAATTCCACCCTCAGTTGGGGAGCATAAGATGATGAAGAAGTTATTTACCCTGATTGAATTGCTGGTAGTAATCGCTATTATTGCGGTTCTCGCGGCAATGCTGCTGCCAGCCTTGAACAAAGCCCGTGAGGCTGCACAAAAAATCAAGTGCGCCAACAATCTCCTGCAAGTCGGCAAAGCCAATGCGATGTATCTGGATGATAACGAGGATCAGATTTGCCCGCACCAGAACGGCGGTCCAGAAGGCAATGGGGGGCGCTATTTCCAGCTCGCCCGGCCCTCACAGAGTCTTCTGGGAGGATACCTGGGCAACACTGAGCAGAGCCCGCCGCGCTTTTGCGGCATCGCTTTCTACAGCAACAACGCCCGCGACCCGCTGGCCTGCCCGACTATGAGCTCTCAGCCGGCCGAGGGAAAAAATACCTCATACGCGTATGCCTTGAACCATAATTTCAGCAACCATAAATCGTTCTCCGGGCGCGGATATACAAAATATACCCTGGTAAAAATGCCGTCCCGTACCTGCTTCGTCTCAGAAATAGACAACTGCGGGTTGTTCCGCATCATCTACAAGACTACCATTGTATCGACCAATGACGGCACCGGGCCGGTGGAATTCAGGCATTCCGGCGGAGCCAATGTCGTGTTTCTGGATACTCATGTCGACTGGCTCTCGCGGAACAAATTCCCCGGCCAGCACAACTATGGCGATAATGCATACTATATCCTGAATCCGTGAAGTAAAAAACGCATCGCCATTTTTACGGATTCAGGAACTCTGATTTTGAAAAAATGACGATTTTTCAACCGGCTGCACTCGCTGCCTGGTTATATTTCTTCGAAAAACATGTCTCTATGGACTCATTTGACCTCCCTTCGATGTTTTTTGTGCGAAAAACACATGTCATGGGCGCAAGCGTCCCTTTCGTGTCGCCTTGCAACACTACTGGCTGGAATGACTGCTGGCGGACTCAGTTCAGCATCGCGCATAAATCTCCTTCATTATAAGGAAGTTATGGCAGTTCTTCCCGAACTTCTGGAAGAGCTGGTTGGCGTGCCTGACGATCTTGCAGCCGACCTTGATGAAGTCAAGCAGCACCGTGCGGAGGCGGTAGCGCAACTGGGCGGGTTCTTCGTCGTCCACAGGAGGCATTGCAATCTCCAGCGCCGCCTGGCCTATGAAGCGGAGGCAGTTGAAAGCCATGGTCGCCAGCCCCAGGACAAGGGCGTTTGTCTTCAGGTTCCCGCTGGGGAGAAGCTCAATTCCCATGTCGCTCTTGAGTTCGCTGTGGAACTGCTCGCTGGTGCCGTGGTCGCGGTACAGGGCGGCGCACTGGCGCACGGAATACGGCAGGTTGGTCCACCAGCTGCTGAGTTCAATGGAGGGTATCAGCAGCGCCTGCCCGTCGGCAAGGACGGTGCGCTCAATGGCCTCCACAACCATGAAGCCGCTGTATCCGGGGAAGTCGGCAGGGGACCTGTCGCTTCTGACGCCGCGGTAGATGACCTTCCCGGGACGCACCTGCTCGGGAGTCTCGTCGTAGCGGATGCTGTCAAGAAGCTGCTCCAGGCTTTCCTTGCGCGGATTGCGCTTGACCAGGTACTTGATGCCAAGTTCCTCAAGCGCCTCGATGAAGTCGCTTGAGTCATGCGCGGAATCGACGCGCGCCAGCAACTCATCCGCCTCGTATCCCGCCTGCAGCATGATGGCGATGCACCGCTTGAGAAATTCCACCGCGCCTTTCGCGCTGTGCTGGCTTCCGGGGCGCAGTTCGTTGGCGACCATGAAACCCTCGCGCCCCGCATAGCAGAAGATAGGGGCGAAGCCGTTGACGTTCTGATAAGTCGGGGAGACGCCTTCCTTGTTCGAGAAAGTGTCCTCGAACACCGAGACGTCAATATCCAGGGGGATCAGCTCCTCGCCGCCAACATTAATCCGCGTGAGCTGGATTCGCGACAGCTGGTCGCTGACGTTTGCGTCGAGAATGCGCTGCCATTCCTTCTCGGCAAGCGCGTCCAGGCGCTGCCGAAGTGTCTCCTGCGAGGGGACGCTGCCGCCCGCAAGCCTGCGGAAGAGAAAGTCGGAACGGAACTTCTCAATGTCGGCATAGCTGCTGTTGCCGGCGGTCATGAGGCCAATGGCGCTGCGGACAATGGCGGATGTCGAGTAACAGGAATTGGCTGCCGCAGGCAGCTCGGCATCCCAATCCTTCATGCGGGCATTTCCGTCCAGCAGTCTTTTGACAAAGGAAAGACCGCCGTTCGAGTTGATTTCTTCTGAACCTTGCATTAACTTAATCATTGACAACCTCGTTGGTGAGTGGAATTATGATGTTGAGACGACAACATAATATACT
>JAKOVF010000098.1 GCA_029782225.1 Chloroflexota bacterium | reverse complement strand
AGATTTACCCACTGAACGTAATGGTTCGGACCTACATCGCCATTCGTATCGGGGGGCAGTACCCCGTTGACATTGTTGACGCCTTCAAAGCTTTGCAGCGGTGCAGCAATGTTCGCTGCGATCAAAGGTTCTGCCTGCAGAGCAGGATCCATGAACTGGGACTGAGGAACTACCCGGCCGCCTGCCCGCTTGGGCAGAGGGCGTAGTTCATTCAGATCCGGGTCCGGCTTGGATAATTGTGGAACAATCACGGGAATCGCGCTCAGAGCTGGCGACGTATCGTTCTTGACGGCCGTGACAACAACCGGTCCGTCGCTGCTCTGCTGGAGAATTTGTTCTATTTGAGCATCCGATAAGTGGCTCTCTGCTCCTCCCTCAAAAAGAGCTTCGAAACGGGAACGACCATTTGATTCACTGAAGACGCCAAATCGATCTGCCAACACCACACCGGTCACTAAAACGAGAATACAGAAGACAGCAATACCCAATCGTAAACGTTTCATTCGAATCTCTCCTCTAATATCGATGGATGGTCTGAAGGGCAGTATTCAGTTTTTGCTCGGAGCGGAAGCCTCCTTTCATGCAAAACTGCCAAATCAGGAATTTGGCAGTTGAAGGGACGATAGATCAAGCGACATTCTTTCCCACCTGATAATGGGTGTACCACTAAATATGAATTTTCTTATCTTATATAGAATAATACGCCGTGAGAAAGAAATTTGCAAGCAAATTAAGGGGGAATTAAGGACTATTTTTTGCAGCAGGGAGATACAAAGGAAACAGCTGACTCGACTAAGTCAGCTGTTTCCTTTGAACGAAATTTTAGTTAGAAAACGCAACGTGTGGAAAGTAGATGAGCTAGCGCAAGACTCTAAAGATCAGAAGGATGAGAGCGATCACCAGCAGTACGTGGATAAAACTATTTCCTCGCCCCCACCTGCGCCCACGCCAGCCAATGGCACCAGTCAGCCACAAAATGAGCAGGATCAGAATCAGTAATTCAAGCATGGGACTCTCCTTTGTTTCATTATGAATAACGCAGGGTAATTTCGTACGTTACTAAGGCGAATCGCAGTGAAGCAGTTCTTGATCCTAAAAAGCAATCGCTGAGGTCATTCGACCTCAGCGATGTTATCCTTTTTACTGCATAATGCATTATTCGTTCGGAACAATGAGCACCATGATCAAGTACACCAGGATGCCGGGTACGCCACCAGGGATGAGCGCGATCAGGAATGCAAGGCGGAACCAGAATGCGCTCACACCGAAGAATTCGCCGAGTCCGCCGCACACACCCGCTACCACGCGGTCTCTGCGTGATCGTCGTAAAGCTTGTCGTTGACTTGTCATTTGAACCTCCAAATTCATTTGATGTTACCAAGACATACGCAGTTCCCGCAAAATGGATGCAGCCGATTTATTTCATGACGAACACGCAGACCGGCGCAAGCTTCATCACCTGGTCGACTTCACGCCCCAGCAGGTTCTTCAACAATGCCGCATCCATTCTGCAAAGCTCAGGATGTTTCTCGATGATAGCGGCGTAGGGACATAACCCGAGAATAATGCGCGGTCCTTCGGCACCTGCTTCCCAGCGGGACTGATAATTCATGCGGTTCATTTTTTCGACGAGCGACGCAAGTCTCTTTGCCATGGGCTGACCTGCATTTTCGCTCCCGTTTGCCAGTCGGCTTGCCAGCGCTTCCATCTGGACCTTGGTACCTGCCTCCGTTAGAAGAGCAGATGCCAGCGCCGCCAGGTTATCCCCCAACGCGGCTCGAGAGATCGCGTACAGCTTCTCAGGCCGTCCCTTCCCCTCTATTTTCCGCACTGATATCACTTCCGCCCGCCCATCTGCCACGAGAACAGATAAATGGTGCCTCACGTTCGCCGCAGTCATATTCAGGGCACGCCCGATTTCCCGTGCCGAAACGCCGCGGTTCTTCTTCAGATGCGCCAAAACTTTTTGTCGTGCGGTAAACATATCAGGACTCCAAACAGTGCGTCCGGGAGTACGAGTGTGTCATCCAATTCCCATGATTATACTCATAAAACGAATTTTGAAAATATATTTTTGCATAAGTAGTTGACTTTGCGCGTCAAAATGCTATAATCATGGCTCGTGAAGATAAGTACAGCGCTTTAAACTTTATGAACAGATGACACTAACCTGGGAATCCACCTACGCCATTGCTCTGGAGTTACGACGTCAGTATCCTACGGTGAATATGGAGGAAGTCTCACTACGGCAAATCTACAACTGGACGCTGCAACTGGCGGAATTTGAGGATGATCCGTCGCTCGCCAACGACGAGGTCCTACACGCAATTTTCCAAGACTGGTTCGAGGAGAACATTAAATGACACAAGAAGGTCTCACGAGTCCGGGCTATGAAATCCCGGAGGATATTCAGAACGCGGTCACGATCACCACGCTTGACCGCCTCTATAACTGGGGACGGCGCTCCTCCGTCTGGCCGCTCATGTTTGGTCTGGCTTGCTGTGCGATCGAAATGATCGCCGCGCAGGCCGCCCGCTATGATATGGCGCGCTTCGGTATGGAAGTCATGCGCCCCACCCCGCGCCAGGCCGATATGATGCTGGTCTCCGGCACAGTGACCAAGAAAATGGTCCCGGCGATCGTGCGTCTTTACAACCAGATGCCTGAGCCGAAATACGTTGTCGCCATGGGCGCCTGCGCTTCCGGTGGCGGACCCTTCAAGGAAGGCTATAACGTGGTCGCTGGCATCGACAAATTCCTGCCAGTGGATGTTTACATCCCCGGCTGCCCTCCCACTCCACAGGCTTTGATTGCCGGCATGATCAAGCTGCAGGAAAAAATCGACAAGGAATCGCTAAAGAGTGTACGCTGGTATAAGAAGGGTCCAGACAGCGTGGAAATCCCGATGCCGATCCTTGGCCCGGATCTGATCGACCCGCGGCGCAATACAGAGATCAAAGCCGTCACCGGCGCTAAAGAAGGACAGGAGGCATAATGGCTGCGCCAATCCAACTCGAAACCCCGAAGGCTACTCCGACCAACACAGTTGATCTGGCAGCGCGTTTCCCCGGCATTGCTACGCCGGACACACGTCCCGGCTTCAGCGGTTTTATTGTCGACAAAGATCATCTGGTCGAGGTTGCAACAGCCATCCGTGACGAATTTGGCTACGACCTGCTTAGCTCGGTCACCGGCGTAGATTACCTGCCTGAGAACAAGATGGAAGTGGTATACCATGCCTTCAAGACTACTGGTGGACCCCGGCTGGTCTTCAAGGTGCAGGTTCCCCGCGTGGATCCGGTCGAAGTCCTGTCTCTGATCGGTGTCTACCCCGGCGTGGATTTTCAGGAACGTGAAGCCTGGGACCTTTTGGGGATCAAATTCGTCGGTCACCCTGACCTGCGCCGCATTTTGATGTGGGAAGGTTATGAGGGCCATCCTCTGCGCAAGGATTGGAAAGAACCCTTCTACGAGGAGGATTTCAAACCTTATAAGAGTCGCTGGCCGGATGGTCAGCATGTCTCTGCAGAAGATAAGAATCCTCTCAAGGATAATCTCAAGTTCCCGCAAAACTTCGACCCCGAAAAGTGGATTCCGGAAGGCGACGCCTTGTTGTATGGTTCGCTGGCTCGCTACACGCTGAAGAGCGAAGACGGAATGTCCACCGATCGCATTGTGGTCAACATGGGGCCCCAGCATCCATCCACTCACGGTGTATTTCGCGCGGCGATAACCATCGATGGCGAAACCATCGTCGGCTTGAAGCCCTACGTTGGCTATCTGCATCGCAATCATGAGAAGATCGGCGAACGCAATACCTTCCTGCAAAACATGCCCTACACCGACCGCCTGGATTACTTCAACTCGATGAGCAACAACTTTGGTTATGCGCTAGCGGTCGAAAAGCTGATGAACATCACTGTGGCCGAGCGTGCCGATTACATCCGCGTTATCATGGCTGAGCTCAGCCGCATCCAGAACCACTTCGTTTTGGTTGGCATGTTGTTGAACGATCTGGGTGCCATGTACACCCCTGCCCTTTATGCCTTCGAGGAACGCGAGTTGATTCTCGACATATTCGAGGCCGTAGGCGGCTCACGCATGATGTGCAACTATTTCCGCTTTGGCGGCGTGGCACGCGATATTCCGGATGACGTGATGCAAAAGATCAAGGATTTGGTCTTCGACCGCCTGCCTGCCAAGACCGATGAAATGGAACGCCTGCTCAGCGAGAACGAAATCCTGGTCTCGCGTATGAAGGGTATCAGGGTCATTGATGGTGAAACCGCAGTCCCCTTCTCGATGACCGGTCCGGTGCTGCGCGCATCCGGTGTTCCGTACGATGTTCGCCGCGCGGACCCGTACTCGGTCTATGACCGCTTTGATTTCGATGTGGCCGTCCGCTACAACGGCGACCTGATGGATAACTACCTGATCCGCCTTGATGAGATTCGACAGTCCTTGCGAATTCTGGCACAGGCGGTGAAGCAAATCCCTGGAGGGCCGATCAACTCTCAGAAACCGCAGTACCAGGTCCGCGTCCCGGCTGGAGAGGCGTATGGACGAGTTGAATCCCCGAAGGGCGAGCTGGGATTCTATGTGATCTCGAACGGCAAGCCGAACCCGTGGCGGTATCACGTCCGCGCTCCATCTTTTGTCAACATTACTCCCCTTGAACGCATGTGCCTGGGCACCAAAATCGCTGACTTTGTCGCGATCCTGGGCGTGATCGATATCGTGATGGGCGAGCTGGATCGCTAGAACTGGAGAACCCATATGTACGGATTAGGCATACTTAAAGGATTGAGCGTTACCCTCAAGCGGTTCGTTGATACCTACTTCGATGATATCGCCTGGCTGGTACGCGGCAAGAAACGCTACAACACCCAGGAAGGCATCAAGCACCGCTCAAGCAAGAATACGCGCGGCATTTTCACCGTGCAGTATCCGGAAGAACATTTGATTCTGCCCGAGGAGTTTCGCTACGTGCCATTCCTTGTCTACGACGAGGTGGAAGGCGGAAAGAAAGAAATCCGCTGCACCTCGTGCGGGATCTGTGCCAAAGTCTGCCCGCCTCAGTGTATCTGGATTGTGAGGACAAACGATCCCGCGACGGGCCGGCCTGTTCCTGTTCCGACAGAGTTCTACATCGACATGGACATCTGCATGAACTGCGGATACTGCGCCGAGTACTGCCCATTCGACGCGATCATCATGGACCACGAATTCGACATTGCTTCATATAACCGCAACGTTTACAATTTGGAGAAACTGCTCAAGCCAGCTTCCTACTACAAGAGCATTCGCCCAGAAAACTATGAACGCAATGATGCGGAGCGCAAAGCAAAAGAAGCAGCCAAAGCAGCCAAGGCCGAAGCCGCGGCGGCAAGCGCGTCGTAACCCGTCCTTGCGAGGAGCGAAGCGCCGAGGCAATCCCCCAGTGCATTAGGAGATTGCTTCGGGCGAAGAACGCCCTCGCAATGACATAACATTAATTGGTAGAAACCATAATGTCAGAAAAAATCACAAAAGAAGCAATCCTCGCCGCATTGAGCAAGGTACAGGAACCTGAGTTACATCAGGACCTCGTCACGTTGAACATGATCCGCAACCTTGAGATTGCAGGGGATAAAGTCTCGTTTACGGTAATGCTCACCACACCGGCCTGCCCGCTGCGCGGGCAAATTGATAAAGAAGCCCGGCAGGCTGTCATGTCCGTGGAAGGCGTGAAGTCGGTCGAGATCAAAATGGACTCGGATGTTCCCAACGATGGTCGGATGCGCGGACTGGTGAATATGCCTATCCGCAATGCGATCGCCGTTGGCTCTGGCAAAGGCGGCGTAGGCAAATCCACGGTAGCGGTCAATCTGGCCGTTGCTCTTGCACAAAGCGGCGCGCGCGTCGGTTTGATGGATGCCGATATTTACGGACCCAACATCCCGACTATGCTTGGCGTGGACAGGCTCCCTCCACCGAAAGGGCCAAAACTCATCCCGGCGCAGGCTTACGGGCTCAAGATGATCTCAATGGGCCTGCTGGTCAAACCAGGTCAGCCGTTGATCTGGCGCGGGCCCATGCTCAACTCTGCCATCCGTCAATTCCTGGGCGATGTGGAATGGGGCGAGCTTGACTATCTGATCGTTGACCTTCCACCTGGCACCGGTGATGCCTCCCTTTCGCTGGCGCAGGCTCTGCCCTTGAGTGGAGCGATCATCGTGACACTTCCGCAACTGGTCTCGCTTGAAGATGCCGGCCGCGGCCTGAACATGTTCCGCACGCTGGAAGTTCCGATCCTCGGCATCATCGAGAACATGTCCTACCTTGACTTGCCCGATGGCACACGCATGGACTTATTCGGCTCCGGCGGTGGTGAACAGCTTGCACAGGCCACAGATACGACTTTCCTTGGCAAAGTGCCGATTGACCAGAACGTCCGCATTGGCGGCGACAGCGGCAAGCCGATCGTTGTCTCCCACCCGGATTCGCCCGTGGCGCAGGCATTAGAGGAGATAGCGAAAAAAGTAGCGGCCCGAGTGAGCGTAGCGGCGTTGAGCGGAAAGAACGAACTGCCGATCAACATTGTGGAATAAAAAAGCCTAAATAGAACAGACCGGCCCTGAGCCGGTCTGTCTTATTTTTGGCACACAGCGCTGAAACACTCAACAAGCTGACTATTCCCTCGTACTTAAATCAAGATTATGATAAAAGAAACCTGGATTTAAAGGTTTTGTATGGCAGCGACATCAAGCATCAAACGTCAAACAGGCGCTAGTGCATACGAATCCGCACGCACGAAACTGCTCCGCTGGGGCGCGATCATGGCGGTTATCTACCTTATCTATCTAGTTGTCTTCCCACTCGTTCCTGCCATCAGCCAATCGGATCATGTTCTTGATATCGAGATGATGCTAAAGGATGGAATGAAATGGTTTGCCTGGCTTTATGTCCTGGGCCTTGGCATCCTGTTCTACGCATTCTGGCGGGTACTCAAAATCGTTCATGAGTTTTCGCAAGCGGACCCCGAATCGGCAAAGTCGCTTCGAGCCTGGGTTCTTGGGATTGGCATCCTGTGTGGAGTCATCCTGATTGGACTTTATCCAATTACTGCACTGGATGTTGTGTTGTATGTGGTCCGTGCCCGTTTGTGGGCGCTGTACGGCGGCAGCCCGATGACGGCCCTACCTGCAGCCTTTCCACAGGACCCATATATTAGTTTTGCTGGCGAATATGCCAACCAGCCATCCCCATACGGACCTGTCTGGGAGTTGCTGGCACAGATACCAGTACGCCTGGGCATCCTCAGCATGGCAGGCGGGGTGATTGCCATGAAAGTGATCTCGCTGATCTCATACGCTGGAATGGGAATCCTGCTTGGCTGGCATAGCCGTCAGGAGACACCGCGCTTCGGCGTCAGCGGCGCAACCGCTCTGACCTTTTTCGCTCTCAACCCCCTGGTCCTGATGGAGGCGATTGGGAACGGCCACAATGACATGCTCATGTTGGCACTGCTGACGCTTGGCCTTGTTTTATGGCAGCGGGAAAACTGGATGGGAGCAACCCTGGCGCTCACCCTTGCCGTGCTGATAAAAGCGACGGGCCTGATCCTTATGCCCTTGTTTGGAGTGGCGGTATTGATCGCTGCCCCAGACTGGCGGGAGCGAATCCGACGTGCGTTGATCATGTCGGTCATCTTTATTGTGATGGTGGGGATTTCCTATCGCCTGACGGGACCTTTCCCGGAGGTGTTCCAGGGGGCACAGCGTGCCCTCTTTAACCGCCGCGGTTTCGCCCCGTCGTATTTTTTCTATGTGGTCCTGCACGAGGCACAACCTCAGAATAGCGCCGTGGCTCTGCTGCCATTCAAACTGGCACCGATTTTGTTCGTCCTCTATTATGCTTATTTGTCGATCCAGCTGATACGGGGCAAAATGACGCTGCTCGAAGCAGGATTCGCAGCCTTCTTTAGCCAGATCCTGCTTGGAGACACATTCCGCATCTGGTACCCCTTATGGCTGATCCCATTTGCGGCGCTGAATCTTAACTCGCGCACACTCTGGATGATGCTGCTGTTCAGCGTCACGGCGGAGCTCAGCATTCTGAGTTACTATGTTCTTTGGCGTTGGGTTCTACGAACATGGAACTGGGGACTGACCGGCCCCCTAAAACAATACTGGGACTATTGGACGGTAACGACCGTTCTTACGGTGCCGTGGACCTTCGGTATTCCCCTCATCGGCCCTCTCCTCCTGAAATGGAAAGATAAGCAGCACTTCGGGAATTCTCTCTGGATATGATACCTACCGCCCTGCTCTTCCTATCCTAAACTCGACGTTGCCTGCCATTACGGTATAATTAATCCCATGCAACCTACAATTATCGGTGTACGTTTCACCAAAATCGGAAAAGTCTATCACTTTGACTCCACTGCCATTCCTGACGTGAACGTCGGCGAGCGTGTCATCGTGGACACATCGCGCGGCAGACATCTCGGCGAAGTCGCGCAGGTCCTGACCGAGACTCCGGCCCCTCCCGAAGGCGGATGGAAACCTGTCGAGCGCCGCGCCACCCCGCGTGACCTTCTGCTCCAGCAATCCTGGCAGGCCAAACAGACGGAAGCCATGATCAATTGCCGGGCCCGTGCTTCAGAGCTTGGGCTCCACGAGATCAAGATCGTCGCAGCTGAATACAATTACGACGGTTCCCGTCTCGCTCTCCTATTCAGCACTGACAGCGAAGAGAAGGTGGACCTCAAATCCCTCAAAAAGGATATGCAGAGACTCTATCCCAATTCGCAAATCGAGATGCGGCAGGTGGGTCCGCGCGATGTGGCAAAGATCCTCGGCGGTATGGGTGCCTGTGGACTCGAATCCCGCTGCTGCTCCAAATTCCTGACCGATTTCTCCCCCATCTCGATCAAGATGGCGAAGGAACAGGGTATCTCACTCACGCCCAATGAGATCACCGGCATGTGCGGACGCCTGCGCTGCTGCCTGATCTATGAATATGAGCAGTATGTGGAAGCTCGCAAGCAGTTGCCCAAACGAAACAAGCGCGTGGTCACGCCAAAGGGTGAAGGAAAAGTAATGGATGTCCTTCCGCTTTCAAACAAAGTTGTCGTTGCCATCGAGAACGAGGAACAGCACACCCAGCAGTGGGTCACGTTTGACCGGGATGAGATCCAGCCCTGGGATGAGCTCGAGACGCTGCGGCGCAAATCGCAGGCGCCGTGCGACCGTCACGAAGGCGGCGGCTGCACCTGTGGGAAAGCGCGTAAATCCAATTAGCATTATTCGGTATAGAAGATGACACTCCAACCTGAAAACTGGGAAACTCCTCAAAAAATTCTGGTCATTCTGGCGCATCCAGATGATCCAGAATTTTTTTGTGGCGCAACGCTCGCCCGCTGGGCGAGAGATGGACATCAGATCACCTACCAATTGCTGACCTGTGGGGACAAAGGCTGGAATCCGACCACGCCGGATGACATGACCCCGGATGCCTTATGCGCGATCCGGCACAGGGAACAGCAAGCGGCCGCCTCTGTGATCGGAGCCAAATCGGTTCTTTTCATGGACCTGCCGGATGGATACCTTATCCCGAACCTTGACCTGCGCCGTGACATTGTCCGCGTGATCCGGCGCGAGAAGCCAGATGTTCTGGTCACCTGTGACCCCCAAACCCTGTTTGCCACCTATGGCATCAACCATCCCGATCACCGCGCCTGCGGACAGATTGTTCTCGACGCGGTTTTCCCCGCGGCAGGCAGTCCCTTCTTCTTCCCTGAGTTGTTACAGGAGGGATATTTGCCGCACATGCCAAAAGAGGTCTGGGTTTCGCTGACCAACCAGGGGAATACTGCGCTTGACGTCACAGATACATGGGACATCAAATTGCAGGCCATCCTGGAACACAAGTCCCAGGTACAAGATGTGGACAACCTGCTTCAGCGCATGCGGTCGCGCCGCACCGAAGAGAGCACGGAGGAAAATCCCCGCTACGAGGAAAGATTCCGCGTCATGAAATATGCATAAAAACTTCCCGAAGGTTTTGAACCTTCGGGAAGTTTGCTTCTTATGAAACGGGGTGCCAGATCATCGAAAGTACCACCGCCAGCAGAGCAAACAGCGCACCGGCTGCAGTGAATAAGGCACTCACCTCCATCACTTCCTGTTTGGTGACCAGATACCGGGGAAGATCATCGAACACCTTGAGTAATTCATCGGCGCTCGAAGCAGCGTAATACTTTCCCCCGGTCATACGGGAGATCGCGCGTAGCGTCTCTTCATCGATTCCACGGTGGAAGCCGCCGCCCCCACCACCGCCACCTCCAAAGAATTGCTCCTGGAAACCGAACGTGCCACTGCAGTCCCGCAGGGCGCCGGGGTTGGAAGTGCCGAACCCGATGGTGTACACACGGACCCCGCGCACCTTTGCCTGCTGTGCGGCATCGAGCGGCAGAGGCCCCGAGTTGCTCACGCCATCGGTTAGCAGGACGATGATGGCCGGTGCATATTCACCTTCGGGGAGCGATGGCGGCAAGGTCGCGCCCGGCAACTCCAGAGCGCCACTGGGTGCAATATTATCGTCGACCTGGGCCAGAGCATCCAAAGACTCGAGAATCCCACTGCCGATCGCGGTGCGCCGACCGGGGGTGAGCGTCCCAATCGCATCTTTAAGCTGCTGCCTGTTTGTGGTTGGCGCCTGCAGCAATTCCGCAAAACCAGCGAATGCGACTAATCCCACCTCAGTGGTCGGTTCTTGTTTCTCAACATAGGAAAGTGCAGCGGCCTTCGCCGCCTCCAACCGGTTGGGCTGAATATCGGTCGCACACATACTGATCGAAACATCGACTGCCAACAGGATGGTCGCATGCCGAGATGGCACACTGACCTTCGTCACCGGGCGGCTGAAAGCCATGGTCAGCGCTGCCAGTGCCAGGATGAACAGGGCAAAGGGTACATGTCTGCGCCAGCGCGAGGTCTTGGGCATGGCCTGACGCACCAGGGTGAGACTTGAATACCGGACCGTGTATCGTTTTCGTCTCCTGAGCGTCCAGATATAGATCCCAATGACGAACGGAATTAAACCCAATAGATAAAGCGATGTAGGCCAAAGCATTTCCATTGCCTACCTCCTCATGAAGCGGTCCAACCATGCACCATCATCATGGTATGCGGTTGAACCACAAGAGCGAGAAAGCGCCGCCAAGCAGAAGGATCAGAATTCCGATTCCGGCCAGCAGGGAAGTGATCTCCATTTCTTCCTTCTTCACTACTACGTGCGGCTTGATATTTTCGTAGATTTTTTGGAGATCTTTCTCGTTTTGCGCGTTGAAATACGTACCGCCCGTAATCTGTGATATTTGCTGCAGGGTGGCCTCGTCCAGTTGCGTGTGGACCGTAAAATTATCCACCTTTAGATCAATTCCAGCGGGACTACCGATACCGATAGTATAGATTTTCACGCCCGCGTCCGCGGCAGTTTGAGCAATCTGCAGAGGATCGGGGCTCATGTTATTTTCGCCATCCGTGAGCAATACCATCACCGTGGAGGAAAGGTCGGGAGTCGTGCCGGTATCGGCAGAAGGCACATCCGTGGGAGGCGGCGCAGCGCTTCCTGTAACAGGGACCGTTTTAGGGGCTACTGTGTTCAGCCCCATCAAAATGCCACTCGCGAGCGAGGTACCTCGCTTGGGCGACAGACGGTCAATCGCTGCCAGGATGGCTTCCCGATCATCGGTTGGCGCAAGGACCGGCAATCCGCCCTCGCTAAAAGCAATGACTCCAATTTGGACACCCGGTGGTTGTCTTTGAACAAAGTCCCGCGCCGCGGCTTTTGCGGCCTCGAGGCGGGTTGGCTTGAGGTCTTCAGCCGCCATGCTGCCTGAAACATCAAACACGAGCAGCACGGTTCCTTCTACACGTGGGAGACTCAGCACGGTTTGGGGGCGTGCCAGGGCGAGGGTCATGACGGTTAACGAGACCAGGAACAGGGTTGCTGGAATGTGGCGCCGCGCCCCAAGTGCGCGCCCCGATTCACCCTGGACCAGTCCCAGCTTCCCATAGTTCGCGATGATTCTCCTCCTGCGGTCCTGCAGATTAAGATACAGCGCGACCAGGAGCGGGATCAGGGCCAGGGCGTACAGCATGGAAGGCCAGAGGAAAGACACAGGCACCTCCATCACCTTCGTCGCCGCTGACGGAGCGCGGCGAATCGCACGATCGCACGCACCAGGTCATCGTCCGTTGAAAGCGGCATGACATCCACGCCGGCGTGCTTAAAGATATGGTTCAACTCCGCTTCGCGACGCATCGCGGCCTCTCGAAAAGCATTCCTGAATTTCCTGTCATGGGTGTCCACATAGAGCTGCTCGCCGGTCTCTGCATCTTCGAGGATGAGCGAGCCGACATCCGGCAGATCGACCTCGCGTGGATCCCATAAACGAATGGCAATGACCTCGTGCCTCTGGTTGAGCAGGCTCAGGGGCTTCTCCCAACCCGGTACGCTAATGAAATCGGAGATTACAAAGATCAGAGAGCGCTTCTTGATCGCGTTCAGACCACCTCGCAGCAGGGGACTCAGGTCGGTCAGCGGGGTATTAGAAAGCTGCGGCCGCTTCAGCAGATCGTTGACCAGTCTCAGTACATGCAGTTTTCCGCCTCTGGCCGGGACCGTATGTTCAATTCCATTTCCATAGAAGATCGCGCCGACCCGATTTCCATGACGCGTCAGGAGCCGGGCAAATGTCGTCACAAACTCAATCAGCATCGTCCGCTTCTGCGTCTGAACCGTGCCAAAGTCCACAGAGGGACTCAGATCCAGCAGGAACCAGGCTGTGATCTCCCGGTCTTCCACATACTGGCGTACATAAGGCGCGTCCATGCGCGCAGTGACATTCCAGTCAATATAGCGTATGTCGTCCTGCGGCTGATACTCGCGCAGGTCTGCAAAATCCACCCCATACCCATAGAACAGACTGCGATAGTCCCCTTGCAGCAGACCATCCAGGCGGTGGATCACCTGCCAGTCAAGACGCTGAAGGATACGCTCAGGTGTTGCTGCGGACGCGTTCATGTAATGGCACCACCGGGATCGGAATACGGTCGAGGATATTCTTAAGCAGATCGTCCGCTGTCACATTATCGGAAAGCGCTTCATAAGAAAGGACGAGGCGGTGGCGCATCACATCGAACGCCATATCCAGTACATCCTGCGGCAGGGCGTAGGTGCGTCCACGTACGAAGGCTAGCGCACGAGCAGTGAGGATCAGGTTGATCGAAGCGCGTGGACTAGCGCCAAATGTGATGTATCGCTGCAGTTCTTGCAGGGCTACATCCTGCGGTGAGCGTGTGGCCGTGACCATGCGCACCGCGTACTCGATCAGTGCCGGATCAACATACACTTTATCCACTTCTTTCTGCAGTTCAACGAGCTGGTCCGTGGTCAGCACCTTCTGGACGCCTTCCAGCATGCTGGTCATACGCTCGACGATGACGAATTCCTCAGTCCCTGTTGGATACCCCACAAGGACTTTGAGCATAAAACGATCCACTTGTGCTTCGGGCAGCGCATAGGTCCCTTCCGTCTCAATGGGATTTTGCGTTGCCAGCACCAGGAATGGATTCGGTACCTTGAAGGTCTCGCGCCCAATGGTCACCTGGCGTTCCTGCATGACCTCCAGCAAAGCGCTCTGCACTTTGGCCGGCGCACGATTGATCTCATCTGCCAGAAGCAGGTTCGTAAAGACCGGCCCCAGCGAAGTGTTGAAATCTCCACTCTTTTGATTGTAGATACGAGTCCCCACCAGGTCGGCGGGGACCAGGTCAGGTGTGAATTGAATACGTTTGAATTCCCCGCCAATGGCCTCCGCCAGCGTCTTGATCGCCATTGTTTTGGCGAGCCCCGGCACACCTTCAACGAGAATGTGTCCACGCGCCAGGAGCGCCACAACCAATCGCTCCAACAAATGATCCTGCCCTACGATAATTTTCTTGACTTCGTAGAGAACACGCTCCATCGGCTTTCGATTTTCCTTCTGATCCATTGCCAGCTCCTTTTCCACTAATAAGGGGGCGAACCCATGCCGCTGACCGCCACCTGGATGGGCACCGCGAAACCGATCCCCACAAAGAAATTCTCCTGTGTCGGGTTGATAATTCCTGTCACAATTCCAATCACGTCGCCGTTCCGATTCAAGAGCGGACCTCCCGAGTTGCCCGGGTTTACCGCTGCATCGATCTGGATCAGGCCCTGCAGTTCCTGCGTACCTCCCGTCGGCTTGAACGAACGATTGAATCCGGAGATCACACCGGAACTCATGGAGCTATACAGGCCGAACGGGTTCCCAACCACGAAGGCCTCATCCCCCACCCGCATCGCATTCGGGTTGCCTAAAACCGCCGGAATGAGCCTGGCAGGCAAGGTTGTGGCTTGAATCACGGCAATATCATTTTCCGGCTGGGAAATGACCATCTTCGCATCAGACTGAGTTCCATCCGCAAATGTGACCGTGATCTGCTGGGAATTGGCAACAACGTGCAGGCTGGTGAGGATGTTCCCCTGATCATCAACCACTACGCCGCTGCCGAGTCCATATTCCGTTTCGCCCCCGTGCGGGCCTTTCGTTTGAATCAGCACAAGGGAGGGCTGAATCACCTGATAGACCTGCTCAGAAAACGGTGGAGGCGGAGTCGCTGAAGCCATCGCCTCGGCCACAGCATTGCTCACATCCGTGGAGGTCAATTGATGTGGTTGTACAATTAGGAAATTATAGAGCAGCAGCAACACGAGAGCTACAATGGTGCTAATGACAAAAGGCACAATACCTTTCCCCCACGCGCGCAATCTCTCCCACCTTTGCTTCAGACGCTCCAATCCGGGTTTAGGCGGTTCATTCATTTGATCAACCAGTAAACGAGCCCGTTAAACTTCATGACTGTAGAACGATAACGATACCTCAATATAGCAAGCGATGGTTAATGGTAGATGAGATATGCAGTGCTTTGGTCCCGAGAAATTTACTTATGCAACCTAGATGACACAACTCAGGAAAATATTTCGTCTTTGCCTGATTGAAAGCGGAATTTCTCATAATACTGGAACAGATGGATGAACATCGTCAGTGTCGGTTATGACTCCACCAATTACTACATCCTCGATGCACAGGGCGGGAAACTGCTCGTTGACTGTGGCTGGCCCGGGACGCTTCCCAAACTCACAGCAGAGGTCAAACGAAAAGGCATGGCGCTCAAGGAGATCAAGTATCTGCTCGTGACCCATTTCCACCCGGATCATGCAGGCATCGCCCAGGATTTGAAGAACCTGGGTGTAAAACTTATTCTTCTCGAAACTCAACCGGCGTATATCCCGCAGCTTACACAACTCTTCAAGTCAAAAAAGCGTCCCTATCTTGAAATCAAAATGCATGACAATCTCCTACTCCGGTTCGAAGATAGCCGCGCTTTTTTGCACAAACTTGGAATCTGCGGTGAGATCCTCTCCACGCCCGGTCACAGTGATGACAGCATCAGCCTCATTCTCGATGAAGGTTTGGCTTTTACTGGGGACCTGCCTCCGCGCTTCATAATTTCTGAAGATAACCATCTGGCCCTGGAAAGTTGGGATAAAATCTACCAGCACAGGATCACAAGAATCTTTCCAGCACATGGTAGTTAATCCATTCACAAAAGAGGCTTACCTATGAACGATTTTTTAAGTGAGGCAAAGGAACTATTCCCCTACACGCGCACATTGCGGCGTGATTTTCATATGCATCCTGAACTTGGATTTACCGAAATCCGAACAGGCGGCATCGTGGCGAAGGAGCTTGAGCAGCTTGGCATCGAAGTGACCAAGGGAGTCGGGAAGACCGGCGTCGTTGGCCTGCTCGAAGGCGCGAAGCCCGGTCCGATCCTCCTTCTACGCTTTGACATGGACGCGCTTCCCATTACCGAAGACACCGGGGCCGAATATGCCTCTACCAATCCCGGCGTGATGCACGCCTGTGGACATGACGGTCACACGGCGATTGGCCTGACCGTGGCAAAGATCCTGCACGCTCACCGCCACGAACTGACCGGCTCCATCAAATTCTGTTTCCAGCCATCTGAAGAAGGTTTCAACGGCGAAGAGGTGGGCGGCGCCGAAATGATGATTCGCGATGGCGTGCTGGACGGCCCGAAAGTTGACAAGACTCTTGCCATGCACCTTTGGAACGAAAGGCCGCTCGGATGGGTCGGTGTTGCGAAGGGCCCGGTTATGGCGGGTGCGGAGGAATTCCACATCAAGCTTACGGGCAAAGGCGGCCACGGCGCTGCCCCGCACTTGACGATTGACCCTGTCATAGCAGCGGCACATATCATCACTGCCCTGCAAACCATTGTGGCGCGAAATGTCGCTCCCCTCCAGACGGCGGTCGTCAGCGCGACCAAAGTTGACATCGGCACTGCTTTCAATGTCATTCCACAGGAAGCCATGATCTCCGGAACGATCCGCACTTTTGATCCTGCCGTTCGCAAGACCGTGCTTGAGCGATTTGACCAGATCACACGCGGCGTCGGCGAAGCGATGGGCTGTCAGGTGGACACGAAGGTTGTGCGCGTGACGCCGGCTGTCATCAACAACGACTTGATCGCGGGCAAGGTGCAGGAGACCGTGCAGCATGTGCTTCCTGAAGCCGAACTGGATACGAATGGCTTTATCACTATGGGAGCCGAAGATATGGCCTATATGCAGGAAAAGGTGGATGGATGTTATTTCTTTGTCGGTTCCAATAACAAAGAGCGGCATCTGGATTACGGCCATCATCATCCAAAGTTTGATTTTGATGAGGAAGCCCTCGCCCGCGGTGCAGCCCTGATGGCGGCTGCGGCCATGGATGTGCTGAATGCCAGGTAGAAAGACGCGCTCAACCAGACCGGCCTTTCTGAAAAGCGCCGGGATCTGGATAGTTCTTTTAGTGGTGGTTGTCGTTACGGGAGGCCTCATAGTCCGGGCGAACCGCAATGCAGATTCACCATCCGCCGCCTCCGCTTCACTGACACAAACTGCACTGGCTGACCCGGCCACTAATGCAACTCCGGTCGCGACACACACAGGGCAATGTGCCTATACGTGGGCGTATCAGGATCATCCGTCACTGACTGAACAGTTGACCACCTCCCTGCAGACATTCATTCCTGACGCTGAGACCCTGGTGCAGAATTTTGGTGAAGACTGCACATATCCTGATGGGCAGAAGGTCTTCACTCCACTTGAAACAGATTTCTATGTCCGGTTTCATGTAAAAGACTTGAAGGATGAGGAAGCGCTCGGAAACTGGATCCTGCAAATCATGCCTCGAGTATTCCGGCTTCCTCGTGATCAGGTCCAGGGGTCGCATCTCGGGTTTGTAGAAATCACATTTATCCACAGCGAGACGGACAAACTCGTGGTGCGTGTTCCGGTCCAGCAATATCAAGAACAGGCGGGAGGCAGAACCGGGAAGAACCTATTCCGTCTCTTTGCCGTCCCAATTGCTGCGCCCACCTAGATCATGTAGACTTTCAAAATTCTCAATAGCCGCCTTCGGGCGGCTCAGGGCTTTCTTAAAGTCGCGGAATTTGGGTAAAAAGTGACCTTTCTTGATATGCTTTTGTGTGAGGCACAAAACACAGCAAGGAAGGTCGAAATGGAATGTACCACAGAAGCGGTCTTTGACGTAGGCAGTTTGTATGCTCAGTTTCAGAAGATGAGAGATGGGCGGAAGCCCAGAGGCATGAGATATCCACTGGTTA
>JAKOVF010000097.1 GCA_029782225.1 Chloroflexota bacterium | reverse complement strand
CACCAGGCAAGCGAAGAGCTGATGCTGCGTGAACTTCTTGGGACTATAGCGATGGGCGTACTCCGGCAACGCTCGTCGCGCCGTCGCCAACGCCGCCACCGTCACCGCCCGAGGAGATTTACTCGTCCGCGCCATGACTGCTCTACGCAGCACCACGGTACGGATGTTTAGCTAGCACTCCGGGTTTTCTACAGAGCCTTCCTGACACCTTTTTCTGGTCTGGGGAAGGTTGCCGGTAAGCTGGCTGGCGAAGTTGATGAAGCAGCTGACGCTGCCAAGGTCCTCAACAAGGTCGACGACGCTGTTAAGTTCGCCGCGCCAGTGAGGAGCGCGGCGAAAGTGGGGCTTGCTAAAGCGACGGAACATATTGAAGATGCAGTTAGTTCGATCGCCGCCCGCCGACGGGCGGCTGAATTGGCAGGACTAGCTGATGAAACAATCCCATTCATTTCAGAAGTTGGTCCTCAAAAAGGCTGGATAGTCGGTAAGCAAAGTCGGGATGGGCTGCGAGGCTGGCGAATGGATTGGGATTCGCAAAAGGGCTACCACGTAAATTGGTGGGATCGCACGGGCGGTGCAAAACGTAAGGACTGGCTCTATGGAGCGATAAAGATCAATGGTGGCACATGGGATGATTACATCGGGTTGCTCCAGCATGGATTCGGGAATTAGTTGCAAGATGAATGACTACGTAGACGCTGAACATATACGCAGATTTATGGATACCGGTGAGATCGAGGCGCTCGACTCAAAAATATCTAGGGAGGCCGAACGCCATTTGGTTCACGCGTTTCCATTAAGGAATTGGTCGACGATTGTCGACTGGGATAAAGTTCCTTCAATGACCCTGAACTGGACCCAGGTCCAGGATGATGAAGCGATCGCATGGGCGATGAATACGAGTGCTGGCTCTTGTTCTTGGGGGTTGTTACTTTTCAGACCAGATCAGCGTTGTCTAATAGGCCCGTTTGAATTTGTGTTTCGACACTTGGATGCACTTGTTTGGAAAGCTCCTGGATGCCGAGTTCTTTTCGGCGTGGATCGTGATGAGAATGGGAAAATCTCGTTCGGAAATGGCGTCATTGAATTCAACGGGAAGGGAGAATTGTTCGCGACGATCCGTGCATGAATGTGGGCTTGAAAAAAGCTAGTGGAAAAAACGGCAAGTCACACCTGACTCAGATGCCCCAATTAGCCGAAGTTGCGGCCGCTCCCCTGCCGCCTTTTTTCACCCTTGCTTACTTACGATAAATTCTGTTGGACGAAACCGCTCCGCGGTGGGTGGGGAAGCGACGCACTTTAAGAGCGTCTTGCTGTTTTCTGGTGCCGTTTTCGTAACGGCAATTCTTATGTTGGTGCATCTTGCCGTCACTGGATGTGGTGGCGGACTATCTCTTGCCGCACCGGGTAAGAACATCTTGATTGCCGCCACAGGATGACACCGGTC
>JAKOVF010000077.1 GCA_029782225.1 Chloroflexota bacterium | reverse complement strand
CCATCAAAACGGCACTTCCTCAAAATCATCCTGCGTTTCACACTCCGGTACATTCGGCATCGGCCGGCCTATTGCCAGATCTCCGATGTCAATCCTTGTCACAATATTCTCCGATGCCTTGCGCCGCTTGAGGTTTGCCTCCCTGAGAGCCTCGATGCCCTCGTCGTCGAAATACTTTGTCAGCGGCGGCACTTTGTACGGTATCTTCTCCTTGCACTGTGACCCATCGAACGCATGGGTCCTGCCAACTGCACAGAAGGGGCAATACAGGACGTACTGGTATGGTAGCTGTTCATCACCGTTTTTTATGTATTTGGTCATCAGCACGAAGCCTTTGTTGTCGCACACAGCGCAATATTCCTGGTTCTGCACGTCCGCTCTGCGTCTTGGCCGCTCGTTTATTTCGTGGTACTTTTTTGAAATCAGCGAGATCGCCGGCACGTTCCTGCTTTCTTCCTCAAGCGCTAAGTCAATGGCTTCATCCATTGTGTCATAGTCGTGCCGCATCAAAAACCTAATATATTCGGCGTATACTCGAGGCTCGTCAAAGCGGTGGTATGTGCAAGCACTTTTCAAGCGCTCAATCAGCCTTTCAGCCTGTGTTTCCAGCATCTTTTATCACTCCCTCCTCGCGCAATATTCTTCTGGCTTCATCCCTTGCCCGCTTGAACGCTTCTTCGCGCTCCTGGGCCTTGGTTTTCATCGGTTTATCCCTTGCCTTTGGCTCAGGTGCATTCTTTGCCTGCCATTGGGCTAGTGTCTTGATCCCCTCCGCCGCCCAAGCTTGGAGTACAGATATCGCATATCGGCATTTTGCGCTGGATCCGCCGTTTGCCTTGGTTGCACCGATAGACAGAGCCTTGACGATTAGGTCAGGATCCGTCCCTTCCTTGAGGCGGGCTTCAGCATCGTCCATAAACTCCGGCGTGATGCCGTTCATGCCGAATTCAAAGGCCTTGTTATTGATTTTTTGGAGTTCTGTATCGAAATTTTGAGAAGTG
>JAKOVF010000067.1 GCA_029782225.1 Chloroflexota bacterium | reverse complement strand
GAGGGGCGGGTCAGGGGTGATTGGTTCGGTCAGGTAGAGTCGCTAGCCATCCTTGCGGGCACGGCAGGTCTCAGGCAGAGAAGGTGACCAAGGAAGCAGCTCGTCGAGGTTCCCATTCCCGAGGTTCGGAAGCGTCTCGAAAAGATAGCGGAGATACTCGAACGGTATGAGGAAACTGCATATGGCGATGGCACGAGGGTGAGGAACAGAGCCCAGTAGTACTATGCTCATGTTGTGCGCATCCGACGGGCAAACCGCCATAAATCCTCTACCGCCGCAAAACGCGCCAAACTACTCTAGAGGCCTGGATGCCAGGGCAATTACGTGCCCAGGCTCCTAGCAGGCTGTGTGAATAATTGCGTTGTTAAGAGATGATTTTCGTGCTGGATGTCGAATTGATACAGCATGAAGAAGTTCAGGGATTACCAACCGAATCAAGCGCTGCTGTTTCCAGTTGAGCTGAATGAGTGGTTGCCCGAAGGTCATCCGGCCCGGTTTGTGAGCGAGGTGGTAGACGAGCTGGACCTGTCGGAGATTTACGGGAGTTACGATGAACTTCGAGGCAGCCCTCCCTACGATCCCCGGATGATGGTTAAGGTATGGATTTACGCATTGATGAAGGGGATTCGGTCGTCACGGAAGATAGAGAAAGCGTTGTATGAGGATGTGGGGTTCCGGTTTCTTTCGGCGAACCAGCAGCCGGACCACTGGACCATTTCCGAGTTTCGGAAGCGTCATCACAAAGTTCTGGGAGGGCTTCTTGAACAGACAGTAAGGTTAGCTGACAAAGCGGGCCTTGTTAAACTGCGCCACGTTGCCATAGATGGCACGAAGATAAAGGCAAATGCATCCAAACACAGCGCAATGAGTTACGGGTATATGAAGAAGGAAGAACAGAGGCTGCGGGAAGAGATAGAGAGGATGCTGAAAGAGGCGGACGAGATCGACAGGCTGGAAGACAAGGAGTATGGTGACAAATCCGGTTGGGAACTCCCTGAAGAACTATCCACGCGAGAGAAGCGGCTTAAGGCGATCCGGAGAGCAAGGGCCGAGTTGGAACGGGAAGCCAGGGAGAGACACGAGAGGGAGCAGGCTGAGCGCGGGGAAGAAGCCGAGTCCAGGGGGAAAAGGCACAGGCCTGTCAAGGATCCAGAGGATGTAAAACCGAAGGAAAGCGACCAGTGGAATTTTACGGATCCTGACTCGCGGATTATGGTCAACAGCGACAAAGCATTCATCCAGGGATACAACGCACAGGCCGCCGTGGATGCGGAGACGCATATCATCGTGGCCGCCGATTTGGGTAACCAAGCGAGTGACTCAGGCTATCTTCCTGAGCAGGTGCTACAGGTTGTGGAGAACACTGGCCGGTTTCCCAGGGAAGTATCGGCTGACGCTGGATATTACAGCGACAAGAACATCGAGTTTCTTGAGAAGAAAGGGATCGACGTTTTCATTCCCCCTGACAAGGTAAGACACAGCGAATGGCGGACTCAAAATGCAATACGTGGCCCAATACCCCGAAACGCTACGCGGAAATACCTGATGCGTCGAAAACTCAGGACAAAGCGAGGGCGTGAGAGATACAAGTTAAGGCAGACATCAGTCGAACCAGTATTTGGTTTCAT
Organism: Chloroflexota bacterium; assembly: GCA_029782225.1. Lineage (GTDB taxonomy): Bacteria > Chloroflexota > Anaerolineae > Anaerolineales > Villigracilaceae > JAKOVF01. Next base: position 758 of record JAKOVF010000067.1, on the reverse strand, counting down.
CAAGGAAGGGCTTAACCTCAGGCAATTCCTGCTCCGGGGGCTGGAGAAAGTGCGTTCCATGTGGCGGTTCACCTGCGCGGTACACAACATCTGGAAAATGTTCCGGGCAGGGGTAAGTTTCAGCACAGCAAGTTAAGGAGTTGACGAGAAGAACACTGCGTTTTTGTCTCAGAACTTACCGGATTCTGTCACAAGACTCCTATCTCTCAGACTAAGGCCGCATTCTTAGGCCCATTTTGCACACGGGCTGCTAGCAAGACAGGAACCTGTATCTGTCCCTATATGTTATGTGGGCTCTGACCACTTGAGACACAACCTCGAGGTATTGTATATTTCGCTGAATTGTTCCGAATCTTGAGGAACATGCCCATGAAAACACCTCGTCGGGAGGTAATACAGGCGTTTACAGTGGAAGAAACCTTATGTGCGGGCACAGTAGCTGTACTACCCACAGGCACAAAGGCTAGAGTTACAGGGATCGTCCGTCCAGGAGACAAAATTGAGGTAGACTTGTGCGATCTTAGCGTCAAGTTCAAGGCCAAGCGGTTTTGACCAATGTGTATGACTCTCTTTAACTGAAAGTCTATCCCTTCAACGATGCTGTACTCATATGCAGCCGACTGCTCCCTCTCATGGAGATATCCCCATAAGAGAAGGGCGTTTGCCGCGATGCTCAGAATCAGAGCTCCGAGCACAGCGGTCTCCATCTTCTTACTCATCCTACCAACCTCCCACATAGTAGAACCCACCAGCCTCAT
>JAKOVF010000042.1 GCA_029782225.1 Chloroflexota bacterium | reverse complement strand
ATCAAAGCCGCGCTGGACCTCAAGCGTCAGACCACCAATGCGGAGTGATACCCCAGATCCAGATGGCGCGAGTGAATCATGTTGGAGCCATCTGCCGTTGGGCTTGGCACTGGCCTCGGCTCTGAACTTGCGGAGCCAATAGCTGAGCCGTTCTTGTTTCAGCCCGTGTTCTCTGCACCACGCTCTTTGGCTGAGACCGCTTGCGAGAAAGGCCTCGACTCTCTCGGCCCACAGTACGCGCAGTTCCTGTCTGGCTTCTTTAGTCACAAGAATCAGCTCCTTTTCTCTGATGACTTCATTATCGCACCAGAGAAAAGAAGCTGAAAGGTACGGCCATTTTGACGCTTACGAAACAGCGCCCAGCAGAGCTGAACGCTGTTTGAACGTCGAGCTTCACCCATGATTAGCCAGCACTCTATCCTGTTCGCTTCTAAGGTGCCACAAAACACTGTCCCGGGGTATATCCACATGCTCGAAGGTAATCACTGTATCCTTGGACACAGCACGCTTTAGCTTCAGCCCATTGAGGAAGTGGGCGGGTACCGGTCCTTGTTCCGCAAGTTTCACAGCGGTGACGATAGCCGATCGGAAGCGGAGATCGTGATCGTCCCCGATTACCTCTCCCGCCTCTAAATCCCTGTCGGCAATGCGGATCATGTCATAGCGGGGAAGGTATTCGTCGCTGCCTGTGGACAGGCCCAGCAATCCAGCACAGAGAACCGAGATGGCCGTTTCCACGCCACAGAGATGATAGGGCCGGTAGATCAGCGCGCTGTTTCTCTCCCTGTTAGCCAGCAAGCCCTTGTTAATCAAGATCTCCCGGGAGTAGTCGCTGTCACAAGAAACGACGATGAACACCCCGCCCCCCAAACCGGGCTCATTTTCTTCCCTCAGGCAGGTGACAACGTCCAGAGCCGGTCCAGTCAGAAGCCCATCGCCGGTTTCCTGCAAGCTCAACACCTGAGGTATTTCCGCGATGCGTACAATAGGATTGTGCAACTCAGGAGTATCGATGGGAATCCCGGTGGCATTGGCCACAATGGTCATTTCACACATATCAAAGGGCTGAACCCGCGGTATCTCACTCAGCAGTTCCCGCCTCTTGGAAGTGAAATATCGGACCTGGCCTGGCTCGATAAAGCCAAACAGATATCGCTCCGCCTCTGGGATGCGGATTCTGTAAGTATCTTTCAAAGCCACCCCATCTGCCTCACAGACCACCTCTCCCTCCTTAGGACGGAAGATGTACTCCACATCCCTCGCTTTCCCCGCGCTGATCACCCTTAAGCCAATGGCGTGCGCCCAAGACACAAGACCCATTAGAAGGCCGTGCTGATCCCCCTCCACCGGCGTGTAAACTAAACCGGCCTCTTTGGCCTTCCGATGCAGTATGGGCCCAACCACCGAATCCGTTTCTTTATTGATCATCGCCACATGCTTGCCGTGCCTTATGGCTGCCATGGCGTTGGCCGCCCCGGCTTCAGGGCTACCGGTACCTTCGATGATCACATCTACTGGGGAGTCCATGATGATACTTAGACTATCCGCGACAACCCACTTCCCCCGTTCCAGGGCTTCCAGCACCTGGCTCCGGGTGCGGCAGTGGATGATGTCGTCTTCGCCTACGCCGGCATGGCGAAAAGCATTTTTCGCCGCCTCTAGATTTCTATCTATCACCACAGGCACTTTGAAAAAGGGAGTGTGAAAAGCCTGCGTGACTACCGCGGTGCCGAAGTGGCCAGCGCCGATTAAAGCAGCGCTGACTTCTTTTTTCTCTGCACGTTGGAACAGCTTACTATAAATCAAACATCTCCACCTCTTCTCCCATGGTTACTGTCTACCTCGCCGACTTCATCTCACAGTCACAAGGGCCACAGACTTAGGAGGCAGGGTAATACTCAGATGGTTCTCCTTGAGACTGATACTGTCCAAAGCCCTTGGGCGAACCACGTCGGGCTGCTCAAAGGTATTGTGATCGTTCATATTTGCGGACGTCAAAACCCTGCTCGCTACCTCCTTCACCGCGAAACCATCCAGTACTGCCGAAACCAGTAGCTCCTTATGGGGGTTGAGGTTGCAGAGGGTAATGTTCACGCTTCCGCCTGGCCCAACGGAAGCCGAAGCATTCAGCTCGGGAATCGCTGCGTCCTCGACCACATAGCTCTCACACGTTAGCTCTGTAGGAATCAACGTTGCGTCTTGGTGCACTTGGTACAGGTCAAACACATGATAGGTGGGCGTGACAATCATCTCTGGACCCCGAGTCAAAATCAACGCCTGCAGGACGTTGACGATCTGTGCGATATTGGCCATCTTCACTCGTTCGCAATAGTTGTTGAATATATTCAGGGTTAACCCAGCAACCAGAGCATCCCGTAGCGTGTTTTGCTGGTACAGGAAGCCCGGTTCAGTTCCCGGCTCTACACCGAACCAGGTACCCCATTCATCGACAATCAACGCAACCCTTTTTTCAGGATCGTATTTGTCCATGATCCTGCTGTGCTTGATGATCAGCTCCTCCATAAACAGAGCGAGCCGCATGGTCCGGTGCCAATCGCTCTCATCGAAATGCACTGCAGAATCCTGCTTTTCCCCGGGGACGGTGTAGTAGTGGAGGGCCAAACCATCCATCATCTGCATACCCCGCATTTGAGTGGCCCGGCTCATCAACACCTCTGTCCAGTGATAATCGTCATTTCTAGGACCGCAGGCAATCCTGAAGATCTCGTTGTCACCGTAGTTTCTCACAAAATTCTGGTACTGCCGGTACAGATCTGCGTAGTACTCGGCACGCATCTTTCCGCCGCAGTTCCAATTCTCGTTTCCGATCCCAAAATACTTGAGCCGCCAAGGCTCTTCCCGGCCGTTTTCCCGGCGCCAGTTGGCCATTTCCGAGTCCCCGGGAAAGGTAATGTACTCAACCCACTGCTGCATTTCCCAAACGGTGCCACTGCCAACGTTACCGCAGATATAGGGTTCGGCACCCAACTGCCGGCACAGCTCGAAGTACTCGTGAGTACCGAAATGATTGTTCTCGATTACACCACCCCAGTGATTATTGATACGTTTCGGCCTTTTTTCTCGAGGCCCGACGCCATCCTTCCAATGGTACTCATCGGCAAAGCAGCCACCTGGCCAACGCAGAACGGGCACCCTAATTTTCTTTAGTGCTCCCACCACATCTTTTCTGATGCCGTTCTCGTTGGGAATGGGAGAATCTTCGCCTACCCAAAAACCTTCATAGATGCATCTGCCCAGATGTTCGGCAAAATGCCCGTAGATATTACGGTCGATCTTGTGTTTAGCTCCGTTCACATCCAAAACAAGCTTTGCCACTCCTACAGCCTCCTTGAAGACTCTCATTTATCCTTTGACGCTTCCTGCGGTGATCCCGGTGATGAAGTGTCGCTGCATAAACAGGAAGAAGATCACGATGGGCAGTACAGAAAGGGTGGAACCAGCCATGACCAGACCATATTCCGGCCTGTACAGACCGATCATGGACGCCAAGCCCACGGACAGTGTAAACATGTTCTCGGTCCTCATGACGGTCAAAGGCCAGAGCAAATCGTTCCAGGCAAAGAGCGCCAGCAAGATGGCCAAGGCGGCGATCACCGGCCTAGAGACGGGCATAATGATTTTGAAGAAGATCCTCCACTCGGAAGCGCCATCGATGCGCGCCGAGTCGATTAGGCTATCATCCAGACCCACCATATACTGCCTCACCAGAAAGATTCCCATGGGATTGGGCGTCATGGGGAGGATCAAGCCCGTATAGGTGTTGATCAACTTGGTTTTCGTCAGAATGATAAACAGAGGAATCAGCTGCATGTGCACGGGCAGCATGTGGCCGATGATGATCAAGAGAAACAGGAAGTTCTGAAAGCGGAACCTATACTTGGCAAAGGCGTACCCTCCCAGGCTGCAGATGAACACGCCGATAGCCACGTAGCCCACCACAAAGATCAGGCTGTTTAGATACCACCTGAAGAACGGTTTTTCGGTGACCAACCTAACATAGTTGGTCAGCTGCGGGTTCTTGGGCAGTAAAGTCAATTTCTGTGTGAAGATCTCCCCCAGGTCCCTAAAGGACGAGACGAGCATCCAGTAAAAGGGAAAGATGAAGATGATACTTATGCAGATCAGGACCGCAGTCAGACCCATCTTCGCCAGCAAAGTTCTAGAACGCATAGTCCTTTTACACTCCCTAGCTCTAGTCTTCGTTGAAAAAGCCGGTCAGTTTTAGCTGAAGAACAGACAGAACCAAAATAATGATGGCCATTACCAAACCAATGGTTGAAGCGTAGCCCAATCGGAAGTAGGAAAAGGCGTTTCTGTACAGGTAGATGGCCAGCGTCAAGCCGCCTTTGTCCGGTGAGATTCCGCCCCTCCAGAGGGTATACACCTCGGTAAACAGCTTGTATCCCCCGATAACATTCAGAGTAGCCACGAAGATGAGAACAGGCTTCAACAGGGGCAGCGTGATGTAGATAAACTTCTGAAAACCGTTGGCTCCATCGATTGAGGCGGACTCGTACACTTCCTCCTGAATCCCGGCTAGACCAGATGAGAAGTAAACCATGTTGATACCGGTCCATCGCCAGGTGGCCACGATGAGCACCGAGATCATGGCCAACGAAGCGCTCACCAGCCACTTCTGTGGAGGAAGGCCCACCGCTTGCAGGACTGAGTTCAGCACGCCTCCCTGCCCTTCGTGCATCAGGATCTGAAAGATGGCGCCAGCAATAACTAGGGAGGTTAAGGACGGGATGAAGACAATGGCCCGGAACACAGCCCTGCCTTTGACCAGCTGGGAGTGGAGGAGAACAGCAATGATCAAAGGGATAGGGATCAAAGTGATCATGGTGCCGATCATGTACTTGGTATTGTTGATCAGGGCTTTGTAGAAATCAGGGTCCTGCAGCAATTTGCCATAGTTCGCTAAGCCGATAAACGCACCCCGATTTAGCCCACTCATGTCGTGCACGCTGAGAACGATCGAGTATAGAATGGGCCAGACCTTAAAGAGCAGAAACAGGACTAGAAAAGGAGCGAGCATGAGATAGGGTACAGATTTCCGGTTATTGAGGAAACGATCAAACATCTGGCGTTCTACCTCCTAAGGAAGGGAGAGTACTCCTCGGGCAGAGGAGTACTCTCAGGCTAACGGCCCCTTACTGGGCCGATCGCAGTTTCCGAGCAGCATCCTCCAAAAGTTTCTGAACATCGCCCCTGTTCTCGATGGCATTGAACAGGACTTCTTCGGTCATGATATCGCGCACCAAGGGATACTTGTCAGACAGGTAAAAGGGAAGGATATCGTCCTGCAAGCCCTTGATGGTGTTCATCACGATTTCATTCCCAAAGAAGGGGATGGGCTGGTACAACTCCGGCTCATCGTAGACATCCCTTCTGATGGGGTCAAAGCCGAGCTTGGTCCAGATGTCCACATTGCCCTCTTTGCTGAGCTTGGCGAATTCCAGGAACTCCATGGCCACGTCAATGTTGCGGCAGTGCTTGGTGATCACTGTACCGGTGCCCCCAGCTGAACTGGAACGGACTCCGCCCGGTTCCCAGGCAGGGATGGGGCGCACAACTACTTTGCCTTCCAGGTCGGGCATGAAGTTGGTGATCCTGGTCATGTACCACTGGGGCATGGGCAGTATGGAAGCGTATCTACCGCTGTTGGCGCCGTTGTAGAAGTTGACGTTGTTGTAACCGGAGACCACTTCCGCAATCTTGTGTTCGTAGACAAAGTCCTGTAGCATCTGCAGGGCCCGTACGTTTTCTGGGCGATCGAGGATCACGTTACCCTGTTCATCGAAGTAGTTGCTGCCCAGCTGACGGCTGATGATGTTGAACACCCACCAGTGCAGACTGGGTACGGCGGTCATGTAAACATCGATTTCTCCGTCCCCATCCAGGTCTTGGGTGATCTTCTTTCCTGCTTCGATATAGTCTTCCCACGTTTCAATGTCGTCCACATTGATGCCTGCTGCATCAAAGATCTCTTTGTTGTAGAAAATCACGCCGGTCCCAATGTGAGTGGGAATGCCGTAGGTGATGCCGTCTCTGGTGTAGAGCGTAAGCCTGGCCTCCACGATCTTGTCGCGATACCGGTCAATAAGGGGCGTCAGATCGACTAGTTGGTCGGCACTATTGGTCAGCAGGCCCGGAAACTTATCCTTTTCCACGTCAGCGATGTCCGGGGCGCCTATGCCGGTGAGCAGGGCGATGTTGAGTTTGTCATGCATCTGCTCATTCGGGAAGGTACTCACATTAAGCACGAAGTCGATGTCGGGATGCAGAGCATTGAACTCCTCGGCTTTGAGCCGGTAATACTGGGCATGGTCCTCAACAAAGGTCCACATTTCCAGCTCCACCCGCTGGGCGGCCAGAGCAGTGGAGGAGAACAACAGACAGGTCAAAATTACCAGCGCTATTCTTTTCATGTATACCCCCCTCTTTCTTTGTTTTTCGTGTGGTGTCGAATCGGATACCTACAACTCTCCGCACATCCCCCCCAACTCAATCTTGAACTTGAATCACCACTTTTCCAGCCATCCTGGATTGCACTGTGGCTATGGCCTGCTCCACCTCTTCCAACGGAAAGACGTGGGTAATCACCCGCTCCAGATCGATTTTGTCTACAAATCTCTCCGCTAGGTACCAGGACTGGAACATCTCGCGACCCGTGATACCGTAAATGCGCGCTTCTTTGTAGATCACATTGTTTACCAGATCAAGAGGCACTTCTTGAGAGGGCAATCCAATGAGGGTAACGCGGCCGCCTTTGCCCGCGAGGTCAAATGCTGTTCGCACACCGCTCACGGAACCGCTCACCTCAAGAACTACATCAGCACCCTGACCACCGGTCTCGGAGCCGATAACCGCTATCACATCATCTCGCTTGGCATGAAGAGTCTTGACATTCTGCGTAACGGATTTGGCCAGCTCCAAACGGTAATCATGGGGATCAGTTAGAAACACCTGGCTCGCCCCGGCTGCTTCCGCCACGGCCGCGCAGAGAATGCCAATGGGTCCAGCCCCGATGACAACCGTGGACAGCCCGGCAATGTGATCCTTTAGCACGCCGTGCACAGCTATGCCAAAGGGCTCATACACCGCGCCGATCTTGGGCGGAGTAGCAGCAGGGAGTTTCCAGGCACATACTTCGGGCAGCACAGCAAATTCCGCAAAGCATCCGTCGGTATGGACTCCAAGAATCTTCATATCCTGGCAGATGTGCTGCTTGCCTGTGCGGCACATATTGCAGTGGCCGCAAGGAATATGCGTTTCCGCCGCCACCAGATCCCCCGGCTTCAGCGACTTAACCTGCTCGCCGACCTCTACAACCTCGCCGCAAAACTCGTGGCCGAGGACTAAGGGATTCTTGGCCCCGACGTTTTCACACCAATCGGTCCACTCGTAGAGATGCAAGTCCGTTCCGCAAATGGCTGCTGCCTTTACTTTGACCAGCACTTCACCCGCTTGCGGCTTGGGAATCGGCACATCCCTAAGTTCAATGCCCTTGTCTCTCGTGGTCTTCAGAACCGCTCGCATAGCCTTCCCCTTTCCTGCTCAGACTCACGGCCATCTTTATGGCATCAACCATGCTATCCTCGTTGGCCGTACCTTTACCAGCATGGTTGTAGGCAGTACCATGGTCCACAGAGGTCCTGATAATGGGTAGTCCCAAAGTCACATTCACACCGCTGATTGAACTCCAGCGCTTCGCCGTTTGATCATACCTGAACCCCGCTAGTTTCATGGGAATGTGCCCCTGGTCGTGGTACATCGCCACCACGATGTCGTATTGCCCACCCCTCAGTTTCGGAAACACCGTGTCAGGCGGCAAAGGGCCTTCTACTCTAAACCCCTGAGAACGGGCCGTCTCCACAGCTGGAATAATTTCCTCGATTTCTTCCCTACCGAACAAGCCATTCTCTCCCGCGTGAGGATTGAGTCCTGCCACGGCAATCTTGGGTCGGCTGATATCTAAAGCTTTCATAGCCTCGGCGGCAAGCCGGATCACCGTAAGCACACGCTCTTTTTTCACCAGTTCACACGCTTCCCGCAAAGAAACGTGGGTAGAGACGTGCACAACCCGCATTTCTCCATCGACTAGCAGCATGGCGTATTCCTTCGCGCCGGTCCGTTGAGCAAAGATTTCCGTGTGTCCCGCATAGTGAAATCCTGCGGCGTTCATCGCCTCTTTGTTGATTGGCCCCGTGACCACAGCATCCAGCTCCCCGGCTAAAGCGAGATCAATTGCCCGAAAAATGTACTCCACCGAGGCCCGGCCCGCCTCGGCATTGACCCGGCCGAAGACGAAATCTCCCAACTCGATGTTGCGCAAATCCAGCACATCGATCCACCCATGTTCTCCCTTCACACTTTCAAGTTCAGAAACGACATTCAGCTCTAGAGGAGAAGACGTAATCCTCAAAGCAGCACTTAGGACAGCTCCGCTTCCCACCACCACCGGCCTGCAGAGCTTGTAAACCTCTGGTCTACTTAGCGCCTTTACGATAATTTCCGGTCCGACGCCAGCCGGGTCTCCCATTGTAATCCCAATGATGGGTCTGTTCACTACTGCTCACCTTCTTTCAGTTCTCCACAATACTGGACACCAACTCATACAGCGTTGTTTCCACGCCAAATCCACCAGCCTTGGTGATGATTCGCATTCCCCTGTGTTCACCGCTTTCCACTGAAACTAGGGGAATGCCCGGTAACAGCTCAGCCTCAACCTGCAGCTGGCCTGCACCTAAGACTGTACAGATACCCAAAGCTGTGTCACCGCCGATGATGATCAAATCTCGGATGTTGGCGGTACGGGCGATTTCGGCACTAAGCTCGGAGACGAAGTTGCGGATGGAAATCTCCCTTTCCCGGTGGGGTGCCGAATCGTTTTCCCATCCTCCTGCCGCAACAGTCTGCAGAAGCACATGCTCACCAGAACTGAGCGCCTGGAGAGCCAAATCTGCATGCGCCTCCAGTGCCTGCTCTGGCTGGTTGAGAAACACAGTGGGGTCCAGTCTGATGTGGCAGGCTGGGATGCGCTCCTTAAGATAGCTGATCTGACCTTCCATGATCTTGTTGCGAGTACCAACAACGATCAAGACAGGTCCTTGGGCTCTGGTAAGGACAGGCGGGTGTTCAGAACCCCCGCTTTGGCTAATGATGAAGTCGGCAAGTCCAGCGGAACCGCAGTACAGAACCGAGGGCCCAAGCAGCGAGGTATAATTCACAACTGCCTGCAGATGCTCTTCCGTTACCGCATCGAACACTATGATTCTGGTTCCCGCCTTCCGGTGGCGACCGAGTTCGTGGCGTACTGCTTCTTCTCCCTGCATCAACGTTTTCAGCTCGATAAGTCCCACAGGAAGCCGAGTCTGTTCCCTAAGGAGGCTGGGGATATACGAGCCGATCCACGATGGTAGCTTGCTTTGAAAGTACTGGGTCAGGCCCAGAGGGCGATTGTCTACAAGTAGGTAACCCCCCACCACAACCCTCCTGTGCTGAGGATAGCTGGGAGCTAAAACGCAGACGTCTTTCTCCAACAGCGTCATGAGCACTTCGATCTCTTTCCCCACATTGCCCCGAAGGGTGGAATCGATCTTCTTGTACACCTGAATGCCCGTCTGGTTAGTCAAGCCGAGTTTGCTCACCGCGCGTCGGATGACCTCGCCCGCTTCGTCGGCACTTAACCCCCGGGTTTCGGTGTCCACAGCCAATACGTCCACAGTCTCCCGAAGCTGCGCCAAGTCATCCTCGTGACTCCCTAGAGGTTCGATGTACACTAAGGTGCGCAGCCCTTTTTTGGCCAGTTGCACTGCTCCGTCATTGGCCCCGGTCAAATCATCTGCCAACAAGTAGATCATGTTTTTCACCTTTACTAGCGCAAATTAATCTTCGCTATACTATACATGCAAAAACTGTGCCAATTGCACGCGAGCAACTGACACAGCTACCCGATTTCGGCCAAAATGCCTGCTACACGGCTATAACCACAAGCCCCAATAGGGCAATGCCGTTCCGCCGCCTTAAGGTGCCAGAACAGTACGGATTGCACATTGAAAGCAAGGAACAGCGGCCCCGCAATAGACCTGGCTTTTAGCTAGCTATCCCACGGCGTTTTCTACTCTGAAAGCTCTCCTTTCAAATTGAAACCATTCACATCCTTAAGCCTTCTCCACAGGGTGGTATAGCTGATCCCAAGCAGCTCGCTGGCCTTTTGCCGGTCTTGACCTACATGGCGTAAGGCTTCCACAATGATCTGTTTTTCCATCTCCCGCAGATCTCCCAACTCGATGCTGATGGTGGGCCCTGGGCCTGGCCGCTCTTGCGATGAACGGTGCAGGGCGGGCAGCATTTCGTAAACGTCCTGCAGATTTACCATCTTTCCGCTCTTCAGGATGATTAACCTTTCCACAATGTTTTCTAGTTCCCGTATGTTTCCTTCCCAATAGTAGCTCTGCAGGGCATGCATGGCGTCTTCCGAGAACCTTACGGGAGCCATTTCCATATTTCTAGATAGCTTTTCTACAAGGTGCGCGACCAACAGGGGTATGTCCTCACGCCGCTCCCTCAGGGGAGGTAGATCCAAACGCAGCACATTGAGGCGGTAATAGAGATCCCGCCTGAATGCCCCCTCATCCACCGCTTGCTTCAGGTCACGGTGCGTGGCGGCGATGATGCGCACATCAGTGGGGATGACTTTAGCACCTCCTAGGCGCATAATCACCTTTTCCTGCAATACCCGGAGCAGATGGGCCTGCAGGCGCAGGGGCACTTCCCCTATTTCGTCCAAGAACAGCGTCCCCCCGTGGGCTAGTTCGAAATAGCCTTTCTTTCCGCCTTTCCTGGCTCCTGTGAAGGCCCCTTCTTCGTATCCGAAGAGCTCGCTTTCCAAGAGACTCTCCGGCATCGCAGCACAGTTTATCGCCACAAATGGCTTGTTTTTGCGGAGGCTGGCGTTATGAATGCTCTGAGCCAAGAGCTCTTTACCAGTTCCCGTCTCCCCATGAATCAGTACCGTGGAATCCACAGCCGCATATCGTTTGGCCCGTTCAATCACCTGCTGCATGAGAGGACTGCAGGTGACAATATCGCTGAACCTATACTGAGCCACATGACCCTGGAGATGCGCCTTCCGGCGTACATTGGATTCAATGTCCTCGAAGTACTCCGCCCTTTGGAAAGTAGTAATCAGTCCTGCAAACCCACGGTCGGTTTTGACCGGAACGATGTTCTGCACAACCAGCTCTCCCCCAAGGCGAGAGATCTTGCCCAGGTTTGTCTGTTGGCGTGCTAACTCTTCATCCAGCTGCAGAAAGGGCAGTACTTCATTGACCTTTTGCCCCAAGAGTTGAGTCGCATCAGCACCGAGGATCTTCTCCCCAGCGGGGTTCACCACCACTATGGTTCCTTCTTGGTCAGTCGCGAGGATGCCCTCGTGGCTGTAGTTCAGGATGTTCTTGAACCGCTCGGCACGGATCCGCTCCTGGCGGCGCACTGCGGCAATCTCCAGCGCCTTGAAAATGGAGGAGCTGATTGCCTCTTTGCCTGAGGTAACAAGGATGGCGCCAAGGCCCATCTCCTTGGCTCGGCGCACGGAGACCACATCGCCGACAACAACGTCGATCCGGTCGGCGACGGCCTGTTGGATCGCCTTCGGAACATCGTTTTCAGATCGGATGATCAACTCTTTGATGTACACTGAAAAAACGTCCGCTATGGTACGCGTACCGTAAATCACGTTTTCAAATCCGATCACGCCGATGCGCTGGCCCCGTTCTTTAGCCTGGGCAATGGCGCGCACAAGGTCAAAACCGCTAACTTCCACTTCCACTACGGGCACCTGCAGCTGTTCGGCGATGTCCTTGGCCGTACCGCCCCTGCTGATAATGAGTTCGACGCCGTCTGCCACCATGTCTCTAGCAATCTTCACACCCTGCTCCAGGTCACCCACACATATTTCCAAGCCCAGGTTCAGATCGCGGCAGACCTTCACGGCCAGGTCCGCGAGTTCGGCATATGGAGCAATAAAGCCAAGCCGGAAATCCATGGACAGCCCTCCCTCTAAAGACGCCTTCTTTGACGGGATGAAGGTATGTGCAACTGCTGCCTGTATTTAACAACCGTCCGCCTAGAAACGGCGATCCCCTGTTCCGCGAGCAGATTAGCCAACCTTTCGTCGCTTAGGGGATCAGCTGGGTCTTCCTGCTCAATGGCCCTTTTGATCAGCTCTTTCACCTGCGCGCTGGAGATCTCTCCACCCTGCACCAGACTCACGCCCGACGTAAATAGGCGCCCAAAGCTGTACACTCCCCAAGGCGTAGCCAAGTACTTCCCAGCCACAGCTCGACTGACGGTGGATGGATGTACTTGCACCAACTGGGCCACATCTTCCAGGGTCATGGGTTTGAGATACTGAAGTCCTCGTTCTAGAAAGTCTTTTTGGATTTCCACGATTGCCGCTGCGATTTTGAACAGGGTTAGCCGGCGCTGCTCCAGAGAACTCAAGAGTCGAACGGCCGCCTCCAGCCTGCCCCTAAGGAACTCTTTCACGGGATCGCCAACCTGCCCATTCTGTAGCAAACGCTCGTAAACGGGGTTAACGATGAGCCTTGCGTTGATGGGCTCATGGACTGTGATTAAATATTCGCCCTCGACCCTGTGAATAGTTGCATCGGGAAAAACGAAAGACGTGTAGTTTCTGGTGTCAAAACGGCGGCCCGGTTTCGGTTCAAGACTTCTGATTAACTCAACCGCGGCTTGCAGCGCTTCCGGCGAACAACCCAGAGCCTTGAGGAGCTTTCGCCAGCTGCCCCGGGCAAGCTCACCTAAATAGTTCTCAATCAGTTCCCGCGCCAAAGTGGCAACAGCTGAATCTATCTCCAGAGAGTCAAGCTGGAGCAGCAGACACTCCTCCAAAGAACGGGCACCCACCCCTGCAGGTTCAAAGGTTTGAACGAGCTGCAAGGTCTTGGCGACTTCCGCCATGGGCAACCCGCACTCAACTGAGATATCCCGCAGATCGCAGCGCAAGAAACCGTCGTCGTCGATGCTTCTGATCAACAATTCTGCTGCCCTGAACTCCAGTTCATCGAGCTCACACTGGCGCAGCTGGGCGATGAGGACATCGTATAGTGACGGCGGCGCTGCCGGCACAAGTTCGCCAACGTCGACACCGCCTTCAGCCTCAGCCACATAGGAAACTGGCTCACGGAAAGAGTCCGCATAAGCGGTAAGAGCAGCGCTTTCACGGCCTTCATCCAGTTCCAGGAGGCAGTTTTCCTCCAACTGCTTTTCCAGATAACTCTCCAGCTCCACCACTGTCATCTGCAGAACAAACAAGAACTGCTGCATCTGCGGCGTGAGCATCAAACGCTGATCGGTTTTGAGGGTGAAACCTTGACCCAACTTCAAGGCTGCCACCTCCAAGAAAGCTGGGAACTAAATAGTCTCATTGGAAGACGTTCAAAGCCGAGATCTTTTTACAGTTTATTTCTCTTTGCCAAAACACAAGGAAAACCCTCTAATAAACGCCAATATGCAGGGGAATCATTGGAGAACGAAAGATCCATCAGGACTTTCTATAGAGTTGGCGTAGGCTATCCTTCTGCCCATTCAAGAACAGACGCGTATTTCGGTCAATTGGGGGTGCGGACGTTTTTTTGGACTTGGATGCGCATGTTGTCCGGATTTCTTGTTCCGGAACAGTGTACGTTCATAGTGAACTTCACCAAAGGGCGAGAGGATGGTCTTGGGGTCTCGTCGTACGATAACCCAACCTTTCCTAAGCGAAAGGTTGTCGCGCAACTCCTGGTCAATCAACTCCAGTACCCGCTGCTGAATGGTACAGCAGATTCTGTTCAGACCGTTTCGCAACGCCTGCTGAAAGGCCGGCATCCCCTTACCGGCCATAACCTCGGACACCGCTTCTTTGACAACTTCCTGAGGCAACTTGTAGAATTAAGTGAAAGAAAAGCTCACGGCTCTCTGATACAATGTAAGGGTGCAGAACCAAATCATTGTTCAGGGAGGAGCCATGAGCTACGTTCATTGTACCAGAAGAAGAAGAAAAGGAAAACACCTGGATTACGCGGAACGGCAAGAGTTGGAATGGTTGGTTAGGGAGAACCATGAAGCAGCCAAGAGTAAGAGGAAAACCCAAAAACAGCTGGCCCAGCTTTTGGGTGTAAGCGAAGCTACGCTCAGTAGAGAACTCAAGCGCGGTAGGGTTGTGTTGCGAGACAGCGATTGGCGGGAATATGTGAGCTATTCCGCGGATGTGGCTCAGGCTGACTACGATCGGAAGGCCACGCTCAAGGGACCTGGCCTAAAGATAGGTAACGATCATGCGTTGGCTAAGCACATAGAACAGAAGATTCTCCAAGAGAAATACTCTCCCGATGCAGACATCATGGAACTCAGGACCGGAAAGTATTCGTTTAGGACTTCGATTTGCACTAGGACGTTGTACAACTACATCGACCAGGGGGTCTTTGCCAAGCTAACCAACAAGGACTTGCCCCGCCAGGGTCAGAGTCCGAAGAGATCGTACAAGCGGGTCCGAAAAGCCTATGGCAACGTAGGCGGCAAATCCATCACTGAAAGGCCGGAAGGGGCGAACAAGCGTCTTGAATATGGCCATTGGGAAATGGACTGCCTGAAGTCAGGCAGAGGTGGGCGCAGCTGTTTATTGGTGATGGTGGAAAGAATGACACGGGAAACGATTATACTCAAGCTGCGCAGCCAGACACAAGCTGAGGTTCAGAGGAAACTGAACCAACTTGAGAGGTCTATGGGTAGGAAGAGGTTTGCCAGGAAGTTCAAGAGCATAACCGTGGATAATGGCAGTGAGTTTCTTGGTTGGGAGATGTTGGAGAAGTCCTGTTTGAAGGCCAATACGAAACGGACAGCCATATACTACTGCCATCCGTATAGC
>JAKOVF010000024.1 GCA_029782225.1 Chloroflexota bacterium | reverse complement strand
TTGAGTGACTTTCACTTTTGAATAAATGGCTGGCTGCGCTCGGTAAGAGAGCACAACCCGGGATAAAATTGCGGTCTACCCAAACCCAATCTCATCCCAACGGAGTGACTCCCATGAGCAACAGCCAGCGTATCTATCATACCGTAAGTTCGATTCTTTCGCAGTATTGTCCGACCGACCGCATTACGCAAACACGAAACTTGGCGTGGTTCATCACGGGGTTAGTCGTTGCTGCGCATTGTCAACTCACACGCATCGCACCACATCTGCCATGGGACGGCGAACGCGATAGGATCATTCAGCGTTTGCGGCGCATTATCATGAACCCGCGTTTGGATGTGCGGACACTGTATGGTCCGACCGCAGGCTATTTGTTGCATTGGTTAAATGGTCCGCAAGGCATCGTCTTGGTGATTGACCGCACGACATTGAGTAATCATCTGAACATCTTGATGGTTGGCATCGCATTTCGCGGACGCGTCTTGCCGTTAGCTTGGAAAGTTCAAAAGAAACAAGGTTCGTTTCAGCGCCGCTACCTGGAAGCGTGCTTGCGCTTTATCGCACAGTGGGCGCCGCCCCATGCCCAGATTTGGGTGGTCGGTGACCGGGAATACCAAGATGTGGCACTCCAGACCTTTGTTCGCGATACGCTGGGCTGGCATTTCGTGCAGCGGCTCGACCAAAGCACGTGGGTCTTTCCGGCACGCGGGCGTGCTTTCAAACTCAAGGAGCGTGGTCTGCGCCCTGGACAGTTTCGTTCTTTCGGACGCGTGCGCATCACGCAACAACGTTTCGGCGGAGTCGAGTTGATCGGTTATTGGGCGTGTGGCGAGGATGAGCCATGGTATCTGATCAGTGATTGCACGCTGGGTCAGCAACAAGTCAGAATCTATCGCAAGCGCTTCTGGATCGAAGAAATGTTTCGCGATTTCAAATCGCACGGTTGGGACTTGGAACGGAGCGGCCTCTTGCATCCCCCACGCATGCAACGTTTGTTGTTGTTGATTGCGTTGGCTTATGTCTGGTTAGTCAACATTGGCGTCCAAGTTGTGAAGCGTGGGTTGCGTGCATGGGCAGACCGGCGCGCACGCCGCACGCTCAGTTATTTCCGCTTGGGTTGGAACTGGGTGCATCGTGCCCTTGCTCGAAATGAATCCTTACCAACAATCACTCTCGCACCCAGTTATGCAAAGTGAAAGTCACTCAAGGTGTACCATAGAGAATCCCTCCCTTGAAAATATCCGCTGTCAAGCGGCAATTGGGATAGCGGGTTTCAGTTCAACTTGAAAGCCCAATTGCTCCAACCGTTTCACGGCACGCCGCTTGACCGCTTCTTTGTTGCGTTCATCAAAATAGTTGGGACCCAAGTCCTTGTAGTCTTGTTGCCGAGTAATCATGTGAAATCCAGTCACCAACAAACTATGCGCTACAGCGACCAACGCGCGCTTCTTGCCACGTCGTCCTGCCAAACGATGATACAAGCCCGCAAAATACTTGGTCTTGCTCCGTGCGGCACCGTGTGCGGCTTCCACCAACGCACGCCGCAACCACACGCTGCCCTTGCGTGTCCGCCCGCTTTTGCGCTTGCCGCCACTTGCGTTGTTCCCCGGACACAACCCAGCCCACGACGCCAAATGCTGGGCGTCCGGGAACTGCTTCAAGTCCGCACCGACTTCGGCAATCAACACTTCGGCGATGCGGCGGTTAATCCCCGGCAGTTGATCCCAGCGCATCACCTGTGCTTCAAAAGGGCGCATCTGCTCCGCAATCTCGTCGTCCAACTTGGCGAGCTGCTCATCCAGAAAATCGATGTGACTCAAATGTTGAATCAGCAGAAAGCGATGATGCGGTTTCAACGTGCCGGTCAGTGCCTTCTCCAGCAGGTCACGCTTCTCGCGCAAGCGTCCTTTCGCCAAGTCCGCCAGTGTGGCAGGGTCAGTGCGTCCCTCCAGCAACTCGTTCAAGATGGCACGCCCCGACACGCCCATTACATCGGTAGCCACACTCGCCAGTTTCAGGTTCGCATCTTCCAAGACCTTCTGCACGCGATTGACTTCGCGGCTGCGTTCATCGGTCAAGGTCGTGCGATAGCGGGTCAAGTCGCGCAGCGCCCGTTGCTGCGCCGAGGGGATGAAACTCCCTTTCAACAAACCGTGGCGCAACAAGTCGGCGATCCATTCGGCATCCGCTACATCGGTCTTACGCCCACTGATCTTTTTGAGATGGTCGGGATTCACCACCAGAATCTCAAACTGCCCTTCCAGCAGGTTGTAGACCGGCTTCCAATAGACGCCTGTACTTTCCATCGCTACCTGCGTCACGCCTTGCGTGCGCAACCACTGCGCCAACGCGTTCAAGTCGCCGGTCATTGTGCCAAACGTGCGCGTTTCTTTGTGGCTTTTGCCCGCCACATCGGGCATGATCACACATGCGACAACCGTTTGCTTGTGGACATCAATGCCACAACAGCGTTCATACACGACTTCCATCTTGCACCTCCGCAGAATCTCACACGTTCCATCTGCGAAGTGTCCCCTGTTCAAGAATCTCCCTTGCGTGCTCAAGTCGTGCAATCGGGCAACAGACTGTGGTGCCGCAGGACACTCGGATCAAACTCCTCTACGGACTCGTGGCACCAATCAAAAATCCGATCTCGGACGCAGATGGAATCATGCCTTCCCATTTTCATCCAACTGTTGGTGCGCCGCAAGGCGAATGACGAACTCCTCTAGTAGAGCTTCCCATTCGTCACGAGAAATTCTCCACTTTTTGTTAACGAATATATGCAGATAAGCCCCCTTCCTGATGATATGGAAATGTTCTCCGCTTAAGAGCCGTTTCAAAACCCTTGGTACTATGTATTCACCCACGACGAATGTTGGCATTCGGCTCTTGACTGCAAGCCAGTCTCTCAAGCGGGCAAAACTGTATCCTTCTATTGTATACGACGAACCCTTGACATTCTGAGTTTGTGAGATGACTAACGCCAGTTTTTCAAGGTGAACAAGCTCAGCATTAATCAGCTCGTCGTCGGGAATTATCCAGAATGGGCCAGAATAACTCTCACGACAGATAATACTCTCGTCAACGAGTGAAAATACAACAGACTCCAGAACTCGTTTGTCTTCGGTAATTCCCATTTGTCGTAGACGTTCAACGATATAAGACAGTTCCACCATTGAGGGTGCTTGTTCCCCACTCTCCCACTCAATGGCGACCCTTATATTGTCCGCTTGTAGATTGCGAAGCGCGTCAATTGCTCTGGTTCTCAGTTCGCCAAGTCGAACAAGAGATTTGATTTCGTTTTCGTATCGTGCGCGGAGGGTGGCAATGAAGGGGTCTTCTGGTTCGACTTGTCCCTGTGACTTGAGCAAAGAGAATGTCGTTACTCCCATCAGAACCACGAGAGCTATTAAAGCGCCTGCAAATAGAACAACTATCGCAGTTAAACGGTTCAAGTCTGGTACCCAAATTAGAAGGATTGGCAAAACAAAGGGAATAGTCAGACGAATTCGTTGTAGGGGAACTGTCACTTTAGCTGGCAGAACTATGCGTGCAATCCAGCGTATGCGGGTAAGCCGTAATGCCACTTTCCAATCAATCTGAATGATTGCGACGAACCCCAAAGCGGCTATGACAACTATTGTGATCTGCTGAGGCAAATCAAAGGCGGGCTTCCAAGTGAGCGCCAAAAAGAATCCGCCAAAGACAACGCCAGCAAAAAGGATAGAAACAAGGAAAAGTCCGAGTTTGAACCACCTATCTTCTTTGTTTAACTCGTGGAGTATGCCCAATACGGCAAGGGAGAGTGCAGATAACTCCACGCTCGAACCAGCAAGCGAAGTGACCAATTCCTTTGAGAGTGATACTTCGACGCGAAATATCCAAACGATAAGCAGAACTAATGCCCAACCTGAAAAGGCAGTAGCAGAAAAGACCTTGTATCCTGCTTCTGTGAGGATTGGGCGACTTGGACGGCGCAGACTCGCAAATATTATTCGCGGGCGTCCGTCGTCACGCTCATTATCATTTCTGTTTCTGCCGAATAGGTCAAACATATGCTTTGCTATGGAATGGGCGGGGCTAACTCGGTATTAACTCGATAGACTCCGCGTACTACCCTGTATAGGGGTGTTATACAGATTTTTTCCGTGTAAGATCCTATATCTTGAATTCGAGTATAGATGGAAAACAATCTCCGTCAAGCATCTTTGGCAAGATTGTGTGCTTCTCTTTCCTTCAAATCGCGCGGCCGACGCCAAATTTACAGAGACAATGATGCAAAATCGGCTAGATACCAACATGAAGGGAGCAAGGGTATGAATGAAATGGTGACCATTGACGTGCCGCAAGCGTGGCTCGTCGAACGTCCTCCCGACCAATTCAGCCGTTTAATCGGCAGCTTCACGCACCAGAATCAACAAACTGCCGCGTTGAAGCTAATCTGCGCCGCGTATCAATGCGATCTCGAAGACGCAAAAAGATATCTTCAACACATCGTCGAGTCATGAGTACTGCGAAACCAGTGTTGCCCTCAAAGGGAGCATGCACAATGGACGTGTTGTTGAGTCAGATCATTGTTGACCCCCGTGACAAATTGGGCAAGTGGGCGGGAGAAAAAGAATTTACCCAATCAATCAGAGAGCGCGGCGTGCAAGAAGAAATTGTGGTCGTCCAATTGCACGATCCGCCGAGAGCCAAAAGGGGACGAGAGTGGAAACCGCATTATCTTTTAATTCACGGCCGCCATCGTTACGCCTCTGCTCTCAAAAGCGGGCAGAAAACAATCAAGATCAAAATCGAGAACCTCGATCCCCACAATCGCCGCGCCCACTTGGAATACTCGTTGGTCTCGAACTATGTCCGCGAAGATCGGGATCCCGTAACGTTGGGTGAAGACTTTGAAAAGCTCTTGGACGAAGGTGCCAGCGTCGAAGAGATTGCCCAACTGGTCAAGAAAAAAGCAAGTTACGTGTATCAACATCTCGATCTGCTTAAATTGATTGCCCCCATTCGCCGAGCTGTGCAGTGGGAGCAAGTTACATTTACGCAGGCGCGGGAATTGTTGCGTCTCGAGCCCGGAGCACAAAGAGAAGCGTGGGCGGAACTTTGCCTGCTCGCCAAAAACCGTGACAAGGAGATCAAGAAGCTCTCTATGAACGAAGTTAGGGGACTTTGTCGTGCGTTCAGGGCGTTAGAGGCGGCGGATAAAGAAAAAAGCAAAGGCAACCGCGTCGCAGATCCGGACAGTGCCCCTTCAGCAACAAACCACGGTGAATTGAGTCCTAAATCTGACTTGAGCAAGTTGTACCAGAGCCATCTTCGTTCTGAGGAACTGGAAGGACGCAAAAAAGAGACGCACTTTGAAGGGCAGGTGCCAGATCCGCTAGACGCGCTCGAAGAAATCGCGGAGCGACTCTTGGCTCTCGCAGATCAAAGTGATGAGAGCCAAGAGGAAGCAGAAACGCGGCAGATTGCTCGGCGTCTCTATACCCTAATTGCACAAATTGAGCCGCAACTGCGCCAAAGCAAGACGCGCGTTGTGCTTCAAACTGTCAAGGCGAATGGGCACAGCCGCGAGCACATGCCTGCTCCAAAACGCTCGGCAACCGGAACTGTCCTTTGAGAAAGAAAGGAGAAGTATGTCAGCTGCAATCCGCTTTTCACCAGAGTTCTATATGCGATTGTGTGGTCTAGCGAATCTGAGCCGCGCCCTGCACGGTTTTGCACCTCTGCCGTTTGCTTCTGCACTCCAAGTTCCAAACAGTGGGGCAACTAGGTATCCGCCCCAAGTGTCCGAAACGGAAAGGAAACCTCTCCATCGGAAGGTGTGCATTCCTTCCCAAATACAAACTCATGAAGACCAACGGTAAGCTTTTTAGCCTTCGCGAAGTTGAAGACCTCATGGCACGGCGTTACGAAGTCATACGCCGCTTTGGTTCAATGTGTGTCGGCGATGTAGGGAGCGTAGTGGATGTGCGTCAGCACGGCGAGGATGGATATCTGCTCCTCTTTGGCGCGCCGAAGCGCGAAGATGTGAGCACGTACAAGATCACGCCATTGACGCCGCGCGAAATGCTATACCTGCGGCTTGTCGAAGTTAAAGAGCCCGTAGATGTTCTCGTCACGTGTGGGGAAGAGTTCTGGTCATCTCCCGAAGTGTTGATCCAGGAAATCGAGCAGATGGGGTTTTCACATCGCATTCCAAACAACTTTGATGCGACCCGTATCAAACGCGGTATCTCACGTGCGTTCCTGGGTCACAACCGCGCGGTTATGCGTGTGGGTAAGGGGAATTACGAGACAGTGTTGGCATATCTCGCGGGGCTGCAGGATCCTGGCGTGGAGGCAATTTTGCGGCGAACGTACACCCATGAACCTTCTCGTATTCTCGACCTCGCATCCACCGTTCGCAACAAAGTTTGCCGCAAATTTCGAATCTCGTTCGAGTACGGGATTTTCGGTTATGTGTATTTAACCGGATGCAGCTATTACCTGAAATTGAACGAAGAGGAAATCCCTCCAGAACTTGGCGAACGCGGTTACCAAGGCGTCCGCGTAACGCGCATTCAAGAAAAAATCGTGATGCAGCAAGAGGATGACGAGGAGGCTGGATGAGCGGCTTGATCGAACGTCAAGTGGGTCCACGCGGCTGCGGCTATCCCGTCGAAGGAGGGTGTTACCTCGAGTCAATCGGCGGCGCCGGAGGAATGTTGCCGTGGTTCGTGCCAATCAACCCCGCGGTGCCCTGGCACTTTTTCCGTGGTGTTACCATCATAGATGGCGGTTACATCTTGGCACAAACCGAAGGTGCCAAAGATGTGGATTACGAGCGCCTCAAGTTGATGGAAGAGTTTGCACAAATTTTCTTTGGTGAGAACGCGAAAATTGCCGAAGGGCATGTCGAAGCATTTGCCCGAGAACTCAATCTCGTCCTGGACGAAAACGGGCATTCGGCGGAAGGTGCCGATGAGAAAACATTCGAAGCCGCTGTATTGAGAGCGCGTGAAACAAAATCCTCGCTGCGCCGCCTCGCCGTACATGTGTGTGTCTAGGGCTTGGGAGCGGACATGAATCAATTCGTACACTTGCATGTTCATTCCGAGTACTCGCTGTTGGATGGGCTCCCTTCCGTTAAAGCCATTGCCGAATATGCGGCAGCGTTGGGACAATCCGCGATTGCTGTCACAGATCACGGCGTGATGTTCGGCGCGATCGAGTTCTATAACGCGTGCAAAAAGGCGAATGTCAAACCCATTATCGGCATGGAGGCATACCTGGCACGGCGCGGACGCGGCGACCGCGACCCGCATCTCGACGGCGATCCCTGGCATCTCCTCCTGCTCGCTGAAAATGATGATGGTTACAAGAACCTCATGCAGCTCGCAACCACCGCGCAACTGGATGGATTCTATCGTTACCCGCGAGTAGACAAAGAGATCCTCGCGGCACACAGCGCTGGATTGATTTGCACGAGCGGCTGCCTCTCTGCTGAAATTCCAGACTTGCTGCGGGCTGGACGCACGAGCGAGGCATACAAAGTACTCGAGTGGTATCGCGGAGTGTTTGCGGACCGCTTTTACCTGGAGCTTCAGAGACACGAGGGATTGGACGAACTGGAGCGAATCAACGCCCAATTGGTCCAGTGGAGCCAGAAAACGGGTCTGCCTCTCATTGCTACCTCCGATGCCCATTATCTGCGCCAAGAAGATGCGGAAGCACATGACGTGTTGTTGTGTGTTCAGACGGGCAAAACGCTTGAGGACCCGAAACGGCTGAGAATGAGCGGCCGCGATTACTACTTGCGCTCTGCAGCAGAAATGGCGCACATGTGGAGCAAAATTCCACAGGCGCTGACCAATACCCTTGCCGTTGCGGAACGCTGTAATGTGGATTTGTCTTTCCGAGGCTATCGGCTGCCGCACTTTGCCGTGCCCACCGGACATACGCCCACGACGTACTTGAGAGTGTTATGCGAGACGGGCATCACTCGGCGATACGAGCCTGTAACCGCTGCCGTACGCGAGCGCATGGAATACGAACTGGGCGTGGTCAATACAATGGGATTTGATACTTACTTTCTCATTGTGTGGGACTTGATTCGCCACGCACGTGAGAACGGGGTCTGGTTCAATGTACGCGGGTCGGCGGCAAGCTCGATCGTGGCATATGCTCTCGGAGTAACGACCATAGAACCGCTTGGGAATCACTTGCTCTTTGAACGTTTTCTCAACCCGGATCGCGTCTCCATGCCAGATATTGATCTCGACCTTGCCGACGACGAGCGGGGACGTATGCTCGAATACGCGGTCGCTAAATATGGCAGCGAGAATGTCGCGCAGATTATCTCATTCGGTCGAATGTTAGCCAAAGCGGTCGTCCGAGATGTTGGGCGCGTGCTGGGCTATCCAATTCCGGAGGTGGATCGCATCGCCAAGCTCATTCCGGGTGCGCCGGGACAAAATCTCACAGACGCGATCACGCAGACGGCTGACCTCAAAGCCCTCTATGAAGGCGATACTCGCGTACGGAAATTGATTGACACGGCACGTCCGCTGGAGGGTGTGATACGCAACGCGTCTACACATCCTGCAGGAGTTCTCATCGCCGACCGCCCAATTGTCGAATATACGCCCCTACATCGTGCGACCCATGGCGACGATGAAAGTGGCATTAACGTCACGCAGTATGCGATGAATGATCTGGAGCATATCGGCTTGCTCAAGATTGACTTTCTTGGGCTTGCCACCTTGAGCTTGATGCGGAATGTCTGCCGAATTATCCGCGCGTATCATAACGTTGAGCTGGACCTTTCAAACATTCCGGTAGAGGACCCCGATGCCTTTGTACTGCTCGCGCGAGGCGATGTGCTTGGACTGTTCCAGGTAGAATCGGATGGGATGAAAAGAGTGCTCGTTGAAATGAAGCCGACCAAGTTCGAGCACATCGTCGCCGCAGTAGCACTGTACCGTCCCGGTCCTATACAGTACATTCCTACCTATATCAAGCGGATGCATAGCAAAGAGCCGGTGACGTATCTGCATCCTTCCCTTGAGCCAATTCTATCTGAAACATACGCCATTATGGTGTATCAAGAACAGGTCATGCGCATCGCGCGTGATTGCTGTGGTTTCACCGGGGGCGAGGCAGACACACTGCGCAAAGCGGTAGGCAAGAAAAAGAAAGAGGAACTGCTGGCACAGCGTGACAAGTTTGTGCGCGGGGCAGTTGAACACGCTGGCATGTCAAAAGAGGTCGCGAACAAACTCTTTGACGACATCGAGTTCTTTGCTCGCTATGCATTCAACCGCGCGCACGCGGCAAATTACGCGGTGCTAACATGCCAGACCGCGTATCTCAAAGCGCATTTTCCTCTCGAGTATATGTGGGCAATGCTCAATAACGAGGTCGGAGACTTGGACAAGCTCGCGCTGCTCGTTGCCGAAGCGCGGCGTGCAGGCATTCAAGTGCTTCCTCCGAATGTGAATGCGAGCGACGTGCAGTTCACAATTGAACATGAGAAACGCGCGGTGCGCTATGGACTGGGCACAATCAAGAATGTGGGCGAAAGCGCCGCACGAACGGTCGTCGCTGCACAGCGGCAAGGGGGTCAGTTCCAGTCGCTCGCGGATTTCTGCCAGCGCACACCGCTCAAGCAAGTCAACCGTCGGGCGCTCGAGTGCTTGATCGGCACGGGCGCATTGGATGGCTTGGGGGAACGCGCGGCGCTACTGAAAAGCGTAGAACGTCTCATCGCTGCAAGCACTTTTGCGGCTGCAATGCGCGATAACGGGCAAATGTTGTTGTTTGGCGGCGCTGCCCAGGATTTCGCCAACGTGGAACTCCCAAACGTTCAGCCCATGACTGACGCCCAAAAAGCGCAAGTCGAGCGCGAATTGCTCGGCGTCGCTTTTTCCGAAGACCTCATCCAACGTTTGAGTCTCGCGCTGCGTGATCGTAGACACAAAATACTGACATCGGGGGCACTGGCAGATTGCCATGAAAAATGCGGTCTGGTCACGACGGCAGGTGTTGTCAAGAACGTTCGAACGACCAAGACCAAAGCAAAAGGCGAGACGATGGCATTTGTTCAAATCGAGGATGAGGATGGTGAGGTTGAGCTTGTCCTTTTTCCTCGCGCCTATTCCAACTCTGTGGGGTTGCTGCACAAAGGGATTGCAGTATTGGTGGAAGGACGCGTACAAGCGCGCGAGGAGAAGATTTCATTTCTTGTGGAGCGCATAAGTGCGTTCTTTGAGGATCAAGCCGTCAATGAAGGGCAAACACCGCGCCCTTTTGGACTGCCCCCGGTCGAGGGGGCAAGCACAAGGCAAACGGTGATATTGATTGACCGCGGACAGCAAGAGAACTTGCTTGCAGAGGAGTTCGTCATTCGCCTTGCGGCGCACCAACAGTTGGATGAAAATGGGAAGGCATGATTCCATCTGCGTCCGAGATCGGATTTTTGATTGGTGCCACGAGTCCGTAGAGGAGTTTGATCCGAGTGTCCTGCGGCACCACAGTCTGTTGCCCGATTGCACG
>JAKOVF010000012.1 GCA_029782225.1 Chloroflexota bacterium | reverse complement strand
GCCGAGATGTCACCTTACACGAAGATCGAACGCATATCTCCAATCGCAATGCGGCACAAGTCATGGCATGTCTCAACAATCTTGTGATCGGTTTGGTGCTTAGCAGAACCAACTTCGCCTACCTCCCGCATGCCAGGCGCTATTTCGATGCTCAGCCTGCCCAGGCTTTTGCTCTCCTCTCCCGACTTTAAGAAAGCCGTGT
The DNA here is from genome assembly GCA_029782225.1 of Chloroflexota bacterium. Taxonomy (GTDB): domain Bacteria; phylum Chloroflexota; class Anaerolineae; order Anaerolineales; family Villigracilaceae; genus JAKOVF01. The sequence continues at coordinate 16,614 of JAKOVF010000012.1, read as the reverse complement.
CGGGCGGCTTTTTCATTCTTGACTTTCCAGGGCAGATAATGTATACTTTGTTTAGTAGTTACTAAACATTCTAAACACACTTATGACCACGCAACTTCCCCAACTCAAGCAAGACTTTACCGAAGGCCTCAGCCAGATCAGCCGCTTTTGGGGTTTTCCCAGAGGAATGGGGGCGATCTTTGCCGTCCTATATCTTTCCCCTTCACCGCTTTCGCTCGACGAGATCGTTGAGCAGACGGGACTTACCAAAGGTGCGATCAGCACCGAGGTCCGCGTGTTGGCGCGGCTGGGCCTTGTCCGGCGCTCCTCGCGCCTGGCCGATCGAAAAGATTATTACGAAGCAGAAACAGATTTCTACAAGTCCATCCGTTCCATTCTGAAAGAGCGTCAGAATTCGGAGTTTGACAGCGCCGTGCAGTCCGTACGGGAAACTCTTGAGAAACTGGAATCAGGCCAGGTGTCCGGGGATGAAGCGGAGAAACAATTCATTCTGGAAAGAGTGCGGGCACTACAGGATTTCTTCAACGCGCTCGACAGTCTGACCCGGGCAGTGTCGAAACTGGATGGACTTGGAATCACAACGATCCAGAAGGTTTTATCCATTTTGAAGTAAGGAGAGATGAATGAAAATCGCTGTGACGGGTGCATTCAGTTATTCTGGCAAGTACATTACCGGGCGTCTGCTCCAACGCGGCGAGGAAGTTTTCACCCTGACCAATCACCCGAATCGCCCCGATCCTTTCGAAGGAAAGGTAAAGGCATATCCGCTGGATTTCGCAAATGAAAGCGAATTGGTCACCAACCTGCGCGGTGCAGATGTACTGGTCAATACTTATTGGGTACGTTTTGACAAGGATTCAAACACCCAGCCCCAGGCGGTTAAGAACACTGGCGTGCTGGTCAATGCCGCGGTCAAAGCGGGGATCAAACGGATTGTTCACATCAGCATCACCAATCCCTCTGCAGATTCGCCGCTCCCCTATTTCTGGGGGAAGGCAGCCAACGAAAAGGCTGTCACCCAGTCGGGCTGCAGTTATGCCATTCTGCGACCAACAGTCTTGTTCGGCAAGGAAGATATTCTCATCAATAACATTGCCTGGCTGATGAGGCACTTCCCGTTCTTTGGACTCCCTGGCGACGGCTCGTACCGATTATCCCCGGTCTATGTGGATGATGTTGCTCAATGTGCGGCGGACGCAGTTTATCGCACCGACAACTATGTTTGGGATACGGTCGGCCCGGATGAATTCACTTTCAAGGAGATGGTCCAGCTTATTGGGAAAACCATCGGATCGGAACGGCCTCTGATATCCTTCCCACCAAGGCTCGCCTTGCTGGCTGCACAGTTCCTGAGCCTCTTTGTGCGGGATGTGATGCTTACCCCCGAAGAGGTGGAAGGATTGATGGCCAACCTGTTGATCTCGAAGGAACCTCCGCGCTGCAAGACCAGTTTGAGCGATTGGCTGGTTGAAAACAGGAATACGGTCGGGAAGAGTTACGCCTCGGAGCTGATCCGCCACTATTGATCAGCTGGTTTTGCTCCAAAAAGAGCCTCCCGGTTTGAGGGGAGGCTCTCATGAACACACGCAACTACTCAATCGGTATCACGCCGGGGCAGCGTGGATTATCCATGCACCCGTAGTATTTTTTATCCCCGGTCACGCCATCGCGGCGAACCCGAAGCACCATCATCTTCCCACATACCGGACATAATGGGACCGAGTCCGAGGTCCGCCTGACTCGCAGCGATACCGATTCGCCAATCCTCGTGAGCGCGAGCTGGAAAAGTGACATCACGTCGGCGATCTCATATTTATCGGTAGATGGAACGTGAACCAACGGCAGACCCGCACTGGTAAATAACTCCTCCATGAACTGGTCTGCGGCGCGCGTCTCCGTTTTCGTGACTGGCTTGACAATTTCCACACCGAACGCTGGCGTCAGCGTCTGAGGATCGCAGAGCAGAAAGTCTACATGCTTCCGAAAAATCTTGTTGAAGAAATGCACATTTTCATTCGGGCGCACGATGTAGAAGACATCGTTCAATGCCACCTTGGGGCAAATGAGATAACGATCGCCGACCATCTGATGCAGCACTCGAAAGAGAGCTACTTCCGGAGAGGTCAGAAAGGGCTCGCGCAAGCGATAAGGTAATCTCTGCAATTCCGCTACTTTCTCAGCCATCGCTGCACCCTATACTTTTGCATTCACGAACGTAATATTTGGATACCAGAATAGCATTGAGCCAGGTGCCGGGTCTCTCCCGCATCGGCCATCTGCTTTACTTTCAGAACTGCGTTCAGCGCCTGAGGTTTTCCGTCAAAACGGAAGGTCGACTTTCAACAGTTTCAGGCCCGCATAGATCATGAGAACGCCGACAGCCGCGGGCCATGGCGCGTTCTTGAGCAACAGAAGCAGAATGTCCCAATAGGGGATCGTGGCGATTGTCAGGCTCGTAACGACAGGCTTGATCACGCCTGCCCAGACCAGCACCGTCACGACCTCCATCCCTGAGCCAATAATGATCAACAAGTAGCCGACGATCGTTTGTACCATCCACGCACCTCCAGTGAAGATAGAATGTTATGAAGCCAGTATAGGCGAATCTCATATGAAATTCAACTGCTGCCAGCAGGGCTTTCTCAAAGTAGGGGAAAAAAGAGACCTTTCTCGGTTATGCTTTTGTTAGCAGACAAATCCATAACCAGAGGAAGGTCGCGATGGAGTCTAACACAGGCCAAGTCATCAATTTGGGAAGTTTGTATCATCGGTTGGAAGGATTGCGGGACAAACGCAAGGCCAAAGGGAAACGGTACAGCCTGGCCACGATCCTGGTGGGAATGTTTCTGGCGAAGTTGTGCGGCGAAGATAAACCGAGCGGGATCGCAGAGTGGGTGGCCTATCGAGGGATTTGGATTGCGCAGGTCTTGGGACTGAAGCGGAAGAGCATGCCCAGCCATCACACCTATCGACGAACGCTGGCGGACATTGTGGATGCAAAGGAATTTGAAGCTCTGGCTCGGGAACATCATCGTCATTGTGGGGAAGCGGGATACCAGGTGGTGATTTCGATGGATGGGAAAATCCTTCGGGGAACGATCGACCTGGATGTGAGTGATGGACTGTGTCTACTTGCCCTGTATTTGCCAGGGGAAGGAATCACGTTAGCCCAGATTGCCATTGAGAGCAAGCAAAGTGAAGTGAGTGCTGCCCCAACCTTGCTGAGTTGGGTGGATTTGCGCAATAAAGTCGTGATTGGCGATGCCCTGCATACCCAACGACAAATATCTATCCAAATTGGAAAAGCGGGCGGCAATTATGTCTGGACGGTGAAAGGCAACCAACCACAACTCCTTCAGGATTTGCAGGATTGGTTTGATCCAACTGTACAACTCCTGCCCGGCATGGGCTGTCCCCCCAAAGATTTTCGTTCTGCAACAGTGACCAACAAAGGACATGGCAGAATTGAAGTTCGCACCCTGACCACCAGCAGCCAACTGAATGATTTCCTCGATTGGCCTTTCCTGCAACAAGTCTTCCAGCTCGAGCGTATCATCACGATTTCCAAAACTGGAAAAACACGTTGTGAAACCCTCTATGGCTTGACCAGTTTATCTGCTGAGCAAGCCTCGCCATCCCAATTACTCCACATGCTCCGTTCATACTGGCACATCGAGAACAGCTTACATTACCCCCGCGATGTCACCTTGCACGAAGACCAAACCCGTTTCAAAAAACATTCCGCAGGTCACAACATGGCCATCCTGAACAATCTCGTTCTCGCTTTGATCGCCACCTCCGACTTCCCCTTCATTCCCTCTGCTAGACGCTTCTTCGCTGCTCACCCTGACAAGGCTCTGGCTCTCTTACTTTGAGAAAGCCCTGATGTTTCCACGGAAGTGAATAGACGTACCAGAACGTTTGTGCTATGATTGATCTGGCCTTATTGGTAATATTTCGGAGGAAGAATGGCTGAGCATTCAGGAATCGAGTGGACAGAGTCCACTTGGAATCCTTTAACTGGCTGTACCAAGATCAGCCCAGGCTGCAAGCATTGTTACGCGGAGCGCATGGCGAAACGCTTGCAGGCAATGGGTCAGCCCAATTACGCTAACGGCTTCAAGCTCACCCTGCACGAAAACGCGATGGAAAAGCCGCTCGAATGGAAAAAGCCACAGGTCATTTTTGTCAATTCCATGAGCGACCTGTTCCATAAGGATGTGCCTATCGAATTTGTCCTTGAAATCTTCGATGTCATGCGCCGCGCACACTGGCATACATTCCAGGTCCTTACCAAGCGCGCTGAACGGCTGGAGGAACTCAGTCCCAAAATTGACTGGCCTGAAAATGTGTGGATGGGGGTCAGCGTGGAAAATCAGGATTACACCTTCCGTATTGACCACCTGCGAAGGACTGGAGCGAAGGTCAAGTTTTTGTCACTGGAGCCATTGCTGGGTCCGTTGCACAAACTAAATCTCAAAGGAATTCACTGGGCGATTGTGGGCGGCGAATCGGGGCCGGGTGCGCGTCCGCTTGACGCGGCGTGGGTCACGGAGATTCGAGATCAGTGCGTGAGGGCCGGGGTCCCATTTTTCTTCAAGCAATGGGGCGGCGTGCAAAAGAAAAAGGCAGGCAGAATTCTGGAAGGCAGAACGTGGGATGAGATGCCGGTGGGAATCAATTTGGTGAGAGCGTAGATGAAAGGCCAGTCCATTGTGGGCTGGCTTTTTAGATTTTGTAGAGTTTCCGAAAGAATAATTTAGAGTTGTCGGACTCTGATTCTTACCGTGTCACCTGTCCGTTCGGCGACGAGGATAAATGGCGGAGTCACTCCGGGGGCGTTATCTCGAATCGCTTCCAAAGTCTTAATCGTAAAATCTGCTCGAATGTGACCGGGGCGAAGATAGATAATCCCAACGAATCTTGCTCCCATTAAGGCAAGTCCCCCAAAGTCGCTGTCATGCGTCAGAACAACTCTCCCCGCTTCGGTTGCCCGTTGCAAAACTTGCGTATCTGGAAGTCCGTATTTTCCCTGTTCGGCCACAGACTCAACATCCAATCCCGCCTCTCGTAAAAAAACAATCACATCGGGATGAACATTCTCGTCAGCAAGTAATGGAAAATCAAGAGCCTTCACGCCCCAACCTTCACATCCAGCAAAACTTCATTTTTTACAGATTGCGCCGCGTATTTCAGGGCTTCTTCCACTGCTTCTGCGGTCAATTGCGGATAGGTCTTGAGCACTTCGTCTTTGGTCGCACCGCTAGCGAATAGCTCAAGGATAAATTCAATGCTCAGACGCGTACCAACAATATGGGGTTTTCCACTCAAAATCTCGGGGTTATAAGCAATATGGGTAAACATGGCTGGTCTCCTGACACTATATTGTTATTATAACGCTCAATCCGCGCCATCTTTGGCGAGACGAGTCAACAAGCGACCTTCAGGCCGGACACATCCAAATCCTCCCCTCAATCGGACTATAATGCGTCTGTCGTTTATTGGTCTTTGTAGGAGATAGATCTATGCTGATCATCGTCAGTGACCTGCACCTGGGGGACGGGACAACCGCTGCATCCATTCCAGCAAGTGCATTCCATTTGTTTGCCCGGCGGCTGCGCGAGAGCGCACATTTCGCGTCCTTTCTTGAGGATGGGACCTTTCGTCCCATCGAAAACCTGGATGTGGTGCTGATGGGTGACATCCTCGATCCGCTCCACTCCACGCTCTGGTTAAAAACCATGCCGGGCGACCCGGATTACGTCCGCCCGTGGAGTGACCCGGGGGATCCCAACTTTGCGCCGAGGCTGCTTGAAGTGACGCGCGCTATTTTGAAGGAGAATGAAGAGTCGATGCAGGTGCTGCGCGACTGTGCGACTGGCAAGCTGGTCTATTTAACGCCCGATTCACAAAGCAGAGAACGCATCCCAATCCCGGTGCGATTTCACTATATGGTCGGAAATCATGACTGGTATTACCATCTCAATGGTGAGGCGTTTGACGGGATCCGCCGCGAGATTTGTGAAAAGATGGGGTTGTGCAACCCGGCCTCCCCGTTCCCGTATGATGCGAGCGAGTCCGCACTCATCTCAGACCTGTTCGAAAGATACAGAGTCTACGGCCGGCACGGCGACTGCTTCGATAAATTCAATTACGACCGCGAGAAAGGCAGGGATCACGCCACCTTGGGTGATGCCTTCACTATGGATGTGTGCAACCGTTTTCCCGTGGAAGTGCAGATAGAACACGGCAATGATTTGCCGGCTGGCATTGTGGACAGCCTGCGCAGGATCACCAACGTTCGCCCCGCGCTCGCTGCTCCGCTCTGGATCAGCGGACAGATCAAAAACCATGCTGGCAATTCTGCATTGGAGAATGATCTTAAAAAGATATGGGATCGGCTGGCCGACGAGTTCCTTCAACTCGATTTTGTCCGTCAGGCTGATAAGGCTTTTGAACTGGACGTGGTGGATGCCATGGAGGTCGTCGTCAAGCTCACGAAACGAACGTCCTTCTCCACGATCAACGATATCGCCATGTGGGTCCGTAACCGCATGTGGGATGTGGAAAAATCATTTGCCCGCTATGCACTCGATGAACCCGCATTCAAGAAATCCAAAGCTCGCTATGTTGTATATGGTCACACCCATCATCATGAGATCGTGCCGCTTGATATAGAAGGTGGAATTCCTCATGCCATGAGCCAGGTGTATTTCAACTCAGGCACCTGGCATTCGTATTTTGACCTGGCGATTCACAATCCCAAAGAGCAGAAGTTCGTCCCCTATCAGGCGCTGACCTATATTACCTTCTTCACTCCTGAGGAGCACGGTGAACGTCAGTTCGAGACGTGGACCGGGGTTTACGCCTGAGGAATCAGAGCCGCTTCTTTCCGGGACTCTGGGTGGGTGACTCTCCCCAAAACACGTACAGCCCGGAATACGATTCTTTTACGGCTGTGTCACCATAAACGGCTGTGGGAAGGATTGTGCGAAGTAGTAGTTCCGGGCTGCATCGAAGAGGGAAATTTTAAAAGCCAGTTGATGGACGCCTGGGCCCAGGTGTAATTCCAGATACGGAATGTACATCACAATGTCGGGATAGTTGGTTTCGTCATACAAGGGAATGAAATCCACAGCGGTTGAAACAAACCCATCCATGGTCCGGTAAAACGGATTCATATTGAAATCCACCAGGGGCTGACCCATGGGGCCGAAGAAATGGGCAACGGCCTTGCACGGACAATTTCTCTGTCCCGACACCACGATGGACGTGTGAATTCGCATGCCGAAGAACATGCCCCAGGTAACATTATGTTCTACCCAGATATTAGTGAACACCCCGCTGGGGAAATAATTGTTCGTCGGGAAAGTGGCCGTCGGGTTGGCCTCGAGCGACGGCTGCAGGACCTGTTGCTTATCCTGCGGTCTGACCTGCACCAGTCGAATTAATTGGTTCAGTCCGTCCTGATATTTTGGTCCCTGCAGATCAATGTAATTGATGTTTACCAGTGCAAAGGGTACCTTGCATGGCTGCCACATCACCGGCACAACTTTCTTTTCCTGTTCCAGTGCGTACGTGTACTCCTTTTGCACCCAATTCGATTTGACCGAATTAGGCGTAAGCACAACGATGCACAGCTCGCAGTTTTCAATGGCCTGCGGGATGGCCTCCGTCCAATTGTCTCCGCCCTGGATGGACGAGAGATCCCACCAGACATCAACTCCATTTGACATCAAAGTCTGTGCCAGTCCCTGCACAAAATTGAGATCGTTTCGTGAATAGCTAAGGAAGACTCTGGGCATAATTGCTTTCTCCTGGAGAAAGGCTTTACTGTATTTAATTCGGGTGTGCGGGAGATGCAAAGGAATGCGAGCTTGTTTCTAACAGTAAAATTATACAGCCAAAATGAGCGGTCAATTGCACCAGAGAATAAGCGCTCTTATATCCGCTTCCTTAAGGCATGGATGAGTTTTCCATAACCGCCGGCTCTAAACAAGTCCACCCATTGCCAGCGGCGCAGGCTTTCGGGCACGTCGCATTCCTCCAAACGAACAGGGATGATGAAAATCTGTCCCTCAGGGATTCGCATGGCTTCATCCAATGCGATCCGCAGTTCCTTCTGGCGGTACCCTCTCTGACTGCTAAAATGTTGCGAAAGACAGATGATGACCACATCGCTGCTTCGGATGGCGTTGCGGATCTCATACTCCCAATCCTGCCCTGCCTCTAATTCTTCATTGTCCAGCCATACATCCATCCCGTTACGGAGCAGATAATTGTACAATGCACCGACTATCGCTGAGTCCGCGCGGGCATGGCAAAGGAAGACTTTGAGAAGGCGTTCTGCTGTGGACATATCATCCTACCATGTATCCACATGCAAATATTTCAAATCAATAAACAACGGCATTTCAATTCTTTCAGGGTTAGAAGGGATAAAACCAGGCTGGGTAACGTAGCCAGCTTTGCTGAACAACCAATCGCGCAGAACCTTCTCGGTCGCACCCATAGGTCCCAGAACTTCATAAACCGCGCGCAGCATCAATTCTCTGTAGCGGAAGAAATCAATGATGTGCGCATCAGGCCGGGATGGCAAATCCCAGGCATGGACACCCGGCCCGGGACGAATATAGACATAGCGGACGCGCTGTCCCATTTTGAGGGCTTTGCCATTCGCATCCAGTTGTTTGGCTGCAACTGCCAGGGGTGAAAGCACGCTGTAATTATTCAGCTCGCGGCTGAGAGTCTGGGTAACAATCAGTTCTTCGAGGGGGACTGCTCCCTTTTTCAGGGTGTCCAGTCTTTCCTGTGCCATTGCCAGCACTTCGGGCAGGAGGCTGGATAGTTTCCCGATATTTGTTTCTTTGGAGAGAATCTTCAAAATATCCAACTGCATGTTCGCGATAAAGCGCGGTGTATCACTTCGCCGTAAAGCCAGGCCACGAATTTTATATTCGCCGCTTTGAGATAAACCATAGAAACGATTCGCGACAGATAGATTTGGATTCTGGCGTGAGTTAATGAAGGCAAACCATGAATACACATCTTCCACGTCAATGGGCAGGCGTGTTTCCTGGGCAATATCGTTTGCCAAAGACTGGAAGTCCTCAGCGGATGCATTCGGCCTGGAAACAAAAATGCTGTCTACATAGAGGTGCAAGACCGTGAAACCTTTATCTTCAGCAATGGCTTTTGCCTCAGTGGTCAATTTCCTGGCAAGGAAAGAGACAACCTCATGCGCATTGATCCGCCCAAACGTGGAATTGGCATAACCGAGACGGCCATACGCAACCACGGTCAGCCATTTCAACGCTTCGACCATGGCCTTATAGCGACCGCGCATCGAATGTTGACGCGGGTCATCTTTATCGAGCTTTCTCAGCATGCGTTTGAGGGCCAGCCTTTTATTCCGCATGGGTTCAAGAGTTTCCGGCATCAATCCACGGCGGGTGCTGACTTTGATCTCAAGCTCGGGAATCTCGAATGCTTCTTCATCCTGCACACCCACCGTCTCAGGCGAGACGTTGTATTGGACCATGATCGAAGCCATCATGGAACTGAAATCGAGGATGGCGACGTTGGCAAAGAGACCAGACAGCGGCTGAAAAACCAGCCCACCGCGATCTGCCCTGATAAGCTGGTTATAAGTTTTTGGGATCTCTCCCTTTTGATGTTGATAGGGAATGAGCACTCCACGCCGCAGAGCGGTCAGTGTTTGAGCGGCGGCGATGCCTGCGCCCGGGGAACGCCGGGCTGATTCCTGCACAGGCAGGCCCGTCATGCGCGTCTGTTCGATCGCGCCGGCCAATCCATATGCGCCATAAGTCATGCAATTTTCCACATCAATGTGCCAGCGTCCACGCAAATGGACTTGCGGTCCGCGGTAATGAGCGCGGCCATAGTTAAAGAAGCTTACTTCTTTGCGGCGCAAAACAGGTTGGGAACGGTCACGGTTGGGATTGAAGGGGATCCCGGTCTGTTTTGATAATTTTTCCAGGTGGGAAAATATCCATGTGTCGCCGAAATGGGTTTGGATCACGTCCGGGTCATATTCAGAGAGAATGCTGTTAAGCAGGCCTAACAGAAGGCGCGGTTTGTGGAGAGGAGCACGCAGGGAAAAACCATCGAATTTGACAAGCAGGTCCGCAGGGAACGTATGAGCGGGGTTCATGTCTGGCCTCAGAATCAGCTTGCGGAGGCGCGGGAGACGAGGGTCCAGGTCCGAAGGCGAGTCCAACGCAGTGATCATGGTCAGTTTGCCATCTGATTCCGCAGTCACTTTGCAGAGTGCCATCATAAAAACTTTATACGCCGCAGCGTATCGCAAAGGCAGGGAAATGTCGGCATCATAAAAGATCAGGTCTGGAAAATGTTCACTTAGCTCTCGAAATAAAGCGGGGTAGATGGAAGGATTTGCAACGCGCACTATCATCAACTCCTGCGGGCCATCGAAGAGGTCTTCGCGCGTCACACGTTCCAACCTGACCGGCTTCGGACGCAGAAAAAGCCAGACCTCTCTCAAACGCGGGAAAGGGCCGCCGACATAAAACGTGATCTCGAAATCCTGATGAAAACAATGCCTCTTTTCATCCTCGCCAATCAGCCATAAAACAATGCCTTTTTGAGGATGGGCATAAAGGTCAAAAAGCCAGCCGATCGTTTCGTTCATGGCTGGCCATCCTTTTTGAGTGTGGAGGGTTCAAGCTGCCTGAGCCTGCCATCCAGTTCTTCGATTTGCTTCCATAAATCGCTGTGGATCAGAATGATCTTTTTTCTTTCCTCCAGTAAAATCACAAAAGGCATGATCTCGATCGGCAGCAGATTGGTGGCATTGCTGATGGCGGCCCGATGCTGGAGAATGTCTTCGAAGAATTTATCCAGGATCAACTGATCGCTTCGGCGAAGCGCATCGTAAAAGGACCTCATTTCTGCTAGCTGTTCGAAGATCAGTTGTGTGGCTGACGGAAGCTGGCGTCCCATAGATACATCTTTAAAAGAGCGCGAGTTGAGCAGGTTTTGTAGAGGGTTCCTCGATTTGGAACGTTTCATCCGCAATGGCTGTCAAAAGAGAAAAGAACTGTTGATAGTGCTTCACTGGCATCCGCTGTGCAAACACAAGCACAGGTCTAAAGAGCGACAGTCGTTGCAGGTGTTTACAGGATTGTTCAAACACACGAAAACGGACCGCCAGGTCAACATCATCATTATAGAAATGATGTAGAAGGTCCAATATCAGGATCGGTTCACTGCCCGGTCTTGTATCATTTAGCAAATCCAAAACCTGATAACAGGTGAAAGGACGCGCCAGAATGAGGTGATCAAGGCACTGTTTTACCCGATGCGTCTTGGCACGCAGTGAACGGGTGAGGGCATAGCCCGGGAGCCATTCGCCTCCGGCGATCACGTAAAAAGGACCGCGCAGTGCCAGGGCCGCGATCAATTCAGTAATGCTCTCACTCTGCCTTTCCAGAGTTTCAACTAATAAGAAACGGTGAGAATCGTTGACGGCTGCCGGGCCAGCCAGAGAAAACAGGCTGAAGGCGCGTATGGGGGAAAGATCCAAAGTATTCATATGTGCAGGATACGTCAGCAGGGTCCTGCCGACTCATCCCATTTAGGGGTGAAAAAAGGGGGAAAATGGGGGTAACCCAATGGGGGGAGCTATAGCCAGGCGCTAAAGTCCCAATGTGCCAAGATGTGGCGTAGTTCCGTTTTCCTGGTTACCCCAAATTTGAGTAAAGCACTACGGATATGAGTTTTGACTGTCTCAGGAGAAAGTGAAAGCCGTGCCGCGATCTGCGGATTTGTCAAGCCAAGACACGTCAACGCGGTGACATCCTGCTCACGCGGGGAAAGAGTTTCCCACTTGGGCCAAAGCTCATCAATGGAACGATATTGGGTAAGGCCGGCGGCCAAAATGTCAGGAATTAATTCGTGTTCGGAGCGGCCTTCGTGCTGGGCGAGCGTGGAGAGCGTAACTTGTAAACTTTCGCTAATATCGTAGGTACGGGGGCCGGGCGTTGGACGCAAGCCTATCAGGTACAGCAACCTCTGCCAGATAGACATTGTATGAGAATTATATTAGAACAAGTGTTCTAAGTCAATCCATCATCACCCAGTTCGCGCGGCGCCCTTCTCCTCAATACCGCCAGCGGATCGCCGCCGTCGCGCATACTCAGTCCATGCAGAAGCAGGCCAAACTGTGAAAAGCCAAACCATAACAGGAAAACAGTGATGATGATGGATGCATTATCAATCCAACGTGGCACAGACACAATCAATCCTTTGACCTGCGCCCGCCAGCCGGTAACCTTTTCATCATAGCCTTTCAGCGTAGCAAGAAGTTCCTGTAAATGCTGCCTGGTCTCATTGAAATCCCCGCCCAGCACATAAGATGTGTCATTTATAAAAGTTGAGGCCTGATGAGCCATGTCCTCCACATCAGCAACATCTGCATCGAGCGAGTTAGCCTCTGTGATCAAGCCTGTCAGTACCTCATCCCCCGGAATATTCAGATTATTTAAAAATGGGATGCTATTCACCTGCTTCAAAGCTGCCCGCAAATTCTCAAGCGTGCTTCGTAGCTGACTGATTCTCTCACGAGTAGTCCGAATATCAGGGATCAGCCTATCATCCAGCAGGCTATTCACTTGTTTTAACAATTGTGATGCGTCCTGCGTCTGTGACGTCAATGACTGCAAAGATTTTTCCGCGGCTTCCACAATTCGCAGTGCACGCTCCACTTCCGCGCTGGCGCTTTTGAGATCAGTTTGGATTTGGGCCAGATTGGTATCGACTTCCTGCAGACGGGCAACTGCCTGATCTGTCAGAGGTTGGTTATAGATCCAGGCCAATCCAATTCCCACTGCGCTTGCCATCAACAGGATCGAACTCATTCCAATCAAAAACACGATAAAAATCTTTCGCGCCATCAAATAGTCCTTTCATCCCATTTGACCCAACGCTACCTTCATTTCAAGCAATTGAGGCCCGGTCTCCCGGGCCTGTTAGTTGCAGAAAAATTATACAACAAACATCAACACCCCTTCCTGGAGATGATAGACCAGGCCTGTATCATCTAAGGTTCTCCGCCCACAGGTCGGACACTGCATCTATGGCCCAATCGGCAATGTAGGGAGGGGAATTGGAAGCCCACTGGTAGGCGCCGGTTCAGTCGGCGGAGGTTCTGTAGGGGCGGGAGTATCGGTGGGCAGAGGAGGGATATCAGTGGGCGCGGGTTGAGTATCCGTTGGCTGAGGAGGAATCGTTGGGGCAGGCTGCGTGGCAGTCGGTACAGATGCAGTAAGGTCAGGCGCAGATGGATTTGTCGCTTCGGGTGGAACCCTGGTACGAATAGGAGGTCGATGCACGCCGGAGAGGGTGGAGGTAGCTGTTGCTGTCAGCCCTGTTACCGGGATCACTTCATCCACACGGATCGCCAATGCAAAAATGGAAAAATGCATGGTCTGTCCGCACAACGTGTTTACATCGGCATACGTTGCCAGGGGCAGGGCCTGCCAGCTCGGTGGATTATTTTCCACCGCATAATACTGGACCTGATAGGCATCCGGTCTTTTGGTAAAGTCATCCCATTGTTCCGGGGTGAGCTTGAAACAGATCTGCACCGCATTGACAAAGACAATATGGGGAACCGGAGTTGCCTGGGTATTCAGGAACTTTACTTCAATGACTTGCGGCCGAGTCCAGTCGGTCTGTGCAGCAGCAGGAAACAGATTGGGTTCGCGTGAAACGACAGAGATCGTGCCCGGCAGGTTGACGGAGTCCCTGGGAACATAGACCGCCACGTTTCCACTCGTAATGGTCATCGCCTGCCCGGGAGTAAACACCTGGGTAGCCTGTACAAAATTGAATGCGGTCGTCTCCACGCGCGCAGGCACAAATCTCCTAAGCAGCAGGAGCGAAAGCAGACTGCCAAAAAGGAGGATAATCAGGATCGGCACATATTTCGGGACCGACGGAGTACTGGGTTGGATCACATCTTTGTTACTGGTCATGTTACCTCTATATCAGAAAGTGCACCCGAGCAAGCCCGGAAAATCATCTTTATGTTTTTAACGGAATCAAATTGTTTCTGTTGAGTGACCATATCCGAATCTTGCATAAAACAAAAGAGGGGATTCCCCGCATCGGCCCGACCTGAACCCTGCTTCCACCAAAGCAATATTCTTCGCCCCGAATCAATCTTCAGTCCAGAAGAGACGCGCTCCCCGATGGAAAATTGCCTCTTGACAAGTCTCATACATTAGACTATTATCTAATTAGATAATAGTCTAATGTAGCTAACCATCTAATCGTGCTTATCCGTGAAAGGAGGCCGCCATGTCCATCAACCTGATCGAGAAACAGAAAATTTACGCCTGTGCGGGGAATACCGATACCGCGCAGACAGATTCCGCCTCATCCGCCGTACGCGACCTCTTCACCGAACAAACCGGACAGGCACTGATTGCGCTTGGCAAGATGTTCGTGAATGTGCCTCCCTTCAACGATCACATCGACCAGAACACCGGCCAGATGCTCATCTCCATCGGAAAAAAGTTGAAGAGGAAATAGCCGCTCCAGCGAGGAACACATGACTGACGAACAGACATTCACCCCCGCCATCGAATGGGATTTTGGTACAGCGTACGAACTGTTCATCAGTCTCCACGTTTTGCATACACCCGATAACTATGGCATTCGCGCATCCTGGGCAGCCGGAGTCCGTTCGCGGATCCCGGCTGCCGAGCGCAAGCTCCTGGAAGAGGTTTATCCACTGATCGGTGTGCCTCTGAAATGGATCCATAATTTGCCGGCGCCCAAGGATGCGATCAGCGCGCTCTGGGCATTAAAGCAGATCCCACCCGAACAACGACAGATTGAGCTTTACCAGCTCGATAAGCCGTACCCTGAGCAGGAGGATGAACCTGAGAAGTACAAATACCTTCGGGAAGCGCTGCTCAGAATGGCGTCTGAGGGAACCTGGACAGGCGAAGATGTAGATTTTTTTGCAAAGATCTTTGGGCATAAACCCGGCGCGCCGATGAAAAGAGAGGCTGTGGAAGGCGCGCTTGGCTGGTGGAGCCGCCCAGCGGAGCTCGGGGAGGGATTGCTCTCGGCTCTTCAAGCGTATTACCAGGCGTTCTTTGAAGAAGAGGAGAAACGCGTCGCACCGGTACTCAAAGCGGCCCTGGAGCGCGCCCAGCAGCTGGCAGAAAAGCTGAGCGTTGAGGAGTTGTTTGCTGAACTCTCGCAAGGTGTCAAACTTGGAGATGAATTCCACGCTCCAAAGTTCATCTTTGCGCCCGCATTCTGGACAACACCGCTTATTTTCTTCGAAAGGCTTGAGCCTGATACCCAGCTGGTGATGTTTGGTGCCCGTCCTGCAGACATGTCTGCCATCCCGGGTGAGTTAGTGCCGGACGGATTGGTGAGGTCGCTTAAAGCGCTGGCTGATCCGACCCGATTGAAAATACTTTATTATCTTTCGCATGAAAGCCTCACTCCGTCGGAACTGGCCCGTCGTTTACAACTCCGTGCACCGACAGTAATCCACCACTTGAACGATCTGCGCCTGGCGAGCCTTGTGGAATTAACCGTGCTGCATGACGAGAAACGCTACGCCATCCGCAGACAGGCGCTCGATTCCACATTTACCAACCTGTCAGCGTTTCTGGATAGCGACACGAAGGAATAGTTCTTTCTCGCTCTTTCGCCTTATTTTGCGCAATCTGCGGGCACCGCACTATCGTTGTTTAATCCCTGCAATAATTGAGTTTGAATGAACAATCAGAAGAAGACCCTCTTTCGGCCTCTCCGCGTCATTGGGGATTATGCCGCGCGAGTGAGTGCCTTCAGCCCTAACGCACGGCTTTATCTGGTCAACGTGATCATTACAGGCGTGGCAATGGGCGGCTATCGCTTGCTGTTCAATTTCTTTGTCCTCAGTCTCGGCTATGACGAGGCCCTGCTGGGAAATTTGATCACCACCAGCAGTTTTGTCGCCCTGCTTGCAGCTTTGCCTCTGGGATACCTGGCAGACATGCTCGGACGCAAAAGCTCGCTGATCCTCTCCGGCGTGCTGCTGAGCGCTTCCATCCTGGCCATGGCTATCTGGCGGACCGATACCAGCTTCTACGCGATGAATGTTATCTCCGGGCTTGCGCAAAGCCTGGCAGGCGTGACCATGTCCCCGTTCCTGATGGAGAACAGCGGCGAAAAAGAGCGCACCTATCTCTTCAGTTTCGGCCAGGGCCTGCAAATGACAATGGCCTCTGTGGGCAACTGGGTCGGCGGCTACCTCCCCACCTGGATGGGCAATACGCAGGCTGTGACCGCGACCAGCAGCATTGCTTATGGCAGCTCTGTCTTCATCATCGGCATCGGCGCGGCTATCGCAGTTGCACCTCTCGTCCTCCTCAAGACTCCCCGCCTCGAGCGAAGCCAACGCGCAGTCTTCGCCCCTTTCCAATATGCGGCGAGGAATCCGCTCCTGCTGACCAAACTTATCCTGCCCATGTTACTGACATCCATCGGCGCAGGCCTGATCATGCCGTTCATGAATGTCTTCTTCCGTGTCGTCCATCATCAGTCGGATCCGGTGATTGGCGC
>JAKOVF010000220.1 GCA_029782225.1 Chloroflexota bacterium | reverse complement strand
TGCAAGAATAGTACCCATTAGTACAAAGGGCGCAGGGAAGGGAGGGACCACGATGGACATACGCGATGAACGAGGCATGATGGCCATCGGGGTAGCTTTCATGCTCATCGTGGTCCTCGGCCTCTTCGGCGGGGCTTTGTGGCAGTACAGCATGGCGGAAATGAAAAGGGTTGAACGTTTTGACAAAGAACTCCGGGCCCAGTTCTTAGCTCGAGCCGGGGCAGAGGCGGTCATGGAAGCGTGGCTTGAGGAGTCCTGGTCCAACAAGCCCGAGGGGACCATGGACAGGATCTATTACAACCTCGATGCTCAGCGCTTTCAGACCGAAAAGCCGGCGAATTACCTTGGCTACGTTGACGTGGTGGTCACCAGGATAGACGACCCGGATCCGGAGGGGAGTAGCGATGACCTAACCGAGATCGTGGCCACGGCAGTTGTGGACGGAGTGACCAGTACGGCTAGAGTTACCACCTATCCCTATTTGTACGGCCACGACGACTCATTAGCCTGGTACGGAAAGGACAGTGGTACCCTTAGGCGGCCGCTGTATGTGGACCCTGGCGAGCCAGTTGTGGTGAAGACCGCTGGCCCACCGGTTCATTTTCCCTCGAAGAGCTCTCCACCCTCTAACCTGAGCTTTCGTGCGCCTGCTGTGCTTTTTAGGAGCCCGATAGATTTCAGCTATGGCCAAACAGTTTCGTACCACCCCTTGTGGGATCTTAAGTGGTGGGTAGGTGTTCCGTACTCCTTTGAGTTACCTATCCGGGCAGAGACCATCATTTTTGACGATGTGACCCTGGCTAATCTGCCTGCCGAGGGAGGGCCCTTTCCCATGAGAGCCACACTGCGGCTCGAGCTGCCTTCAGAAACTGCGGGAAAGCCCGGTTCACAGATTCCCGGCGCAGACGCTACTAAAAGGTACGGCATAGTGTTTTTCGACGGCCAAAAAGTGCAGCTGCAGAACCTGGGTTGGAAGGTTTCATTGATTCCTCTTAGGTGGTATATAGAGCTAGTGGACTCACCGCAGCCCCTGTATATTGAAGTGCTGAACGAGTCGGGACAGAAGGAGCCCCTCGATCTGGCTGGGCGAGCGTTCTACTTCCGAGATGGAACGGATCTGCTGAACTTACAGGAAAAGGATTTGATCCCAATAGAGGAAGACGTGGGGAGAGCACGCATATTCGATGATTTCCGGCCTTACATCTGGATGAGGTGAGTGAGCGTACATGGATAGAAGGAGTCCATCAGAGCAGGGCTTTACCCTGATCGAAGTTATTGCGGCCGTCATGATCATCTCTTTGGTGGCGGTTACCTTCCTCCCCCTCATCACATCGAGTATCCAGAGGATCAAGGAGGCCGGCCGGCGCATGCAGGAGCTGTATGCGCTGCGCAGCGAGATGGAAAGGGCAATCAGCGAGCAGTCCTCCGCGGTGGAGCAAGAACTGACCGTTAGGGGGCCAGGCAGCTTCCGGCGGACTGTGAAGGGTAAAGTGATCAAAGTGGGCCACCTGGTTACGTTTATGCGGTCCAGGTAAGCAGAGTGAGTGGGGGAAGATGGCCATGGGGAACGGCAATGGAAAAACGAGCGGATTCACGTTGGTGGAGTTGATGCTTGCCCTGACCCTGCTTGGCCTGGTTCTCTCCGGCGGGTTCACCCTATATTACTTCGCGGATCGTGCATTTGTGGAGGGAACGGTAACGGCGGACATCCAGGCCGATGTTCAGCTGGCCATGCGTAGGATAGTAGACGAATTGCGCTTGGCCTACTATTTGGAGCTAGCTCCGGCACCGCCCGCTGACTTCGGCGACGATGACGATGATCATTTCATTTTCGTGAACGATGATGGACTGGTTGTTCTAAAGACCAGGGTAGGAGAAGAGGTCTTGACTTCTCTCACACGCGATGTATCCCGTTACCGGGTGACGTTTGCACAAGCAGGGGATGGACTGGTTAATGTCAAGCTAGAAGCTGTACATCCAAACGTTTCCTACAGCCTGGAATCGGATGTGGAGATTCTAAACCTGTATCTCGAAGGCATTAAGGGCCCCTCTGCAAGCTCCGGCGTGTATTACCAGCGGGAAACGGGGAAAATCGAGAGGCCCGATGCGAGGGTCCGTGAGGCCTGCTTGGTGACGTGGTTGGTTGGCGATGATCAAGAACAAGACCTGGATATCTTCCGGCGCTTTCGCGATAACGTGCTGATGAAGACTGGTGTCGGGAAGAGGATTGTGGACTGGTATTACGAGCGCTCTGGGCAGTTTATTGAGGCCCTGGAACAGATGCCTGCAGCCGTGGCAGCTCTTAAAGCAGCATTGTGGGCCGCAGCTTGGGTTTTGCGCTATCCTGAGCCATCTGCTTTCATATTCGGTTTTGGTTTGGTTTTCCTGGTTGGTATCGTTGCCGTGCGAAGGTTTAGGAAGCCGCAGGAAGTGTAATATTTGCCCTTACACAAGTATACCCTAGGGTAAAAACCCTAGGAGTGAGTCCGGTGTGGGCAGGGGAGAAGAGGTATAGAAGTCTGCTGTGGCTTTTGGTGGGTATTGGTCTTATGAACGTCTTAGATTATGCAGCCACCTATGACCTGGTGGTGAGGGGGAACCACCGGGAAGCGAATCCCTTCATGGGGTTTCTCATAGAAAGACAGTATTTCACCTTGTACAAACTGGCGGTGGTGACAGTAGGCTTGGCATTTCTATGGTCTGTGCGCAGGTCTATGCGGCCTCGACACCTGACCTGGCTGAGGTTCACCTGCTGTATATACGTAGTACTTCTGTTGTACACATGGATAGTCTTCTACTTCCCGTAAAGGCTTGGGGGTTAGGCTGATGGAGATTCCTGCAGTTTGCTTCATGTTTTGCCTCGGGCTTGTGCTGGGCAGTTTCTACAACGTGGTGATCTACCGCCTGCCCCGCAAGATGTCGCTGGTCAAACCTGGGTCCAGCTGCCCCCACTGCGGGCACAGGCTGGGGGCTGGGGAGTTGATTCCGGTGCTCAGCTTCCTGTGGCAGAAGGGAAGATGCAAAAGCTGCGGAAGCCGGATCAGCCTGCGTT
>JAKOVF010000219.1 GCA_029782225.1 Chloroflexota bacterium | reverse complement strand
TCCGAAGTAAAATCAAATCTGCATATCTTTCCCATAATTCGGTGTTCTATTCATCAACATTCAGTTTACAGTTATGGAGGAGAAACGTATGTCGAAAAAGGTGATCATTTTAGGCGGCGGTGTGGCAGGCATGAGCGCGGCCCACGAGCTGGCGGAACGCGGTTTTCAGGTAACGGTCTACGAAAAGAAGGCCATCCCGGGCGGTAAAGCGCGCAGCATCCCTGTGCCAAAGAGCGCAAAGCCGGGGAATGCTGACCTGCCAGGCGAACATGGCTTTCGCTTCTTCCCCAGTTTTTATCGCCACGTCACCGATACGATGAAGCGCATTCCTTTTGGGAACAATCCGAGGGGTGTGTACGATAACCTCACGAATACCACACGCATCGAGATCACGCAGTTCGGCAAGACCGGGATGTTGATGCTGGCGCAGTTCCCGCGTTCATTCGGCGAGCTGAAGACTCTGCTGAACAGCCTCAAGGATCTCAAGGATAAGGTGGGCCTGCTGCCCGGTGAGATGGATTTTTTTGCTGGCAAGATCTGGCAATATCTCACGTCCTGCGAGGCGCGCCGCATGGATGACCTGGAGAAGATCGGCTGGTGGACGTACATCGATGCGAACAATCATTCCCCCGCATATCAAAAATTTCTCGCGGAGGGCATGACCCGCTCGTTGGTAGCGGCCAATGCGCACGTGGCAAATGCCAAGGTCGAAGGCGACGTGGGCGTGCAGTTGATCCTTGGGCTGGCAGAACCCGGCGTCAACGCCGACCGTGTCCTCGATGGCCCCACCAACGAGGTCTGGATCGATCCCTGGCTGACCTATCTGGAGAGCAAGGGCGTCCACTACCATTTGAATACCCACATCGACACGATTCACTGTGACGGCAAGACGATCACAGGCGTGACGCTGAAAGGCAAGGACGGCAAAACCTTCGATGATGCGGCGGACTATTACATCCTCGCGGTCCCGGTAGAGCAGGCCGCCCGCCTCTTCGCGGAGAAGAAGCATGCTCCGATTTTAGAAGCAGATTCCACGCTGCAAGGCGTTGTTCAACTCGGCCAGCAGGTGGCATGGATGAACGGGATCCAATTCTATTTAAAAGAGGATGTGCCCATGATCCATGGGCATGTCATCCACATTGATACACCCTGGGCACTGACGTCCATTTCACAGGCGCAGTTCTGGCAGGGATTCAAGTGGCCGACGGTGGGGCAGGGCAACGTAAATGGAGTCCTTTCGGTGGATATTTCGGAATGGGGCGTAAATGGCATCATCTATAAAAAGCCCGCCCGCGACTGTAAACGCGAGCAGATCAAGAAGGAAGTCTGGGAGCAACTCAAGCTAAGCGTCAACCTGCCGGGTCAGCCACCGGTTCTCGTGGATGACAATGTGCTGGATACCTTTATGGACCCTGACATCAAAGGCGACCCCAACCGTGCTGAGCCTACCCTCTACAAGGATGCTGAGCCCCTTTACATTGATATCATTGATAGCTGGCACTGGCGGCCCGATTCGTACACTCGCATCCCCAACTTCTTCCTTGCAGCCGACTACATCCGCACGAACACACAGCTGGCTACCATGGAAGGGGCCAATGAGGCCGGGCGGCGCGCGGTGAACTCTATCATCTCGATTTCAGGTGCAAACGTGCCGCTCTGCAGAATCTGGCCGTTGGACGAACCGTTCTTCCTCTCGATCTGGCGCTGGTACGATAGACGGCGCTACGACCGCGGTGAGCCTTTCAAAGAGGATTTTCCCTGGTTTGTGGATGTTGCACAGTGGATCTTGGTAACCGCCTATCAGTTCTGGCACAACATTACGGGGAGACGGAGGCAGGAAGCAGACCTTCACCCTTCCGAAAACATCGAGACGATGTGAGCGGAGGGGCTGAGCATAAGTCGAAGTCCCGTAGTCGAAGGGCTTGCTCAGAGAAACATCCGCGCTTCGTCTGCGCTACGCTCCGCTCAGCGCGATAATCCTTCTTATCTCCTCCGCTTCGTAATCTACGCCGCACTCATCGAAGACCTGGAGCGCGTCGTTTAGCAATTTCGCCCGCTCTGTTTTATCCTGTGCATGGGAGCCAAGGAAGAGCAGCGCGCGTCCCTGTTCATAGCGCAGGTTGAGGCGTTCGGCCGAGGATAGCGCGCTCTGCCAGAGGTTCCGCGCACTTTTCTGTTTGCCATCCAGCCAATCGAACCAGCCCTGATAGAGCTTAAGTCGGGCCAGCCCGAGGGGAAAGACGCTGGCATACTTCGCCATTGCCTTGCATGCCTTCCGAGCATTTGCGCGCTGGCCAGCATCCCCGGTGGCCCAGGCATGGAGAAAAACTTCTGCAACCCCCGCATAGCCCTCGATGGAGTAGGGGGCCGTCGGATTGCCGGTTGTTTTTTTGACGGTGGCCGCCGCAAGGTCCAGCGCACGATGCGTTTCTCCCATCCGCCAGTAGACCAGCGCCAGCGCGCCCGAGACACGGATATCGTTTGCCAGGTCAATATTCTGTTCGAGCAGTTTGAGCGCGGCATGATAATCGTCCACTGCATCCCGAAGCGTATCCGGCGCAGACCGCTGCAGGATCATCTCAGCCCGCGTGGCTCGGGCCCAGATCTGAGGCAGGATATCCTTGCGCTGCGCCGCGCGTTCGAGGACTTCGGTGGCGGTGGCAATCCCGTATCTCAAATCACACTGGTATAACCGGACCAGTTCAAGGATGCATTTGCCCTCGTCCAGATGACGCATGTCACCGATGCGACTGTCGATCTCGATGCTCTCTTGCAGACTCTTCGACGCGTCATCCCACAGAGCTGCTCCGACTTCGTACACCGCGCAGCCGGCCAGCGAATACGAAAGGGACGTCAGCTCCTGGACATCACGAGCCATCGCGTGAGCGCGGTTCCGATAGGCAATGGCCCAGTCATGCCGGGCTAATACGCCTGTAGCAATGCACATATTTGTATAGCAACGGGCCAGGATGGGGGATTTCAACCCGGCCTTCTCGGCAAGATTGATCGCATTCAAAGTCCCTAAGATGAGCAGGATGGATCGGTTGGTTTGATAATAAATGTGACCGAGCCGAACAAAGGCGATCGCACCCTCAAGCAGCCTGGCCTGTTCTGTATCATCGAGATAGCCGGGCAGTCTGGCTTCGATCATGGGCCTGGGTCTCATCCGAAAACTGATCTGTTTGAACACTTCACCGAGGAGCGTGCCAGCGAGAGCAAATCCCGCTTCCGGAGTCTTCCAACCCATCAACTGAATTGCCTTTTTTAGATGCTCCAGACTCTTAGGCAATTCGCCCTGTCCGTAACAGGCTTCGCCAAGCTGGCGCTCCCAGTGTGCATGGCGCAGCTTTGAAACCTGGACTTCACCCTTTTCCACCAGCCCAATCGCTTCCGTAAATAATTCCATCGCTTCGCGACATGCAAAGCTGTTCATGGCCTGCTCGCCTGCCTTCTCCAGATAGTCCACGGTTTTCTGCGGGTTCTTTGCGTTATTCCAATGGTAGGCAAGCACTCCGTAATACGGAGAAAGATCGTCGGCAAAGGTCTGCTCGTACCAGTTTGCCACTGCCTGATGAAACGTCTGTCGCTGTGAGAAGGGCATGAGGTTGTACGCCACTTCCTGAGTGATGACATGCTTGAAGAGATATGAGATATCCGGGATCTCGCTGTTCAGCGGGGTCAGGTCCAGCAGACGCAAATACTCAAAGTAGCCGCCCAGTTGAGGTCGGTCGGCGTCCAGCGGATAAACGTCAGAGACCGCGCGTAGTGCGAAGATCCGCCCGACCACGCTGGCAGCTTTGAGCGCAAGCTGATGGGACGGGGAAAGCCGGTCGATGCGGCTGCGGACCACTCCCTGCACGGTATCGGGAAAATGCAGGCCGAGCAGGTCCGCCTCAGAGGTGATACTGCATTCCCCATTCTCTACAGAGATAACCCCTGTTTCCACGAGAGAAGAGGCCAGTTCCTCGCTGAAAAACGGATGACCCTCCGCCTTGGCTAGAATCAGAGCCGTGACCTGTTCCGGCACGTGCTCCACGCCGAGGCGATGGCAGATCAGGGATGTAATATCGTCCTGGCTCATCTGTTCGAGTTTAATGTGGCGCACCTGTGGAAGATCGAGAATGGATGCAAGGGCCCCAGGCGGTTCATCGCCCTGCATCCGCGTGGAAATCACGAGCATAACGTTCGATAGATCCCGACATGCATCGACACACAGCGCCAGCGAGGCAGAATCAAACCAGTGTGCATCCTCAAGCACCAAAAGCGTACTGGAACTGCCAATAAAAAGCTTGAGGATCGCGATCAATAAAAGTCGCGTATTCTCTGCGCGCACCTGGCCCGTCATTTGGCCGGTTAATGAATTGTCCTGCACATCCAGGCTCAGCACCGGGGCCAGCAGCGGTGCACGATCCACCAGACCTGCATCCTGTGCCTCGATCCAATCCAGGGCCTTGCTCCGACGGATCTCACTATCATCCTCTGTCTGCAAACCAAAGACGGACTCAAATACAGAACGCCATGCATGATAAGGCGTGGACTGCTCGATGGCATAGCCGGTTCCAACCAGAGTTTGTATATTTCCTTCACGTGCCTGTGAAAGCAGATCACTGATCAAGCGCGATTTTCCGATGCCCGCTTCCCCCTCGATAATCACGACCTTGCTTGAACTGGCGCGGGTATCCTGAAGCATCTCGCTCAGCAGCATACGCTCGGCTTCCCGACCTACGATCTCGGTGGAGGAGGTCAGTTTACTTATGCGCGATGAGTGTCTGGAAACTGTTGGCTCAAAGACCTTTACCGGCTTTGAGATGCCTTTTACGCTGATCTCCTGCAGCAATTGCCATTGATAATCGCTTTGCGTGGCATCTGCAATACGCTGACTGACCAGCATATGGCCCGGCCTGGCAGCCTGCATCAAGCGCGCTGCCAGATTGACCTCGTTTCCGATGGCTGAAAATGTTCGCCATTTTTGATTTCCCACCGGACCAGACCAGATCATCCCGCGGCTGACCCCGATCCTTACCTCGCGAATAAAATCCAATTTGTGAGGGATATTCAGCAGGGATCGTGCCAGTTCAACCGTTCGAATGGCATCATCCTCATGTCCATGAGGCATGCCAACCGCAATATATAGATAACTGCCTTTATCACCAGTCGTTATGGATACGATCGTCCCATCATAATAAGCGACGTCCTTTTGAATACATCGAAAAAACTCATTCAGCTTTTTTCCCGCCTCTGGATCCTGTTCAAAATCAATCCCTTCAAAACTCATGAACAACGCGATGGATGGACGCAACTGCGCCATGAACATTTCATGTCCACTGTTGATATGTTCAAAAATGAAGGGATGCAGCCAGGGTTTGGCTTGTTCCTTTTTGAGCTCAGGTGGCGGCAGCCAGGGATGCGGACGACTGACTCGATTCAGGCCCCCGGCTACTACAATGGACGTCCCGTCCCGTGTTTGCCGCTGCCCGCTCAGGATGACTTCGTCTCCCAGGAACCGGCGTGTCTCCGCTGTAAGGACTACTTCGCTCCTGTGAGCATAATTTTCGGCCAGGTCCACCTGATTTAACAGTCCGCCTGCCAGCACTTCAAATACCTGGATGTGGGGATCGCCGATCAGAAACCTGCGGGCTGTACCACTCGCCACTGCGGATTTGATTGCCAGCTCGACGGTCATTCCTCCATTGGACAAAGTGGTTGGAAGGTGCGCAATTGATTCTTGCATCGACAGCGCCGCGGTCACCGCGCTCTGCGCCGCTTCATTTTCAGGTCCCTCGAACCAACTGACGAGCGCATCGCCTCCGGAAGATATGATGACTCCGTGATGGAGCAGGATTTCATGGATCAATATCCCGTAGACCTTATTCAAGTAATTGCCCAGTTCCTCTGCCCCGCGCTGAATCCCCAGGGCCGCCACCAAAGCCTCGGTCAGCGGCGTGAAACCGGAGATGTCTGTCATGAGCACAGCACCGCGTACATGCTCCGGCAGTGATACGCCCCGACTTAACGCGTGACGACGGTCGACGGGTATAAAAGAATCGAATCCCTCCATCTCAGTTGCTCCTGATATTTGTACCAATATGACTTGTGAACTCCATTTTACCAAATAACAGGAGTTAGTCTCGGGCACTACGACTTTTTTCTCAGGCTTTTCTTTCGCTCCAGCAGGGCGCTGGTTGTTGATGTCGTTGGTTTGCTTTCCTGGGGCTTCGCTCTGTTTGTTTCATCGTGGGCCTGTGGAGTCTCCACCGTAACGGGCAGATGCTCCTCTGGACTCGGCGCTTGCAGGTTTTCCCGGGCGCGGCCTTTTGCCTGGAAAAGGGCCTCCATGCGAGGCGCGGATTCTTGCGATTGCTCGACGCGTTTCCTTCGCAGGCTAAGTTTCTCAATCAGCTTGTCGCGCAAGACAATCAGATCACGGCGGTTGATGATCAACCTGCGAGCGGCAATATCAAACGGCCAGAGAACGGCTGCCAGCCCAACCAGCCAGGGCCAGATCGGACGCGCGGCGCGGGTCGCTTTCAAATCGTGTGTAAAGATGTCCGCAGGGTTCGCAGAGCCAACCTTTCCACCGGTGATGGCCGCGAGGCGCAGAAGCAGGTCCGGGTCCGAGTCGAGGCGGCGATATTCAGGCGAGTAGCTCATGGTCCAGCCGGCTGTCTGCGAAAAGCCTCCGTTCCCGCCAGGTGACTTTCCATTTAAGTGGATCAAGTATACGCCCTGATCATTTGGCTGGAATGTTCCTTCATAGCGCCCCGGCGCGATCTGGTTCAGCTTGATCGCCTGGACATCGCCATTGGGTCCGATGATATTTGCTTCGGTAACATAACCATTCAGGAATTCACCGGCCCGGCTCAATGCATCGATTGTGAGGCGGGCTCCGTCACTCCCGGGATTGACCTTCACCTCCAGCGCCGCGTTTTGCACTTCACCGAGGGTATATCGCACGGCCTGCGCCCAAAATGCCGGGAAGCCATCCCATGTCACCCAACTGCGTCCCCAGCGGCCGGTGGCATCCGAAGTAAAAGCGACCGCACGTCCGAGCCCGTATTGCCATGCTGCAAGGATTGGATCCTTCTTCTCGGATTGCAGGATGACCTGTGCCAAATCCTTCGGGCTGGTGGCCACGTAGCCATACAAGGTAGGCACGCTCTCTATGCCTGAAAGGATCGGCGAAGGATTGACGAGTTTTGGATAAAACGATTCCTCCACAATATAAGCGCGGGTTGCAAGCGTTGTCTCCTCTGTGAAGATACTGGGGATCGTGGACGGGTCGATGGTGAAGTGATAGCGCCCGTTGCCCAGCGCCGCCAGGTCTTTCAGGAATGGAGCGGCGTCACGCCCGACCGCCACCGTTGAAAGCGTGATGCCATTTTCTGCATACAGCTTTTGGACGAGCTCCGGAATCCCCGTGGGATCGGCACCTCCATCAGTGAGCAAAATGACATGCTTCACTTTGGCCGGGTCGCCAGGCAGGACGTTCGCCATTGCTTGAACTCCAGCGAGAATATCGGTCCCGCCGCCAGTGCGGATTGTGCCAATGGCGTTGATCACAGAAGTTGGGTCGCCGAGATCGGTCATGGGGACAACCCAACTTGCCACATCATCGAAAGCGATCACGCCGACGCGGTCCGTGGGAAAGAGCAGTTCCACTGAACGCGCCGCAGCTTCTTTTGCCAGTTCCAATTTTTCCACGCCGCCGCTCGTCTCAGACATAGAGCCGGAGTGGTCAATGATGAAGACGATCCCGAGGGATGGGCGGCGCTTTTCGTCCTTGAGCTGCATTTCCACCGGCAGGGTCTCTTCCAGCGGCGTGCCATAATAGCCGCCGACGCCGTAGCTGGTTGGACCGCCCACCACAACCAGTCCGCCGCCGAGGTCATGCACATACGCTTGCACATTCTTCATCTGGTTGGTGCCCAGCGATGTGGCAGGGACATCCACCAGCACAACCGAGTTGTATTGTGCAAGGGTTGGCAGATCCGAAGGAAGTAGACCTGGCGAAACAAGCTTAGTTGTGAATCCAGCGGCTTCCAACGCGTGGACAAGCGCCGACGATTCGTCCGGTCGCGTCTCGCCACCCGGGATCGCTTCACCGGGAAGCGGTGCGACGACTAAAATCCGCGGCGGACCCTCCACTTCTGAGAATGTATCCAGACGGTTATTCTGATAGAAGCCATCCTGCTCAGGAACGATCTGTACCTGATAACGGACGAAGCCGGGCGCGTTGGCAGTGAGTGGTAAGCTGAAAGTCTGCAAGCCTTTGCGCAGGTCATGCGTCTGTTCATAGACGATCTCGTCACCGGCAAGGACACGCAGCGTGGCGCGCATCGGCTCCGTAGCCTGAACAGTAATGCCCAGGTCGAATTCTTCGCCGGGCAGAAGATGACTCGGTGCATCCGTTGAAGTAACCAGCGCCTCCGCTTTTGGCTGCGAGACAAATGGCACGCTGACAATTTGCACATCGGAGGCCGCGGCGAGTTCTGCCGCTTTGAGGGCATCCCCTGTTGTCTGCGCACCATCCGAAAGGATCACCATACGACGCGCGGAGCCTGAAGGAAAGAGCGCCAGTCCAAGGCGAATGGCCTCTGCCAGATCGGTTTGGGTTGTGACAGGGGCAGAAGTGATCTGGCCCAATTCGCTGCCTGCCAGCATGGATCTCTCAACCACTGCATCGGCGCCGAATAGTACCACCGCTGCCTGATCGTCCGGGCCGATCCCATCCAGCGCACTGCGAAGATAGATCAATTCGGCAGACACGGCCTCATCAGGCATCGAATCCGATACGTCCACCAAAAAGACAACTGCCAGGTTATTTCCACTTCGGACGATTTCGATCCCTGCCAGCGAAAAGATCAACAGAATGACGATCATCAATCGCAACGCCAGGGATGAAAATTCCCGCTTCCGCGCCGGACCCGCGGCCGGCCAGCCCATCCATGCAATGACCGGGACGAGGAGCAGGAGCACGAGGAATAATGGCGAGGTGAATTTCATGAGAGCAAATTTCGGTGGTCGAGTTGGTCTTGGTGCGCCCTGAGCGTAGTCGAAGGGTATTCCCAGACCGTATCAAGACCACCAGTTTCCGGAGAACTTTAGTCTCTACCAACCTGTTGATCTCGATACGTCCCTTCATGAGCGTTCGGGGCTACTCGACCAACCGGGTTTCTTGGAATAGGAATCCGCTTGCGGTGATAAGCCTGCCATTCGATCATCAAAATAACGAGAGCCAACCCGGCCAGCCAGGGCCATAACTCGCGTTGACCCACTTGACTGGAAACATTAGCGCTGACCTGTGATTGCCCGACCTGTATAGTTTCGCGCGGGCGAATATTGGATTCATTCGAATCAAATAGATTCACGGCGAAATATTCGCTGCTTTTTGAGTTACCTGATATGAAATTGACGGCATAATAGCCCGGCTCAGTTGTCTCGGTGAAAGTGAAAATGTTATTTCGCGGAGCTAAATTAAAGATCTTCCCTGACGGTGAGGCAACCACAATTTGTTCTGTGCCCGGCGGAGGCGTGATCGTGAGACTCTGGCCCGGTTCAAGCGATTGCGTTGCATCGAAGGCACTCGGCGGGACAAGGTGATTGATGATGTTGCTGAACAAAATGGGGTAAGCCACCTGCAGTGGCAGGTCGCTTTCACGCAGGTCGAATGTGAGGATCGCGACTCGGCGTCCTTCGGTCTCACCGGCAAGGAGCAAGGGTCCACCCTGCGTCTTGATCAACACCTCTGCCCAATCAGGCGGCTGAATGGTCTTTGCTTTCAGAACGTGCACGTTGCTCCAGTCCACCGAGCGGGTGAGAGGACTTTCTTGTAGTTGTGGATTGCTCATGTCATCGAACGTCCCACCGACTTCAAACAGCGGATTGGAAGATGGATTGATGAAAAGCACATTGCCACCGGGTAGTTCAGCGGGAATCACGCCATCCAGAACATAGAGATCGAATGGATCGGTTGGGATTTGCAGAGTGCCGTCGTCTCTCGGCAAAGCACGGAACGGCTGCAGTCCCGGGAGCGCTGCGAGCAGTTGTTCGATGTACAGATTCCCTTTTGAGACGAGCAGCACGCGTCGCGCAGACGAGGCTTGATAGACTGCATAGGCCGTGTCATCAAGGGAAAGCGCATCCAGCGCAGCGTTCTTGGTTGGATTGGAGATTTGCGCACGGTAAACCGCTCCTGTGTTCGATAATCGATCAATCGTCATGCTTTCGCTGGCACCTGCAGCGAGATCGAATTGATGGGCAGTGATCAGACTTTCCCCGGCATAGATGGAAAGCAATGCACTTTTGTTGTTATTAGAATAGTTTGTTACCTGGGCGAATAACTCGGGTCCATTCGCTGAGGCTCGTAGGGCCAGCGCGCTGACGGCAAGATTGTCATTCGATGTGCCGATCGGAACGTAACGGACCTCGCCGGGCAAAGCAGGCAACCCGCTTTCGGGCAGACCGCCATCCGAGAGGATGACTGTCATCACACTCTGGCTTCCATGGGCTGCACCTGCTGCCAGTGCAAAAGCGGATTGCCAGTCGGCCTCGCCCGAACTGACTTTCGCCGCCGCAAGCGCATTGCGCAGGATTGACTTATCTGTTTCGCTGGAGATCAGGGTCACTGGAGTCTGGCTGACCAGAATAAGGGTCACGCGCGAACCGGCGGAAAGCCCATTGATGAGTCCCTGCACGATGCGGCGTCCCTCTTCGAAGCGTGAAGGCTGGACATCGGTCGCGTTCATCGAAGCGGAGGCATCCAGCAAAACAATCACGGAACCTGATGCAACTACCGGAGTCCGAATCGCAGGTCGCACAAATGCCAGCACCAGCATGGCAAGGATCAACAGTTGGAGAAAAAGCAGGAGGTTGCGTTTGAGTTTTTGCCACGGAGCGTTCGCCTGCTGATCGCGCAGGAGTTTCATCCAGAGTAATGTGGAAGAAACCTGCACCTGCTTGCGGCGTAGTTTGAGCATGTACAGGAGGATGATGGGAATGGCGAGGGCTACAAGAGCGAAACCGGCGGGAGCGAGGAATTGCATTATTTCATCCGCCGATTTCTAAGAAATGTCATTCTGAGGAGCCGCTTTGCGGCGACGAAGAATCTCATTTTCAAGAATAATTATGGCTGCAACTGAGATTCTTCGCTCCTTGCAGTCGCTCAGAACGACATGGAGGTCAGATGTGTATGGTTGTAACTGCTGATTCATTTACTTCACGATCCCCGCGCGGCGCATTTCGAGCAGGAGGGCCTGGTCCCAGGGCTCGTCTGTCGTGAGACCCAGGTAGCGGATGCTCTGCTTTCGACACTCGGCCTGCGTCG
This sequence comes from Chloroflexota bacterium, assembly GCA_029782225.1. GTDB lineage: Bacteria > Chloroflexota > Anaerolineae > Anaerolineales > Villigracilaceae > JAKOVF01. The sequence goes on along the minus strand of JAKOVF010000219.1, from coordinate 8,934 downwards.
CATGGATCCAGGCCCGGGCGCGCTCGCGATACATCGTCCGCAAGCCGCCGTCGAGAGAGACATCCTGCTCCTGGCCGGTTTCTACATCTACGAGTTGCAGGTCGCCAGCGAGGGGCGGATCGATTTCATCCGACGCAAGGACATGGATCAGTGCAGCTTCATGTCCGCGCCCTTGCAGGGGACGGATGCCAGCTTGATAGCCCTCGGAGGCAAGCAAATCGGAAATAAGGATGATCAGGCCGGGACGGCGCGGCTTGAGAGAATACTGCCGCAGCGACGCGTTAAGATCGGTCTCGCCATCTGTTTTGAGGGATTCGAGGAAGCCAAACAGCCGTGTCAGCGCGGACTGTCCGCGCGTGGGGCCGAATTCATTGGCGACGCGTCCGTTCTTGAGGAGCGCCACAGAGAGCGCGTCACCCGAAGCCAGCGCGACAGACCCAAGTCCAGCGGCGAGGCGCAGTGCGTACTGGAATTTGTTCTCATCTGCTGCGCCCCAATCCATCGAGCGGGAGCCATCCAGCAGAATGTAAACCGCCAGGTCTTCCTCTTCCTCGAACAACTTGATGAAGGGACGTTCCAGCCGGGCATAGATATTCCAATCCAGGCGGCGCAGGTCATCGCCGGGAGCGTAATTGCGGTAATCGGCAAATTCCACGCTGCTGCCGCGGCGCGACGAACGGCGCTCTCCTTTGATCGCACCGGCGCGCACGCGTGAAGCGACCAGCGTTAGTTGATTCAGTTTGCGGAGAGTGGATTCGTCAAAAAGCATAATTGCGGTGTGGATCTAGAATCACCCAAAATCAGGAGACTTTGGACTCCGCAACCAACTCACCGATCACATCTTCCGGCCGAATGCCTTCGGCGAGACCGTCAAAGTTGAGGATCAGACGATGGCGCAGGGCGGCCGGCGCGATCTGAAGGATATCTTCAAAAGCGACGTTGTATCGGCCTGCAAGAAGCGCGGTCACCTTCGCACCCAGCACGAGAGCCTGCCCACCGCGCGGGGAAGCGCCATAGCGCACATATTTCTTGACCAACGGCGTAGCCTGCGGATTTTCTGGATGCGTAGCGAGCACCAGCATTGCGATGTACTCGCGAACATGAGAAGCGATCGGCACTTCACGCGCAAGCTCGCGCATCTGAACGATATCCGCGCCGCTGGCCACAGGGGTCGCGGCCGGCGTCTCTTTGCCGGTGGTGCGGTCAAAGATCTCGACCATTTCATGAACCCCTGGAAGTGATACATTTACTTTGAAAAAGAAGCGATCCAGTTGAGCTTCGGGCAGGGGATAGGTCCCCTCCATTTCCAGCGGGTTCTGAGTCGCCAGTACGAAGAATGGCTCCTCCAATTGATGGGTCTGTTCGGCTACGCTTACGGAAGATTCCTGCATCGCTTCGAGCAAGGCTGACTGCGTTTTTGGTGTGGCGCGGTTGATCTCATCCGCCAGCACCAGATTGGCAAAGATCGGCCCGGGGCGAAACCGAAAATCTCGGCGTCCATCCTGGTCGCTGAGGATTTCTGTGCCAAGGATGTCGGCAGGCATCAGGTCCGGTGTGAACTGGATGCGCGAGAATTTCAAGTCCAGGGCCTGAGCTAATGTGCGGATCAACATCGTCTTGCCAAGGCCCGGTACGCCTTCCAGCAGCACGTGTCCGCCGGCGAGAATGCTGACGAGCACATGCCGCACCACGTCCGTTTGGCCGACGATCACCTTGCCGACTTCAGTCTCGATCCGTGCAGCTCGCTCGCGAAACTCTTCAACGGGTAATTCGTTCATTGGGCCTCGCTCATAGTTGTTTTCCAGACCTCATAGTAAAAGGAGTCCGAATTTTGGGTGTGCGTGTGCGTACGCACACGCACACCCAAAATTCGGTTATTTACTGCGGAAGTTCCTGGAGAATCCTCCTGGTTGCAGTGAGTTGAAATAATTCCTGATGACCTGCATAAACTCGAACGGCACGTCGCCGTTCTCGATCGCATGTTGGTTCGCCGCCTCATATTGCGAGTAGACTTCGCTGTACGGGACGAGGCTTTGGCCCGGCTCTGAGGGCGTGGTTGGGCCCTGCCCTATAGTGCTTCCATCTTCTCCGGAAGACGGCAGGTTGACCGAAGGCCCGCCGTTGCCACCCAGCAGACTGGGTGCGTAGATCTGCTCATAACCGGATTCGCCCCCGTTGCCCGCTCCATTATCTTGAGGAATGGGTGCGCTGCCTGCCTCATTCCCGGTTTGCGGACTCTGCGCCGATCCTCCCGTCCCGCTGCCTGATTCCCCTGACCCGGCATTCGACTCCGTTTGGCTTGACCCCGGCTGTCCGCTTTGATCCTGTCCCTGGTTTGCCTGCTGCCCCCCTCCGCCCGCGGCAAGGACTTGTCCCGCGCCCTGCTGCATTTGCTGGGCAGCCTGTCCCGCGGTTTGCGAGTAGGTGACTTGTTGCCCGGCCTGTGTCAATTGCTGTGCAGCCTGATCGAGCGCCTGTTGCGCGGCGGCCATGTCTCCTTGCTGTAAGGCTTGAGCAGCCTGGTTGAGCTGCGATGCCAGCTGCGGATTCGTTGCTTGAACAGATTGGGCCATCGACTGAAGCTGCTCTGTCATTTGTTGAGCCTGCTCCTGACTCAATCCACTCACATCAATATTCTTGAGTTCATTGGCCGCGTTGACTGCATTACCCTGGGCGAGTTTCTGTCCTGCCGATTGGAGCGGACTACCTTCCTGTGAGGCCAGGTTCTGCCCGGCCTGCTGTAATGCCTGCGACATTTGCTGAGCCTGCGGGTCAGAGAGCGCCTGGAGCTTTTCGCTTGTGCTGGTCAGCACGGATACAGAATTCTCCAGAGAAGGACTTTCGTTCAAGTCATTCAAGGCTTGCTGGAGCGGCTCTGAGAGAGCCTGCTTTTGTTCTTCGGTCAATGTCTGGTTGTTTTGTATTTGAGTAAGAAGTTGCTCGATCTGCTGGGATTGTGCCGCAACAGCCACTTCTACAGCACGGGCTTGCTTTGCGGCGGCGAACCATGTTTCCCCGCGGAACCAGATCAGCCCAATCATCACTGCAAGGATGAGGGCCAATGTTCCTTCGATGGGTTTGAATCGCAGCGGGAAGTCACGCGACGGTTTTACATTCTGTGCACGCGCCAGCGCATCTTCCAACTGTTGTTGGATAAGTTTGCTGTGTCTCTGCGTCTGATGCAATTCCAGCGCAGTGCTGACGCGTTCATTGAGTCCAAATACCCTGTCAAATTTGCGCGCGGCTTTTGTGGTTTGGATGGGCCAAAGATAGGCGATGACTCCAATCAGCAGGGGAGTGATCAGGGTCAGGGTGCCAATCAGAGTGAGGAATTCGCCCCGCAGCAGGCGCACCTGCCAGAGCCCGAGTGAGCCGAATGCGAGGCCGAGAGCCAGCCCCAGGGTCAGGCCGCGAGCGGCCCAGGTGAGGCTGCGCTGAAATCGCATCCAGCGCACCCATTGATTTACAGTTTGCGATAATTCATTAAATGTAGACATGATTTCACTAGCGGTCAGGTCTGCGCACAAAGTGAATGCTAAGACGGATCATGATCAAGGTGAGAAAGACATACATCACAATGAAGGGAATCCAGGGCGAGATCACGTAAAAGTGTCCGCTGGAGTTGCCAAGTGGGATGGAATAGACGAACAGGCTCTGGCTGTCAACCAGTATGATCTCACTCACGACTGCGGTCAGCAGAGGATTGGTCGAGATGAGAATCCAGGCGATGATAAGCGTGAAAGTCTCAAGTGCAACATTTTTCTGGATGCTGGAGTTTGCAGTGATATTCGCGTATGCGATCAGAAAAAACGCCACACCGAGTAATACAAAGGATAACACAATCGCGCCATAGGAAGAGACCGTTGCCGTCAAGGTCCGTTTCATGAAGCTGGAAAAGAACAGACCGAGCGTACAGTAGGTAATTGCTGTAATCACCAGGAGCAGGCTCGAAATTACGATCTCGCTCAGAGCAACGCCTCCCAGCAGGAATGCAATACTCTCGATGGGCAGGGCCGTAAAAACGAGCAGTAGAAGAAAAGCCAGCGATGAGCCAAGCTTTCCAAGCACAAAAGAGCTGGCCGGGAGAGTCGTCGTGCGCAAAAGGTCGAAGGTCTGGCGTTCCCGTTCGGAGGTGATGGCTCCGGCGGTGAGGGAAGGCGCGATAAAGCTGATCAGCACCAGCTCCATCAAAACGACCGTCCCGAAGATTGCTTTGCCCACGCCCTGCCGAAAATCCGGAGTCTGGGTTATGAAGGAGGACTGCGTTGCCAGGGAGAGATACAACAGGCCGATCACCAGTCCGATCAGACCCAGATAAAAGGTCAACAGGAGGAATGCATTCCGCCCGCGCATCCGTCCGCGCAGTTCCTTCATGATGACCGGGTTTTCGGCGACGCGCTGAACGAAGTTCCAACGGAATGGGGGCTTCGTGGGGAGAGGGGCAGCAGCCGGTTGATTTTCCATATTACGTCACCAATCCACGCGTGGTCCGCATAAAGACTTCCTCGAGGTCCTGTGTCTCTTCACTGAAATGGACAACGGGCAGGCCGAGATTCAGCAGCTTCGCCAGCAATTCCTGCAAGGCTCCGTCATCACCGGTGAATTCCACTTCGAGCGTGATCCAATCTGCGCGGGTGAAGCCTTCCTGCGGGCGGACCGCTGAGACGCCCGGCAAGGCTGACACGGCGGCCTGAGCTTCTTCCTTGGCAATTCGATTCAACAGTGCCACACGCAAAAGACGGTGCGGAACCACTCGCTGGCTCAGTTGATCGAGCGAACCCACCGCCACCAGCTTACCGCCTTCCATGATGGCAACACGCGAGCAAAGTTCGGCCACGTCTGCCAGGATGTGGCTGGAAAAAACGATCGTCTTTCCCAGACGAGCAATCTCCACCAAAAGTTCGCGAATCTCCACACGGGCGCGCGGGTCGAGGCCGGAGGCAGGCTCGTCGAGGATGAGCAGGCTCGGGTCGTGGATCAGCACACGGGCAAGTCCGAGTCGCTGCTTGAGGCCGCGCGAGAGCGTATCAACCATGTCGTCGCGGCGGTGCGATATATCGACCAGTTCCAGCAGATCATCGATCAGCCTGGCGCGCTGCGGAACCGGGATGTTGTAGCAGGCGCCGAAAAAGTCCAGGTATTCCTGCACGGTAAGGTCGCCGTACACGCCGAAAGCATCGGGCATAAAACCGATCAGCCTGCGCACCTGCTGCGGCGCGTGTTCCACAGAATGCCCGCCGACAAAAATCTCACCATGATCCGGTTCGAGCAAAGTGACCAGCATACGCATGGTGGTGGTCTTGCCTGCGCCGTTCGGCCCCACCAAACCAAAGATTTCACCCTCTTCAATGGTCAGGCTGAAGTTGTCCACGGCTTGAAGCCGGGCGAATCTCTTGCTTACGTTGCGAATATCAACGATGGTACTCATGGGCCCACCACCAGAGTCAATGTAGCCGGGCTGACCTGTACCGAATAGTTCGCAAGCGAGTCAAGTTTGAGCTGAGCCTCGCCCGCGGGACCAACGTAGCGTGCCGGCTCTCGAATGTCATTCAATCCCCAGGTCAGGTTTTCGACCTTTTCCCACTGTGCAGTTTCGAAGTTCCACAGCGAAGCTGAGACATCACTCGGAGGAATGCCGGAAACGGTATTGATGTTGAGTGTCAACTGTTTGACGGAACCAAACGATACCGGAACGGCCGGGCGGAAGCGCAGGACATAACCGCCCGGTGGCACTTCATTGCTGAAGTAAGGCGACGCGCCGGAAAGCGATGATTCCCAGGACATCAGGCCGGGCGTGAACTCCCAGGTCGAGGATGCAAATTGGACGGCGGGGGTTAACCTGATGATATACAAGTTTGTGTCGATCGCATCGAAGCGTTCCCCCTGCACGCTGACAGGGAGCATCGGTTCATCGATCCAGCCCAGGAGATAGACGCCCCAGTTGCCGAAGTTGCCGTAATAGTAATTGGAGGAAGACTTGACCGCGTTGAGAATGGCCTCACGCCGGACTGCAACCTCGTCGCTGCCATAGCCATAAGTTGGAGAGGCTGTGCCCAGAATTTGATAGGCCTCGAGGCTGTAGAATTCGGGGCCGCTCATGCCAGGCGTGAGCGAGAGGTTGATATCGGTCGAAGCCCCCGGGGCCAGATCCCCCAGACTCTTCCATTCGCCGGAGGTGAAGATCACGGCATCGCGCAGGATAAATTTGCTATCGTTGACAATCGCGCCGCTGAGGACCGGATCATCATTGCTGACGGTGATCACCAGGTCGTGATTGAATTTCACGGCAGGGATATTGCCTTGCATGGAAAAGATCTTCATCGCACCGATCTCCACCTGCACCTCCGGCAGGGTAGAGCCAGCATTGACTCTGGAACTTAACCAATTGTCACCCGTCTGAACGCCGCTGCTGTTATTTTGAAATGGATAGAACATGAACTGGTTATTCGCTTCCAGCGTGTATTTTGTGCGGCGTGGGGAATATAGTCCTACGAGAGCATGAACATCTGCCGTCGTAGAGCGATCCCATGCCTGAATGACTGCAATTCTATTAAGGATAGGATGCCGTCCCCGGTAAGCGGAACCATAAAAATACGCGAGGGCGCTGAATATAATGGCCAGCACAGGAATAGTCAGCCACGCCAGGTCGCGTCTCTTGCTGCGGCGCAGGACGAAGAAGTTCACGGGGCCGATCACGATCACATAAAGCACCAGCCATCCGCAAACCGAGAGGAACGGAGGAATGTTCAGAGCATTAAGTGTTGAAGCCGCCTGGTTTGCGGAATAAGAATCCCACTGTTGTTTCATCCATTCAGGGCGGACTGATCTTGTCCCAAGCAGTAAATCATAAGCCTTTTTCATATCCTGCCATTCGCTGAGCGGTCTCAGCGATGGATCCGCGGCCAGATAGATCACTTTTCCAAACCCCATATCTTTCTCGACCAGCAGAGGGATGCCTTCCTGCTTCACCAACACAACTGCATCCTTGTGTACATTTCCAACGCTCACGTTCGCCTGGCTTTCAATGGGAACTGAACTTTGGAGATATTTCTGTAAGTCTGGCAGCCCTGTCAAAGTTTGTGTGGAAGCGATATCTACCGGCAGGAAATCCTGCAATCCGGCAGTGGTCTCCTGCCACGCTGGCCCGCCGACGATCAGGAGCTTGCCGCCACCCGCAATCCATGTGGAGAGTGATTCGCGCTGTGCCTGCGTAAGTGTACCTGTATCCACGCCAGCCACGATCAATGCATCCAGCCCGGCCCATCCTTGTACCTGGTCCGGTAGATCCTCCGGCTGCACGTGAGCGACCTTCACAAAACCATCCAATGGCTGAACTTCATTCAAAATATCGTACGCAGCCGGAGCATCGCTCATGACGCCGAAGAGCATGTTATCCGTGCTGAGACATGAAAGTGTCAGCTTTTGTTCGCTCACCACCTTATCACCGGCAACCAGGCTGACTTTCAAATTCCGAATAAATTGGGGAGGATAGAAATACAGGAACACATCTTTTCGAGACGTAGTTGGAAGGGCAATATCCTGCCCATATCTGGATAGACCCCCGCTTTCATTCTGGAATGAGACTTGAACGCGTCCATTGATATCCGGCCCTGTGTTTTCCATTGTCACGCGCGCGGGAATCCATGTGCCATCTTTGCAATAGCCATCCAGGCCAAGTTGGGCAGTAATTTTTACGTCTGCCCGTTGCGCGTAGGCGCTTCTGAAGGGCCACGAAGACGCGAGCAGCAGCACAATCCCGATTGTGAGCAGAAGGCTTGTAGAAAAATGTACCCGCTTGAGCTGGTTCACAGCAGTCTCGCTTCTCCCTTCGCCAATAAGTTGTTTAATCTTATCATATTCACTTCACGTCATTGCCCCGCCTGCCCTTTGCAGGGTATGGAATTTGTTAGAATTAGAGTATGAAGGTCTTGAAAACCCTCTCTGATCTGGATGATGGAGACATACGCTCGCTGTACGATGGATTTGATTCGCCGATCACCACATTGGACTGCGGCAGGAAATGCTCTGTGCATAACCCGAGTGGCAGGCCATTTTGCTGCGACATTTGCCATGCGGTCCCCGCCGCATATAAAAGTGAGTGGGGTTATCTCGCCTCCAATACGGACCTCTGGCATGCGTGGCGCGGCGACGAGTGCAACCAGGCTAATGGCGCTCTCACCAAATTAAGGGCCGAGACACCGCGCGGGATGATCCTTCTCGCTTGTCTGGGACCAGACAAATGTCAGCGCGATTACCGCGCCTTGAGCTGCCGTCAATTCCCATTCTTTCCTTACATCACGTCGGACTATCGCTTTATCGGACTCGCCTGTGAATGGGAGTTCGAGGCCAAATGCTGGGTCATCAGCAATTTATCCCGTGTTACCGACAAATATCGCCGCGAGTTCATCCGCGTCCACGACCAACTTTTTGCATGGTTCCAGGACCAATTCGACAACTATGCTTATCATTCGGAAAAGATGCGCGCGGAATACGCAACTCGAAAACAACGCTTTCCGTTGCTGCACCGAAACGGAGTATATTATCTTGTGAGCCCGGCAAATGAAAGGTTGACGCGCGTTGACTCCAACCGGTTACCTCGGTACGGTTATTATAAATAGGTCCCGGACCCGTCCATGCGCAGTGGGGGAAACCCTATTCGAAACATGGGTATCCTTCCCCATTGTTGAAGAGAACTCAATATATGAACATTGCTAAAGCGCCTGTGGGGACCGGCGATCACGGTTTAACTTAGCATTCCGCGGCAAACCTGTCGCATCGAAAATCTAATATTCAAATGAGGAACTGCTTTATGACCCTGAATCACCATGAAAAAATGCCCCTTTTCAAACGCTATGCGGACAACCCGATTCTGACCTCAGACATGTGGCCGTATCCCGCCAACACAGTTTTTAACCCTGGCGCCACTACCCTTCC
>JAKOVF010000426.1 GCA_029782225.1 Chloroflexota bacterium | reverse complement strand
GTTTCTTGGAGCGTCGGTTACTTTGGAAACACTTGGTATCAAAGAGGAAATCGATAAGTCGGGCAAGTATGAGGCCCTGCGCCCAAAGATGTTCGCCATGGATCGTGCCACACAGGGACGCGAGATCCGTAAGCTGGGCGGCGCGCCGGATTACGCGGCAGGCAGTGTCCATGCCGTGACGGAGGAAGGGCAGGTGCTGATCGCCTCGAATACCGGAAGTCAGCTTGGCCCCTATGCTTCCGGCGCGGGAAAAGTCATCTGGGTAGTTGGCGCACAAAAGCTCGTGAAGGACCTGGACGAAGGGATAAAACGTATCTACGAATATGACGTTCCGCTGGAAACAGAACACATGCGGCAGCTTTATAACGCCCCGACTGCCGTAAATAAACTATTGATCGTCAACAAGGAAATCCGCCCGAACCGCATCACGATGATCATTGTGAAGGAAGAGTTGGGCTTTTAATCTGTCATTGCCCCGCCTGCCTTCGGCGGGGTTGCGCGGAGCCGCGCAGCGGCGACGAAGCAATCTCCAATGAAACGGCGAATCCTTCCGACTCAGATCTGCCCCAAAACGGGGAGATTGCTTCGCCGAATTACGGCTCGCAACGACAGGGGAAAGCAAAAAGAAAGCCATGTTGTCTATGGGTTTCAGAAGGAATGATATTAGTTTTGGAAAGAGAAGAGAAATGAACCAACCACAAGCGGAACAGAAAACAGATTTTTCGATCCATCCTGCGACCTCGATCGGACACGTCTCCTTAACAGTGGCAAATCTCGAGAACCAGATCAAGTTCTATCAGCAGGTGCTTGGATTTCAACTTCACTGGCGCGAGGGCAACCGGGCGGGACTCGGCTCCGGTGGCATAGACTTACTGCGCCTGACCGAAGAACCAAACCTGAAACGATATCGCGGCGTGACCGGGCTCTATCATTTTGCCGTAGTGTTCCCAAATCGACGCGAGCTGGCGCGGGCGGTGGCGCGCCTCTTCGCTTTGAAATATCGTAACCATCCCACTGACCATATCATGACAAAAACCACTTACCTGGATGACCCGGAAGGAAATGGAATCGAGTTGTATGCAGAGTCTCCGGAAGATGGGACGTGGAGCCTCAAGAACGGAGAATACATCACGCGCCGCGCAGATGGCACATTGAGCGATGGTCGCGAGCCTTTGGATGTTGAGGCGTTGTTCAAGAACTTGAAAGAAGATGATCGGCTGGATATCCCTCTCCCGTCTGAAACCCGCATGGGACATATCCATTTGCATGTGCGCGACTTGCATGAAGCCGTGGATTTCTATCATGGTATTCTGGGTTTCGATGTAATGGGCGTAGTGGATGCCTTTCAGATGGCGTTTGTCTCTGCCGGTGGTTATCATCATCATATTGGCCTGAACACCTGGCAGGGCGCCGGTGCGCCTCCGCCGCCCGCAGATGCAACGGGTATGCGTTACTTTACAGTGGACCTGCCCGATCAAAAGGCGCTGGATGATGTGGTGGCACGCGTGGATGCAGCCGGGATTCCTTCAAATCAAACGGATGTGGGTCTGCTTGTAAACGATCCGTCGCAGAATGGGGCGCTGCTGAGGGTAAGGGAGCTTCTTTCGCGCTCCCAGGAGAGCATCGGGACGACGTGAGCCGAGCGGAGCGAAGTCGAAGCGTGGGTTGCATGGAAACATAAAGTATCCATGCGACTCGTCCTTCGACTGCGGGTCTCGATACGCCCCGCCAAAACCATTCGGGGCTACTCGACCCTCCGCTTCCCCTACGGGGACTTCGCAGGACGAATGTATTTTATGGCTCTAAACAGGCGGGAATGGAGTCGCTTTGACCATCGGGATTTTCTGTGTCCCCGTTCTCATCATAAATTTTCACAAACTGAATAGCTGAGAATTGCTTCAGGTTCTTCATTAATGGCCCGGCAATCGTGAAGGTTGACCCGCCGCTGTCACATTTGCCGGTGAGGTATACGCGCGCGATTCCGTCGGCGATTTCGAGCTTGCTGTAACCGGTCGCACCGCTGTAGATGGCAATCCATCCATAAGTATTCTTCTCCGTCAGCCCCGGCCCCTTGAAATATTCATCCAAAACGAACTTGGGAAAATCCGCCGATGAAGAGGCCCAGCGTTTGCCAATGACATCTGCAAGGGTATTCTTCTGCACAAAATGGACATTTACCAACGTATAAAGCGGTGTCGCAGTTGGGCGCGGCGTGCGCGTCGTGGTTGGGGTACGCGAAGCGGTAGGTGTCTTTGTTGGAGTTCGCGTGCTGGTCGGTGTGCGGGTGGGCGTAGGAGTCCGCGTGACGGTGGGAGTCCTCGAAGGCGTGAGTGTCAGACTGGGTGTGAGGGTCGGCGTAAAGGAGGGATCGAGGCAGGCGGGTTCCGAGTCGCCTCTGCCGCTGAGGCTTCGCGTCTGTCCGAATTGATCGTAAATCTTCACCACCTGGATATTGCTGAACTGCTTGAGATTCAGTATGAGCAAATCTGCAATCGTAAAGTCCTTGCCGCTGGGCACGCAGGCGCCGCTCAGAAAAACGTAAGCCACTCCGTCGCTGATTTCCAACCTCGAGAAGCCCGTGAATCCGTTGTACAGCGCAACATAGCCACGCGATTTTTCCGTCAGGCCGGGACCCTTGAAATATTCCTTCAAGACGCCTTCCGGCAAGTTTGACGATGCGACCAGCCATCTTTCTCCGAACACTTCGAAAGGCGGGTTGTTCGCATCCAACCGGGTGCGCTTCGCAAAATAGACCTTGACCTTGTAGTACAGCGGCGTCGCCGTAGCTCGACTCGTCCTTGTGGGCGTCGGAGTCCGCGATGGTGTACGTGTTTTGGTGGGAGTGAATGTCCGCGTAGATGTGCGGGTGCTGGTTGGCGTTCTTGTGGCGGTTGGAGT
>JAKOVF010000399.1 GCA_029782225.1 Chloroflexota bacterium | reverse complement strand
ACTGACCACACTGGATCACAGCCTGGGCTTCTGGATCCACATGACCGGCGCCGATGTGTTGGAAGTCACCGGCACGGTGCCCGTCACCACAGACGTCAGCCTCTGGACTGCCGCCGGCGGCTGGAACCTGGTGGCTTATCCCTCCGGCTTGAACCGGCCGCTGCCCTCGGCCTTGAGCGGACATGGCGTGGGCGAGGATTTTTCGCTGGTGTATGCGTATCATGCCAGTGAGGCCGCTGCCCCGTGGAAATTGTTCGGACAGACAGCGCCTGCCTGGTCGAATGACCTGACCGAGCTGTCGCCCGGCTGGGGCTACTGGATCAAGGTCAGCGTGGATCACGCCTGGAACGTGAGGTATCTCGCAGATCAGTAATCCATATTGAAAAGGTCGGGGAGTCTTAAAGGCGACTCCCCGACAAAATCCAAAGTGATGTCAACTAATTTGTTGATACTCTTGGGATGATATTGTTCAAGAAGATCGTATTTGTTACATTGTCATAATTGACCATTGTGCCGCAGAATCAAAAGGTTAACGTAGGCTTCACGTTCAAGATCGATCCCCCGACATTCACGCCCCGGGAGGCCAGGTGCTCGGGGATGGGTCTTGATCTCAGATTTTAATAAGCTCTATCCTGGGAGGGATGCCATGAGTACAAAATCTCGAAAGACCCTGTTCGCTCAACTCTGGCGGATCAGTTCGACGCTTATGATCCTGACCATGATTGTCTCATCTATTGGAGTCAAACCGGTCAGCGCCATGACGCCGACACAAAATGGCATCATCGCGCCCCTACATTCTATGGTCGGTTGGACATATCATTCCGCCCTTAATGTGCACAATAACGCTTCTACTCCTCTACCGATAGGGTATACAACCGGATACGTGTTGGACACTGCCAGCCTGGTCAGCCAGAACAGGCTACAACCCGACTGTGATGATCTGCGTGTGACCTATGGTATTGACCCTTCCGAAACTGAGCTGGACAGACTGGTTGAGGGCTGCAATACTTCATCCACAACGGTCAGGTTTAGAACGCAGACAGATATACCGGTGGACGGCGAAGATCATAATTACCACTTGTACTACGGCAACGATTCTGCAGGCGCCGCACCAAATAACCCAGCGAACATCTTCACTTTTTATGATGACTTCCAGGATGGCGATGCCAACGGTTGGACCGTGACCAAGGGCACCTGGGGTGTGGTCAACGACAATGGAAACTATGTTTATCGCTACACCGGTGGCGGGGCTAACTGGCCGCTTTCCTATGCAACTGTCCCACTTTCTGATCTTGATTACACAGCACGCATCCGCGCTGCCGCCTCCACCAACTGGATCGGCCTGGCCTTCCGGATTAGTAATTCAACAAATTTCCTAACATTTTACGAGAGCAAGGATGTCAGCCTATTTAAATTAGCATGGATAACCAACGATAATCATTCCATTCAACCTCCTTCGCCAGATTTCGCCATGTCTGCCGGGCCATGGTACAAGCTGCACTTACAGGCCGTGGGGGGCACGGTGCGCGCCCGCATCTGGATTGATGATGGAACGGCTGAGCCTTCCAATTGGCCTATCACAGCTACTAATTTTACGACTTACCAGTCCAGCACAAACATCGGGCTGACCCTTTACAACCACACGACCAATGCCGATTGGGATGATATCCAGGTGCGCAAGCTAGTGGACGCAGAACCGACGGTCGGGATTTATGTACCGGTTCCGACCATCACCGTCACTGCGAACAGTGGCCAGAGCAAAGTTATTGGCGCCGTTGACCCGATCTTCACATACACATACACACCATCAGAGCCTGCCATCACCTTTACCGGTGCACTCAGCCGTGTGGCGGGGGAGAGTGTTGGCTCTTATGCCATAACGCCGGGCACCTTGTCGGCTGGCACTGGCTACACCATCAACTTTGTCTCAGCAGACTTTACCATCACACCCAAGCTCATCACGAACTACTACTATCGGGCACCGATCGATGTGACCAACACCAGCGCCTCAGCAACCTTACCGGTGAAATATACTGCTCGTCTTGATCTGGATACATTCGCCCTGGTCGCTTCTGGCCGCATGATGTCTACTTGTAACGACCTGAAGGTGGGTTTCCTGCAAGGCACTGATGTTAATGAGATCGACCGGGTGGTCGAGAACTGCAACACAGCCAATACCCGGGTCTGGTTCGCACTACAGCGGCCAATTTCACCCGGTGCGCATGATACCGGCTATTACCTGTACTATGGCGACCCATCCCCCCAGCCACCTCTCGCTAACGAGATGAACGTTTTCCTCTTCTTCGAGGACTGGGAAAATGGCACTGGCCACTGGACAGGTTCTGGCGGGCTGGATCCGGCTTACACGGGGAAGATGGGTTTGTCCATCATCAGCAGTGAAGATTCGGTTTCACCGGCGAACAGCCAAAAGTTCCCCACTAAAGCTGGAGGTGGCGATGCTTTCTCTGGATATATCCCGGTCGTGCCCAGCACTACCTACGCTATCAGCGTATGGGCGAAATCGGGGACGAGCACGTATGCACCGGTTGGTTTCGATCCCTACACTGCTGCCTATGTGAAAGGCACCGAAAATTGGCTGTGGACCAACGAGTGGTCAATTCCTTCGGACTGGGCCTGGCGGAGCGCACAGTTTACCACCTCAGCCTCTACGGCTTTCATTAAGATTAAGAGCGAATGGTGGGCTGAAGCGGGCGGCACCCAACCAGTTTACATGGACAACATGGGCTTGCGTTACGCCATCGCCAGCGAACCAACCCTAAGCTTGGGGGAGGAAGAGACCACCCTGGTAATTCCGGTCATCACCAATTTCACAGATAATGGGCCGGTCAACTTGGGTTCTCCAGTGAATATCACAGCAGAGATATCCACCACTCAAGGGAATATTGACAGCGCAACCTTACGCATCGTCTCGCCAGTCAGCGTGGATGTCCCGATGAGCATGATATCCGGATCTGACACGGACGGCGTCTGGCAGGGTAGTTACACCCCTGGTCAAGGCGGGACATTTTCGTACCGCATCCTGGCCCATGCCAGCATTGGCACCCAGACCACCTCCCCGTTGCATACCTTCTCGGTCGCTGACAGCGCTCCACCGGCTATCACCCAGCTCACAGTCACCAATCCGATCCTGGTGAATAACACCCAGACGATAACCGTCAATGTTACGGATAATGGGGTAGTCAGCTCTGTGAGCTTGACCGTCGGCGGTGTTAACCACCCCATGACCAAGAGCGGCGACCAGTACAGCTATGCCTGGAAAGTGACCACTGTTGGGGAAATTCCTTTCACAATTGCCGCTACCGACAGCGCCAACAACCAGTCTCATCTGGTTGGCAGTTTTACGTCGCAAGCGCGCGAAGTAGATATCTGCACCTGGGAAGGCTGCCGTCAAGGTGCGGCGAGCTGGTCAGTGGATGATGGCAATAATTCCTGCTTATCCGATCTGACTGCTGCTGGAATCCACGGAACGTATTATTACAATGGTACCGGCACGAACTCCTGGTTTGCCCAATACAGTGCCCTTGGGCATGAAATCGCCTCGCACACTGTCGGCCATCCTTGCAACACTCCCTCATGTTCGCCAAGTTGCACCTTCTCTTCACTGGCGGCCTTGCCAGTTGACCCTGCTGTGGTTACTTCTTATCGCATTGATCAGATCGAGCCGAACATCGCTGCAATCGAGGCTGGCACCGGCAAGCCGGTTCTTTCTCTGGCCTGGCCATGCGGCTGCACTGATCCCAGCCGCTGGACAGCGGCTTCCAATTATTACCTTGGTGCCCGCGGCTACTTTGACTACATCGCCCAGCTCGCCTGGGTGGAGGATGTCAATCTGTTTACCCCCGCGAATGTTTTTAACCTAAACTCGGCAGCCTCGTACCGGCAGGACTTCGTCGACCAGGCCTACGCAGAGGGCAAGTGGTCGATCACCACCTCCCATGGCAGTTGCGCCGGAATCGATTATATCGGACAACAAAATACGAATGGTCATTTGTGGGTAGCCACGGTCGGCGAGGTGCTTAAATACATCAAGGTGCGCGATGCCGCCCAATTCACCAATTACAGCCGCGCGGGTCGGACGATCAGCTTCAATGTAGTTCACAACCTGTCCACCTTCCAACCCGAGAGCATCACGAGCCCTACTCCCTATACCTTCCTGCCAATTGTATTTGACAATCCGGTGACCCTCAAGATCCATATCCTCGATACTGATTCTGTGATAGGCGTCACGATGGACGATGTTGCAGTGGCGTCCTATACGATTCAGACCCTTGACGGGACACGTTATATCACCTTTGATGCCGCCCTAAACACCATCCGCCACGTGGTAGTCAACCTGGCAGCGCCTGCTCCGACCCTCAGCAACGTCAGTGAGACCCCCAATCCGTTAGAACTTGGCGCTTCCGCAACAGTTGCCGCCACAGTAATTCCGGCTGAGGGTACCAGCCTGGGCAGCATCAGTCTGCGAATACTCTCGCCTGAGTCACAGGATTACCCCATGGACTTGGTCTCTGGCAACCAGTATTCGGCATCCTTCACCCCGGCTCAGCTCGGCACCTACAGCTACGAGGTGATTGCGACCAACAGCGAAGGCGCTGCCTCACAATCCAGCCCAGCCAGTTTTATGGTGGTGGATACAACCCCACCGAGTTCCCAGGCTCAATCGCAAAGCCACGACCAAATCGGCGCGGGCGGCACGAATGTTCTCTCAGCCCAGGGACGGGATCTGGGTGGCTTGGCGCGCGCGATCCTCTCGACCAACGAAAGCGGCTCCTGGCAAGACTTTGACTGGCCGGTGACAGATTGGTGGGACCACAATTGGACCCACCGGCGAGAGATCACGGTGACGGAAACGGCCGGCCTGGCTCGTACCAACGAAATCGTGGATTTGCCTGTCTCAAGCAATGATTTCACTGGATTGACTAGCTGTACGAATGAACTGCGAGTGGCTGACGCGGCGCGCAACGAAATCCCGAGTCAGGTCTATGGCGAGCAAGTGGATGGCAATGGAGTACTTACCTGCCACTTGTTGTTCCAGGCTAGTGTGGGCGCCAATGCCAGCTATAGTTATTATGTCTACTACGGCAATCCCATTGCGGTAGCTCCCTCGTATACTTCCGATCTCAATGTCACCAGCGCGGGTAGCCTTCGCACCATACAGAATTCGTACTTCAACCTTGATCTCGACACTGCCGCTGGAATCATCACCCGCCTGCGCCTTCCACAAGGCAGCAATACGAATCTACCGTTGTCTGCCTCAAGTAATAGCTATTGGGGTTTGCACCAGGTTTGCTCATCGCTCGACGGCAATATCACCGGCAAGGACAGCCTTTGCCAGGGTGGTACCACACCCGCCACAGGTCTAGTCGCCACTGTTACAATCAGTGGTCCGCTGGTTCACGAAATCACTCTAACGAGTGTGAAGAATGCTGCTACCTATACCATCAGGTTCCGCTTCTTTGCGAACACCCCCTACTACCAGTACACCCTGGTGCGCAGCGGCACGACTGCCAACGTGATGAACAACTTCTGGTACCTGAATGGTAATTTTGGCAGTCTTGGTGCTGGTACAGGCGGAACGCCGCCTGCTTTCCATAATACCTACGATTCTAGCACTGACCATTTGCGGATTGCCTCACTGGCAGCGCTTGATGTTGCCTCCATCGATGGTGAGGATAACGACGGCACCGATCTGGGCGGAACGGATTATCGTTATCCAACAGCCACGGGCCTTAATTTGTTCGTGACCACGGGCGCTGACCAGACCGCAGCCCAGGGCGTGCTGGAGCAGGTCAATGCGCCCCTCGCCCTCTCTGCGCTGGGAACGGCCGAGAATGCCCCTGCCGGCAAGTACGGCTCGCCGATCGAGCTAACGCCAGGGTCCGATTGGGTCACGGCCAGCTTCACCTGGCAGAACCCGGCAATTCCTTTGGGAACGAGTGTGCAGTGGCGGATCAAATTCTGTGACTCTTCCGGCAACTGTAGTTCCACAAACGAGCTAACCTTTTCAATCATGGCACAGAACACGGCGCCAGTAGCACTTGACGATCATTACACTACCGATAAGGATACAGTGCTTACGGTACAGGCACGCGGTGTATTGACCAACGATACCGATACCGAGAACAATTCGCTCACTGCGGTCAAAGTCGACGATCCATCACATGGCGCTCTATCTCTCCATGCAGATGGTTCGTTCGAATACACACCGACCCCCGGCTTTTTCGGCGATGACACATTTAGTTATATGGCAAATGATGGGACAGCCGACAGCAATATTGCCACCGTGACCATTCAGGTAAGAGAATCAACGCCGCCTCCGCCTCTGCCTTCAAGATTTTTCGGCGAAATTCACATCAACGACAATGCGCCGGCGGCCGGGGATAAGGTCCAAGTCTTTGTCGCGGGCGTGAGCGGGCCGGTTGCATCTGCTGTCATTAGCGCCATAGATTCGAACTTCATCTATACCGTTGCAGTACCCGGCGATATTGCTGGCACACCGGCCAGGGAGGGTGGCGCCGAAGGTGATGCGCTGACCTTCCAGATCAATGGCCGTGTGGTGGCGGCCGCAACCTGGCATAGTGGAACGAATGAGCCGTTGAACATCCATCCTCCAGAAGCCCTGCCCGGCGGGTCCTATGAAGGCATCGCAGGCACACCGATCCACTTCAACGGATCGGCGGATGATTGGGCTGGAGATGCCACAACCTATCAATGGGACTGGGACAACGACCATACCTATGATCAAACAGGAGTCTCTCTCGACCACACATGGCCCACGAATGGCAATTACACCGTTGGCTTGAAAGTGACCGATGCCCAGGGCGGTGAGGGGACGGCCACTGTCGCAGTCACAGTCAACAAAATTGCGGTTGCCGTGACAGTCGATCCCGGGCAGGGCAAAGTTTACGGCGATGCCGATCCTGAGCTCACTTACACTTCTGTGCCCGGCGGGGTCGCGTTCACTGGCGCTCTTCACCGTGCAGTTGGTGAGAACGTGGGAACGTATGTCATCGATCAGGGCACCCTCACCGCCGGTGACAATTACTTCATCACCTTCACTGCTGCAAACCTGACCATCACGCCGCGCCCGATCACAGTGACGGCAGTCAACGACACCAAAGTCTATGATGGGACGAAGAGTTCAACAGGCACACCCACCATCACACTCGGTACTCTGAGCAGTGGTGACAGCGCAGTCTGGACACAACAGTTCGAGGATGTGAACGCGGGCACCGACAAAACATTGATCCCGTCGGGCATAGTGAATGACAACAACGGAGGCAATAACTACGCGGTAACCTTCGTCAACGATACAACCGGCGTCGTCACGCCCAAACCGATCACGGTTACAGCCGCGGCGCAGACCAAGGTCTTTGGAGAGAACGATCCCCTGCTGACCTTCACGTACGAACCGTCGCTGATTGGCCTGGACCTCTTCGGCGGCGCGCTGACACGTGACATCGGCGAGAACGTCGGTAGCTATGCCATCACACAGGGCAGCCTCACCGCTGGCAGCAACTATGCCATCTCCTTCACCGGCTCAACCCTGACTATCACGCCTGCGTCCGCTATTGTCGCATTGACCAATCTGAATCAGGCGTATGACGGGACTCCGAAGTCGGTCACTTATACAACAACGCCGGCAGGACTTACAGTAGAAGTTCGTTATGGTGGCTCACTCACTCCGCCAACGGACCTTGGCAGCTACGCGGTCTTTGCCACCGTGACGGATCCAAATTACGCAGGGACTGCTTCAGGGACACTCGTCATTTCAAAAGCGACCGCCACCCACAGCATCGATCTCGTGCCCGGCTGGAACCTGGTCTCGTTCAACGTCGAGCCCGCGCAGCCCGCCATCGCCACCGTCCTCTCCAGCCTCTCCGGCAGCTTTGACCTCGTCTATGCCTGGGATGCCAGCGGCGCTCACAGCTCCAGCGGCCACTGGATGAAGTATTCACCCAGCGCACCCTCCTACTCCAATACACTGACCACACTGGATCAC
>JAKOVF010000385.1 GCA_029782225.1 Chloroflexota bacterium | reverse complement strand
CACGACTAGGTAGTAACGCTCACCCGCTTTCACATCCAGAACACCGCTTGTGTTGTCGCCATCTAAGAGCAGCAGAGTCTCTTTGTTCCTGCCTTGGATCTCTGCCGTAATGGAGCCTTTGGAGAGTTCAGATGTGAAGGAGAAGTGATAGGTGCGGCTCTCTTTGAACTTGAGCACTTTCCGTGCAAAGCCAGTGCAGGCGCGGACTTTGGCACTGGGTCTGGTACTCCACCAACGCGTGGTGCTAAGAAAGACCAGTGCTGACATGGCCCTGATTACCAGAAAGCCGTTGATGTATAAGATGTACTGCAGGGCGACAAAAAAAGCAACGACCGCTGAGACAATAACGACTGTTTGCATGGCACACCTCACTCTACTGATAGTGGTGGGGCAGGCGTCTTTTGATCACGCAAGGCGCTGCTCCTCCAGGAGCACTTTCTTGCCCACCCCCCTGGCTATCGCATGTGCTGCTGTGTTGGAAGAGGGCAGCAGCATGGCAGGGAGCAGATCCCTGTAGGAAGCCACATCTCCCCCCTGCAGGAAATTGCCTGTTCCCCGCCTTAAGTTCGACTCGTGCACCTCCACAAGCTCATCTAGATCGCTGATGTGATCCAGCATCACCATGGCCGTCATGAGTTTGGTGATTGAGGCCATGTGTCCGGCGCAATCGGGGTTTTGCGCGAAAACCAGAGGTGGATCATAGTCCTGGGACAAGGGATTATGGGTCGGCAGCTAGGCCACCGCCACGCTGTCTGCCGCGATTTCGGCAGCTGGTGCATGGGGGTTACGCAGGAGCAGCACGGCGTTATCCAGCGCCTTTTTTCATCTCAAGGAATCTGCCCTCAAGGGTTCTTGCTCCCCGCACAGCTCCCACTAACCGCACTCCATCGGCTGTTTCTGCGATAACCACTAGATGAGTTCCGTCTATCTCAGGAACTCCTTTCAGGTGAGCTCCGGTCTTGCCCCCATGCAAATTGTAAGCGTCCTCAAGTTCGCGGTGGATCATGGTTGTGATGAG
>JAKOVF010000205.1 GCA_029782225.1 Chloroflexota bacterium | reverse complement strand
CCCACCAGGTCCTTTTTCCAGTATTTCCCCCTGCAGCTAGGGGGATGCACGGTGTGACTACCGTAACTAGCGCATCTGACCAGGGTTCGTGCTTAAGAACAGCTGGGCATAGATCCTCAGTTTGTCCGCATGGTCACCCCGCACGAGGAGATGGTGATTCCCCAGGGGCCTGCGGAGAAGACTTAGGGCCTTTCCCCTTTCGGCAAACTGCAAAGTCACCTGGGTCCTGCACAAGCGCTCGTCCTGCCCGGAGCTTACATACACGGCTTTGGCCACATAGAGATCCTGCAGCGTCGCGCCGCCGATCCTAAACAGAGTATAGACACCATCAGGCAGCGTTCCTTGGAAGGCAACCCCTAAGCCCGATTCAAAATGGGACCGCACCGCATGCTCGCTGCACATGGTGCGTGGAATGGTGCAGTGGGCCAACGTGATCTGCCCGGCTTCCACATCGACCATGCTGGGGTTGGCCAGAAAAGATGGTTCGCCGGTGAGTTCCCGCAGTAAAAGCATACCTAAAGCGGAGATGATGTCCCCCTCGCAGGCCGCCACAATCCCATCTTCGTTTAGTTTGGCCAAGGCAAAGCAGGCCGTGTTCTGCAAAGCAGGCAGCAGGTCAAAACACTTGAGGGCCACAGCAGCGAGCTCGTAGTCGCCGGCAATCTCCTTCAGCGCAAGATAAACGGCCGCAGCCCCGCGCAGGTCATCCGCGCTGGGCTCCTTGACCCCAGTGCTAGCCTGCACTATCCCTTGGGCTGGTTCAGTGGCTTGCGGATGCCCGCTGTACTGCTGGTACCGCTCAATCACTTCAACAAAGGGGATATCCACCACCTCAGGTCCCCAATTCTTCCTGATCAACTCCACCGGATCTCCGGTAAAGGGATAGCGAGTTTCATCCTCGTAACCGATCCTGCCAATCCGCAGGCCCTGCAGTCTGTTTCTGGCCAGAATCGCGGTCAAGAGGTCCCGCACTTCCTCAATCCAGTTGCCCAGCGTTTGCACCAAGCAGATCTGCCGCCCCATACCCTGGAGGTAGGTGGCGATCTCCAAGGCGGCAGGCAGGGAGTTGTTGGAGGGATGGGCCAAAAGTACGATGGGATCCGGTTTATCGGCAACAAAGTCAACCGTCTTCCTTTCGGAGCCACCGGACATGATTAAAACCACAAAGGGACCTTCAACCTTTTCTTCCACAGTGCGGATCTGGAAGGAGAAGCCCTCCAGTTCATTCAGCTCCCCGAGAACGCGCCCTAGAACCTCGTCCATGGCGTCCTCTAACCTAAGGGCCGCACTGATGGGGACTAAGGAAACCTGCTGCATGTTACCATCCTTTCTTGTGGTTTATGGGTTGGGTCACGCCCGTCACTGTGCTGGATGTAGTGCCCAGCGGCATCCCCACTCAGTCAAAGAGTTTCAACTGTCTATCAGGGCGGGCAGTTGAGGCGACCTGCGCGTAGACATGGGCAAAAACCGCCTCATAGGTCTTCAAACCTATTGTCCTGGTTTTCCGCAAATGCCAAAAGCGCACGTACGGGCGGCCAGCGTTGATTGCTTCCAGCTGACTTCGGGACAGCTTAACATGGGCCGCCAACTCCACCAATGAAACGCTGTTCAGGTAGTCAACCATCCGTCGCTCTACGCCCTGTGCGTAGGGCAGTTCGTCCAAACAGATGATAACGTCCACCCTAAGGTCGCGCAAATAGGCTTCCATCAGCGTCTTGACATCCTTCCAGTTGAGACGTCCGTGATCGGTGCCCAGTTTGGGAAAGGCAATAGACTGGAACGACCAGCTTCCATAGGTGGAGACAAAATGCTTCAAACCCCGTTCAATCCATTCTAGTTTCGACGGCCGCGCAAAATGGTTCTTGGTGGGGAAGTTTACGATGATAAGCCCGCTCTCATCAACATAGTAGTCAACGAATCCAGGGCGGATGGCCCCAGCTCGCGCTCTGCGCTGATATTCCTCGAACATTCGCGGATAGCGCAAACGGAACTCCAGGGCGAGACCGGTTCCCATCACTCCCGAGCAGTTAACCGTGTTGACTACGGCATCTGTCCCGGCATTGAAGACTGTACCTTGGGAATAGAAGAGCATGCTGTATCCTCCCAAATCGCGCTTTGATGGCCTTCCAGGAAATACTCTATTCGCGAAGCAGGCTGCGTAAGGCATCCCAGCAGGTAGATGCCATACCCCATGTGTCGCGGTTCTATTTCGGATTCCATGGTCCTGCGGCCCACAGTAACCCGAAGAACATGTCTATAGCCCTCCGGAGGTTGGTTAAAACGACCCAAGAGCAGGATTCCGTTCCCAACCGCTTCCGCTGCAAAGGAACTTAGGAAATTCTCCCGACAAGGGAACAGCCTCGGATCCACTTCGTAAAGCGCATTATCTCCTAGAAGTAGCCGGGCTCGATCTAGGTCGGGCTGCGCACGAAAGACTATCTTCTTGAGATGCCTGATACTAACCTTTTCGTAGTACAGGAATTCGGCATTTCGCTTCGCTTTATCGTAGTAACTGGTTGAGCGGAAAACAGCATCTCAGTCGAACTCCAGGGCCTCCCTAGGATCAGATGTGACTACCTTATCTCGGTTTCCACCCCCGCGGTCCAAGAATAACATGTCATGGTCATGATACAGGATATCTTCGCTGAACACCAGCAATACGGGTATGGGCATATGGGGATAGGTGTTTCCACGCTTTATTCCTTCGTTGCAGTACAGAGTGGGAGTGTTAGGTCTGTAGAAGAAGCGACTATTTCTCGCTTATACTCGTCATCAAACTTTTTGTGAAATTTGCTCTCTTTCATAGTTCCGGACACGTCCTTTCACCTCATTATAGGTTTTTTCTACGTGTCCGGCAAACCCAGTACAGTCTAGGGATAGCGTCAAGCTACTGTAGGATCGAAGACCCAATGCCACCCTGTTGCGACGAGTTGAATGTGTTCTTTTGTTCGGATTAGAAAGTGAAAGTAGCGTTCGCGATCCGTCGCAGCAAAGGTCCCCAGCCCTTCGTTCCTCTGCTGACGGCCGGAATGTTACCCAGGGTTTCAAAGCTGGAGCCGGCGGCCTTGGAAAGC
>JAKOVF010000352.1 GCA_029782225.1 Chloroflexota bacterium | reverse complement strand
TTGATGGCGAGGAGCTGGCCTCTTTGATGATCGAGCATGATCTAGGCGTTACCACTGTAGACACGTACACCGTGAAGCGCATCGACTCTGATTATTTTGTAGACGAATAGCCACTATCCTTTGAGAGATCCGACTGCTGATGATGAGCAGATCAAGGAGTTTCACGCTATTCCAAAGCCGAACGAGCCCGCAGTGTCCGATAAGGAAGTGCGGGTTCAACTTCGCGCCACCCTTCCCGAACATATTGGAGGTGAAAGAGTTGGCCGTCCTCCTGTTTTGTGCTGCGCCGACCGGAATCAGCAGATCTCGTTGTGCTGCTCATACAGCAGGAACCGCCATGGACATTGTGTTCAGACCATGAGTATCCAGTGGATAATAGTTTCCAGGCCGCGAGCAGGTTTTCGGTGGGTGCGTCAAATTGGAAGGCGAACAGGTGGATGGGCTGAACGATGCTGATTGGTCACAGCTCTAAGGAGGGTATACGTATGAAAGCGGTGTCGTGGATTCTGCTGATTCTGGGAGCGTTCTTTGCTCTAGCGGGTTTCCTGTCCATAGCGTCAGATATCCAGCTGGGCATCGCCGTGACCGGACTGGTCACCTTTTCAATCGCCTACCAACAGCTCCGCTTGCCCTTGTTTAAGCTGATAGGCTGGCTGTCCTTGATTGCAGGGGGACTCTTTTTTGTCTTGGGTCTGGCGGCCATGGCCAGCGATATTCAGCTACAGGTTGCTGCCTCCGGCTTGGCCTTGGCAGCAGCGGGGATCGGCGGACTGACAGGCCAGCACCGGAAGGGAGCATAGGTTCAGCCCCTTTTGCGGGGCTCCGTCCGCCGAAAAGCGGCCGTTGGCCGCTTTTTAGTCTGCGTTTTCTGGTGCGTAGCTCCACCCCTGGTCTCCATTGTAGATCATGAGCTTGGTCATGCCGCCGTCCACGATCAGGTTCTGGCCGTTGATGGAACTGCTTTCTTCTGAACACAGGAACATAGCCGCACGGACAATGTCCAGGGGATGGCCGATGCGCTTCACAGGGTGCTGGAGCAGATCCGCCGGATCGAAACTCGGTCCATAGCCCAAGGAGATGGCCAGTACTTCGAGCTTCTAAAAGCGCTCCGGAACGCTCAACTGCTCGTTCTCGATAATTGGGGCCTTGCCAACCTCCAGCCAGCTACCTATAAAGCATTGGCACCAATGCCTGGGGGACTCCACCGTCGCTGACGCCATCCTGGACAGGATTATCCATAACGCCCACAAGGTTGTACTGCGAGGAGAATCAATGCGAAAAGCAAAACGGAATCTTGAGGCCCAAGCATAATCTGACAACAACCATAGCGATTGAGCGAAAGATCATATCACCAAAATGAGGATACCCCTCTGGGGTACGCCGATATCGGACTCATAAACTAGTGATCGCCATGGACCGAAATGCGATCGTCAACATAAATCTGATCCACTGGCCGTCTAAGTTTGATCCACTTTCACGTTGGCGTTTCGTGCACGGCTTTCCTTAAGACGGTAAGATTTACCGTTCATGTTGAGGATATGTGCCCGCTGGGTGACTCGATCTACCAAAGCAGCGGTCAACATGGGGTCTTTTAAGAATTGAACCCATTTGGAGAACTCCAGATTGGTACTGATGATCAGGCTTGCCCGCTCGGCTCGCTCAGATATCGCCTGAAAATGGGAGCTCCGATAGCTCACGGGAGAAGCGTGTGCAACTGTTGGCAGTTTCAGCTGCTTGGCATAGAGACGTATGCGCTCGATGGTTGCGTTCATAGCACCTCACCCCCCTCCAACATGGCGTCATAGGCCGAAAGATCAACCTGCTTGAATTTGAACTGGATTGGTGAGGAGCTGGGCTGGAGGACTTGTGTGCTGTCTTTGCTCCAGTTTTGAACGGACAGCTTCGTAAGCATAGGCACCGACACTGGCAGCGGCCTCGGTGCCCTCGACAAATGCTGAGATGCCGTACTCCGGTAAAAGCTTCAGCAGCTTGACAACCTCATAATCACTAGGCAACCTCCTGGCAAAGTTCCAAAATGCATCCGGCAGGCTGATTGCTTTTACCGGTTGAGCGTTCCATACCGCCCGCGGCTTTTTCGTGTGCCCGGCATGTCTACCGAGCCGATGGGTTGAGAGAAACCCTACCGCCCAACCAGCGGGAAGGTAACCAGCAGGCAAGGGCGCCACTGGCAACAGTGGGGTCTGGAGGAAGCCGAGGGGGTGCCTTGGAACATAGCGCGAGCGAACCGAAGTTGGCTTGCAGAGTGGGTAACCTTGCGAAAAATGGGGAAG
>JAKOVF010000342.1 GCA_029782225.1 Chloroflexota bacterium | reverse complement strand
CTTCGGACGGCCGTTGCCGTACAACTTGATCAGGTAGACACGCAGGTCTTCCAGGAACTGGTAGTGGTCGCTGTACTCGATGCGGCCGTCACGGCCAGTTCCAAGAGCCATGATATACTGCCGGCCCAGGCCCAGGATAGCCTTGCCCTGTTCCACCCACGCAGACTGCACAATATCCGTCGGCACCGGCAGAATGTCCCTTGCCCAAGTGCCATCGGGCCGCTGATAGATTGTTGCCGGCATAACCTTGGTGAAGTAGTCCACGGGGTTCACAACCAAGATCAACTGAGTTACCGGACGGAACAGACCATTCGGGCTCTCAACCAGCTGCGCTACCAACTTCCCGTAAGCCTCAGGGGTAAATTCAGTAACCACAACAGCCTCCTTCGCCGCATAGCCAGTATCCGGGCTAATCGGCTTGCTGAGGTCGCGGATCATGCCAATTGGCTCATAGATGTTACCTGCAACGCCGCGGCCGTTGATGATGCCCCACTCGATGCCATTGGCGATAGCCTCCGCTAAGATGGTGCGGATATACCTATCCAGCCACGCCGGCCCAAGGTCGAGCATGGGTCTGGAAATCGGCACCCAGGCGGAAAGCTTGGTTTGCTCGAGTTGGAGGTAGGCAAACTGAGACGACACTTCCTCCTCAATCTTGCCAGTGAGCGGGCCCCATTGCGCCAAGAACCGGGTCTCCTCGAATGTGGAGTAAAGCCACTTCATCAAATAAGTGGCGTTCTCAAAGCGGATTCTGGACAGCAACGGGTGTTGCTCAGTCAGGTCATCAAAAACCTGGTTGATGATCGTCTCAGGCATGACCACATCCATGCTTTCCAGCGCCTGCCTCGGGTTGCCGGACTTCATGGCTTCAATCAGCTTGTTGTAATACTTGACCTCTTCGCTGGTCAGAACCCGCACGCCGCGGCCAGCCAGGATTTGAGCGTCACTTGCCTGCACAATGCCCTTAGCTTCGGCGATTACCGCCTCTTGTACCGCGTTGGCAAACTCAATAAAGGCCTCAGCAAAGGCTTCCTCGTTGTTGTTTTGGACAGCTTCCTTCATCTTGGCCGCAAATTCGGCCTTCTGCTGTTTAAGCAAATCAAGGTTCTTCACTTCTCTTCATCTCCTTCGCTTAGTTTTGAGGCTAACGCCTCCAGGAAATTGAAAAGACCCTTGCCGTCTGCGTCTGGCTCAGGGTCTTCGGGCTCCTGGTCTGGAGCTGGACCTCCTTGTTCGGTTTCGTTAGTTTGTGCCTGGAGCTTAGTCAGGAGCTGTTTTACGAGCTCTTCTAGCTGCTCTTCGGATGGCACCTGCACGTTTCCATGCGCCGTGAGCGGCCGGTTCGCTTCTTTGAAAATCATGTCGAAGAGGTGCTTTCTTGCACTTTGTGTAGGCTTCTTGCTCTCACCTCCCGACTGGATAGTGGTAGCGAACCCCCACTCCAGGGCTTCGGTCGGGGAAATCCATGTCTCCTTGTCCATCATCGCCGCCAGTTCTTCTTTAGAGAGGTTCACATGCTCCAAGTAAATCTGCATACCGAGCTCATTGAGTTTCTTGGCACCCTCGGCCTCACTCTGGAGCTTTTTGTAGTCACCGGCGGCGAAGGTTTGAACGTTGTGAATCCAAAGCGCTGAAGTGTCCAACATAATGCGCTCGTCTCCGGCCATAAAAATCAAGCTCGCTGCAGAGCAGGCAAAGCCTTCGCAGACGGTTCTAATCTTAGCCTTATGGCGTTTTAAGGCGTTATGAATAGCCCAGGCTTCGCTGACGAATCCTCCGTAGCTGTTGATGTAGACGTTAATTAGATCAACGTCCAGCTGGTCCAGCTGCTGTACCAGTTCGTGGCCGCTCACATCAGACTCAAACCACTTCAAGTCCTCGGTTACGATGTCCCCGTAAATGTAAAGGGCCGCTTCTTTGTCTTGGACGACCAGTTGCCAATACCGGTTCATTAACTCACCCCTTTCTTCAGGTACTTTATCTATGGCTAGAATTTCAATTCTCCCCACCTCCTTGCCCATCGATGACATCCTCAATTGGCTGATAGTTCTTAGTGACAAACCTCTGTTGGCCAACCTCACCGCCAATGGGCTCCATGCCCAAATATTTGAGACAGTCATCGATGGTGTAAGCACCGATCCGGAAGAGGATATCCAAAGCACCAGCAACGTCTTTGATA
>JAKOVF010000331.1 GCA_029782225.1 Chloroflexota bacterium | reverse complement strand
AGCCAATGCCCCGGCGGTTTCCACACCGGTCGGGCCCCCACCGACCACGACAAAGGTCAACAACGCTCGCCGCTTTTCAATGTCCGCTTGACGGCTGGCTTTCTCGAAAACGCTGAGCAGGTGATTGCGAGTCTCTACGGCGCTGTCGACGTTTTTGAGTTGGAACGCATTTTCCTCCACTGATTGCATTCCAAAGAAATTGGTCTGCCCGCCAACCGCCAAAACGAGATAGTCGTAGGCGATGACCGACCCGTTCATCTTCACGAAGCGGGACTCGAGCTCAATGCCCCTGACCTCGCCCATCTGGATCGTAATGTTCTCCTGTTTTCTAAAAATGGTGCGGAGGGGATAAGCGATCTGCGACGGGACCAGTCCCGCGATGGCAATCTGATATAGCAGAGGCTGGAAGAGGTGATAGTTGTGTCGCTCAATGAGCGTGATCCGTACCGGAGCTTTCGCCAGCTTCTTAGCCGTTTCCATGCCGCCGAAGCCGCCGCCAATGATCACTAGATGGGGGATATTCTGGTTGGTCATTCTTACCTCTATGCCACAAAGTAGTTTGTGTAATCCTTCACAATTATTATACCAAAATTTATCCAATTTGTAAATAATCTATCTGTGTAGATGGAAAAAGTCCAACGTTGGAAACGTTGGACTCGGTCACATCAAATTTTATTTACTTTTGCCAGAACATGAACTGGCTTAACCCTATCCCGATCAGCTGCGTGGGCACCCCCACCAAATGGATCAGGGAGGAAATCAATCCCCAGAACGCATTGCTGAAAGCCGGTACCTGCCAGAGCAAAATGATGACGACCCAGGAAAGGATGCCGCGCGTTTCCGCCAGTCGCGTGCGGATCTCCATGGGGATGTAAGGCTCAATCGCGCCGAATCCATCGAAAGGTGGAAGAGGGATCAGATTCAGCACAACTGCCGAGATCTGAAGCAGGCCCAGGAACGCGAGGGCCGGCCAGATCCCTGACGATGTGACCGGGCTGAATTGCAGAACCAGGCCCAGGATCAGGGCAAGCAGCGCGTTGGCAAACGGTCCAGCCAACGAGACAGCAGTCTCCCAGGTCTTGCTGCGGAGTCGCCATTTCTCAATATAGACCGCGCCGCCGGGCAGCCCAATCCCACCCATCATCAGGAAGAGCAGGGGCAGAAGAAGCGAGTACACCGGATGTGTGTATTTGAGAGGGTTGAAGGTAAGGTAACCTTTGTCTTTTACAGTGTAATCGCCGCCATAATATGCAACGAGTGCGTGAGCAAATTCGTGGAGGCAGAGGGAAAATATCCAGCCGATAAGGACGATGGCAAAGGTCATCCTATTCTCCTTCGCCTTCGTCGGATGCGCCGGGCTGCTCGACGCGTAGAACCTCGCCATGCACATTGATGACCACTTTGAAGCCCATCATTCCCAGATAAGCGCGTGCATCTTCAGGAATGCCAGCCTGCATCAGCGCGTCGAATTGCTTATCGATATTCTTGAGCTGCTGCTCGATCATGGCTTTGCTGAAGATATCATCCTGCCCCAGCATCTTGGCTGTTTGCTCCGAGATGAAACCTTCACTGCCTTTCATCAAATCGCCCAGCTGCCGGAGTACAGCGCGGTCGATCTGCTCAGAGGGAATGTGGCGCTTGAATCCAGCATCATCCACAACATAGCAAGGTTCGTCGCCGACAAGCGTTGTATCCGCGACGCGGCCTGATTCATCCACAACGAGTCCACCGAATAATGGTTGTCTGGGCATAGTTCCTCGTGCCCTCATCCCAAACCCTTCTCCCAGCGGGAGAGGGTGAGGGTTGAGGGAGTTATCTATCCTGCTTGCCTTCAATTGCAGCCAGAAGAATTCCGGCGGCAATGCCAACCCGGCGATCCAGCTTGCGTGAGAGGTCCATGCTGAAATCAATATCGAGCTGATAGGCGAACGGGTTAAAACGCTGCTTGAGGTCGGCCACTCGTTCTGAACCGACGGTGATATCGTAGTTCTGTGGGAGCAAGGTTCCTGCCACCAGACGGCGCACAAGGGCAAGCGTCATACTGTCCTCGAACAGCATGCCGATGACATTGTCGCCGGCGTCCAGCACTTCCCATTCATCCCGCAGAATCGACCGCAGCCCTTTGCGGCGAAGAACACCCGCCTTCTGTCCGGTCGCGCTATCAACCACATCGTAGGCAGCAGAGAAATCGAGGATCGAACATGCCTTGATCGTCAATACTTCCTGCGTCTTACTCTCATCGGAAAAGACTCGGATATCTTCCTTCAAGCGAAACATCTTCTGTTCGCTGAACATCACAAGGTTGCCCATTGGATCATAGAAACGAAATTTACCGGTCAATGCAAAGACCTGACGTTTGAGCAAATAACTCTGGTATTCAAAGATCGGGTTCATTTTTTCTCTTTATTTATGCAGAACGAGATTCATCCTGTTCTACGAAGAAGCAACGATTTCGACGCGCGTCCCCTGCCCGGGTAGATGGACATAGTCCGTCTCAGGTGGGACGGTGGGCCGGGTCCAGCGATAAATGAATTTCGCGGCGTCCGTGGGAAGGTTCACACATCCATGCGAGCGCGGCCGACCGAAGTCGTTGTGCCAGTAGGTTCCGTGAAAAGCATTTCCGATGCCGGTGAAGAACGAACACCACGGCACACCCGGCAAATCATAAATATTCTTCTCGGCATCGCCATCATTGGTCATGTGAATGGACGGGCCTTTATGATACGTGAGAAAATCTCCCGTGGGAGTGCGCGTCCCTTTTGTGCCGCTCGCGCAGCGCACAGAAAGGACGATTGCCTGGCCCTCGAGGCAGGTGACAAGCTGCTCATCCAGGTTGACGTGGATCAATTTGTCAGCGTCGGGGATGTCCGGGGAAAGCAGGGTCAACTCATCGTCCGGAACGATGCGCATGTTATAGGTCGGCACATAGAATGACTGCTTCAGGTGATTATCGAAGATCTCATACCAGGTGCTTTTTTCCTCACGCGTCACAATGACGTTTGTGATCCAATGCGTGCTCCCATAGTACAGACGATAACCGTTATGGGCAAAGGTGTAGGGTGTCAGTCGTGTCTCGCTGACAGGTACGACGATCTCGCCCAACTGGCCGCCAACGTGGATATCGTATACCGGTTTCTGATAGCGAGTCTCTACGGGTTGCAGCCAGCCAGAGTATGTGTAGCCGTCATCCACCTGGTACCAGGCTTTATTGTAGGGATTGCCTTCATCACCATCTACTGCCGCTTTGATCTCCACCACTTCGTCAATGCCAAAGACGTGAATTTGTTTCGCCTTAAAGGATGGCGCATCAAAAAGCGGGATACCGCTCCAGGTAATGCGTCCTTGTGAAGCTGGAGGCGTATTGAGGACGCGGTCAAGGCCGAGTTCAGAAATGGCAAAACCGAGCACGCCGCTGGCGGAGAGCTTGAGGAAGTCGCGGCGGGAAAGTTGAGAAAGAGACATAGGCAGGATTAAACCACAAATATCGACCGTCCCGCAGATTGTTTTGAACTGATTTCCTTCCCGGAGCGGAACTGGAGAAAGCCCTATATAACGATTTCTACTTGGGTGCCTTCGCTCTTGTAGGCGTATTGATCAGTGGGCTTGACGACCGGTGTTGTCCAGCGATAGAGCCATTTGGCGGCCTGCGGTGTGAGGTTGATACAGCCGTGCGAACGCGGATGACCGTAATCGTTATGCCAGTACGTCCCATGGAACGAAACGCCGCTTTCGTTGATGTACAAAACCCAGGGCACGCCGGGCAAGTCAAAGCCGCTGGCGGCCAGGTCACCGGCCGCCATGTGGCGGGTGGGACGCTTGTGGTAGGTCATGAAATGTCCGGTTGGCGTGGTGTATGTACCCACTCGGAAGATCCCACCGGTAGCGGCGCGGGTGGCAAAGACAGGATTTCCATACTCGTAAGCGATCACCAACTGAGCCTCGAGCCTCACCTCGACACGCTTCTGGTCGTCAGGAACATCTGGAGATAGCGGGGCCAGCTCCTCATCCGATAAGATGCGCAGGTGTTCCGCGGGAACGTAGTACAACTCATCCCATTTGTCGTCCCAGATCTGATACCAGAGTTTGCCATCGTCTTCGTTGGTCGCAACAGACATGATCCAGTGGGTTGTTTCGTAATAGATCCGATAGGCCACCTTTGAGCCCGTGCCGGGAAATTCGTGCGCATCGCTGTAGGGAACGCTGACCTCTCCCAACAGGCCGTTCATGGGAATATCGGTACGCGGCGTATTCAAGACGGTACGGACCGGTTGAACATTCCCTGAGTAAACGTATCCATCCTTGCCAACTTCATACCAGACGCGGTTATAGGCGGTTTCATCGTCGCTCACGGCTGCATTTGTGATGGATACAACCAGGTCGCGCCAGTACATTTTGACGCGAGTGGCATCGAAGCCCGGGCGATCATAGGACCAGAGCAAGCGCGACGTGACACGTCCCTGTTGGGCATTGTAGGGATCCTTCAAAAGAAAATTGAGCGGGAGGGACGGCGCAAACAGGCTTGCCAGCCCCAGTCCGCTCAATTTCAAAAAGTCACGCCGCGATAGATCGTTCGAGTTCATTTGAAGAATTTTCCCTCATCCCCAACCCTTCCCCCGCAGGGGAAAGGAGTCCCCGCTCCCTTCGGGAGCCTCAAAGGGATGCTTCCCAAAGGGTCAGGGTGAGGACGAGTCTTAGTAGTGCACATTCACCACGGTGCCAACTACTGAAAAGTCATAGAGCCATGCTGCATCCGGGATGCTCAAATTCACGCAGCCGTGACTCATCGGTGTGCCGAAGTTGTTGTGCCAGTAGGTGCCGTGCAAGGCATAACCTTTGTAAAAGTACATTGTATATGGCACATCAGGGAGATAATAGCCGGGCCCGGCCATATCGTCGGACAACAGCTTGATCCAGATTCGATATTTGCCGGTGACGGTGGGATGCTGCCAGGTACCCGTCGAAACGATAAACGAGTTGATGATCGTATCGCCGGCATAGGCGTATACACGCTGCTGTGTGAGATTCACGTCGATCCAGTGCTCGCCGCTGGCGGTAACATCCGGGGACACAAACGGCGCATCGGTCGGGGCAACGTATGCATATTCCGGCGTTGGCGTATCGGGCACGATCTCCGCCATCAGGGTACCGGGGGTCGGGGTCATTTCTGGTTCTGGCGTGGATGTATCCGCCGGCAACGGTGGTTCTGTCATGGTAAAGACAGGTTCCGTCGGCATAATCGTGGGAATATCAGTCGGCAGTTCCGTTGGCCGAAGAATGCTGGATGCCAGGGAATGCTGTGCTGTTGAAGTCTCCGGCATCGCTGTGTAAGTGGGTTTTGCAATATTTGCCAGCGCATAAGGCTGGGTCCTGGGCTGTGATATGGGAGAGGGGCGGGAAGGACTTAGGATGGACGCCAGCACCGGCGACCTTGCCGCGGAATAAGCTGCAACCCCAAAGACAGCGCAGCCGATGACCAGGAGCAGGATCGGCAGTAACAGGCTTCGCTTCCTCGGATTTTGCGGACTCTCGCTTCTCTCTGGAACAATGGAGCTCTTCGATAAGCTCAGAACAGCGCTCGTTTCAGCACGGACCTGTGCCTGCGGCGCGCTCTCCGGGCCTTTTCTCACCTCAGGTGACTCGCCCAGCCGCTGCATTGCCCATTCCATTGCCTTGCGCCCGCGCTGACTATTGGGATTCGCCTGTAGTGCCTTGCGCACGTAGTCCACACTTTGACGCGGACTGGCCACCGCCGCGAGGATCAACCACGGATCCTCGCTTTGCGGCGCGAGCCGGGCCGCCTGCTCAGCCCATTGACGTGCCTGGGTCATGTCACCGCGACGCAGGGCATCCCGGGCGTTCAGAATGGCTTCACGAGATTGGATGAATTTGTGGTCCATATCCATGCCTCACCTACACCTGTAACAAGGATCTAATATCTTATCTCAACGGTCGTTCCTATGTTAGCCCAGTTATACAGTAATGTTGATTCATACGTTCCAAGCACCACACATCCATAAGAGATGGGGGTACCCAAAAAACCTTCCCATAAGGTAGAGCCATTCGGCAGAATGGGCAAAGCATGAATGCCATTCTCCAGACCACCCGCATAATAAATTCCCAGCCAGTTTGGCATCCAGATGTTCCAGGTGGAACCATAGGCATTCGGGATTTTATCAAGTACGCTGAATGTCCCGACCCGCGTCGCGTTATGCATACCGGTGGACGCGACAAAGCTATAAATGAGGGTATCCCCTTCATAGACATACATATATTGTTCAGAGATGTCCACCAGAATATATTTGTTCCCGCCGTTGGATGGAACCTGCGGTGGCGCAGACACAACGTTGTTTTCAGGCATGGGCGTATCTGGCACGATCTCCGCCTGGATGAGACCCGGTACTGAAGTAACGTCTGTTACTTGGGTTGCAACAGCTTCAGATGGAACGGATTCAGTTAAAACGGATTCGGTGGGAAGGGGCGTGGGGAATTGCAGAGCCGTAGCGGTATAAGTCGGCTTGATGATCTGTGCCACCGCGAAGGACATCGGATGAGTCGGCGTAGCAGTACCACCCAGATTGAGAATGGATGTCATGGCAGGCGACGATGCAGCCGTTAAGGCCGACACTCCGATGACCCCGCTTGCCAGTAGCAGAAGCAATGCAGGATGGAGACGGTGTCGCTGCGTACTGGCGCGTGATTTGCTCATGGCGCAAAAGTTGGAACAGGCGTGGGCTGAACGTTTTCGTTATTGACGAAGCACAGAATTCCCTGCACAACGCCCTCGGCAACGAGGTCCGTGTGCTCGGTGAGGATCTTGCGGTCCAGATTCAGGAATCCAGTTTCGATGATGGCCGTGATGGTATTCGGGTCGATTTCAGAGAAGGCGTGATATTCACGCATGTCTCCGGTAATGCTGCCGCGATGGAACGAAAGGCCAGTCGTATGTCCGTAACGATCCACCAAACAGGCAGTGAGACGCTGGGCCCGGTTGATGTCGCGCGTGTCGAGTGAAGATGCCACCTTGAAGCCGGTGGCCTCATCGTTAATATATTCACATGAATCATTATGGATGGATACCAGTGCAACTGCACGGTAACCATTCAGGCGCGTATCAAACTCATTCAACAGGTCCACCTGAAAGCCGCGCTCGACCAGTTGCTTCTGCACAATGGTCGCGATCTTGAGGTTGACTTCGGCCTCAGTAATATCCACGCTCCCATCTGACTTGTAGCAGACCGCACCGGAGTCATTGCCATTGTGCCCTGCGACAATGCCGATGCGTAACTGCGGCTGGGGCGTGGAAGCAGCAACCGGTCCCGGCTGAGGCGTGAGGATCAATTGCAGTTGTTCCTTCAAATTGCTCGTGAACAGACTGGTCGGAGTCCAGGCAGTGAAGAGCGTTGCAAGCAGAATGGCAACACCAACAGTGGTCGCAAAAGGATTGACCGAACGCTGGCGTGGCCTTTTGGATGGGCGGGCGGGCTGATTCTGAGCGGATTCCATAGTCTATTTCGTATAATATTACCTTAAAAGTAAAAAAGCAAGGGGAGGAAAATCACTTACGGACAAAAACAGGCCGGTGATGAGAAGCCGGCGAGGGAATCGTGCACAAACCCAAGTTCAAATCTGATCAAGAGCCTTGAAAAATGAAAGTAAATCGCCCATTGCGTGGGCTGTGATGTGGAGTTCGCCAGCACGATTCTCATCTGAGCGCGGATTGAACCAGACCGCAAATATACCCACTTGATTGGCCGCCAGCACATCCTTCTCGAAGGTATCCCCGACCATGAGCACGTCGGATGCGCGAATACTCAGATTCTTGAGAATGTGCCTATAAAAAGCTTCCCCTTTGGACAGTCCTGTGTTTTTGAAGCAATAAATGCGGGAAAAGTACTGGTCAAGGTTCTTGCGTGCCAACGCTGCGCGGATTTGGGATTCATCGGAAATCGAGGCGCTGGTAGCCAAAATGATACGCCGTCCGCTTGAGCGGAGATATTCAAGTACAGAGTCGATTCCCGGAACCGCTTCGACAATTGTCCATTCCACCATGGGGGTTGTGGAGGTGGGGTCATCTTTCATCACGGTATCGCCCCAATCGAAGAGGATGATGGGGTAGCGAAAAGAGCTTTTCATCTCTGATCTAGGCCTATGGAAGACAATTGGGCGGCAGAAAACTTTGCGTTTCTGGGAGACAAAAGCGCAGGAAGCTGCAATTAATGAATCGCGGCATCACGGAGTTGCTGGCGTACAAGTCCCCAGGAATTTGACCAACTCCTGATTGAACAACGACGGATTGCTCATATAGGGTGCATGGCTTCCTTCCGGAATCACGATCAATCGTCCATACTTGACAGACTTGACCAGCAGTTCCCCATCACTGAGCGGGATGACCTTGTCCTGTTCACCCCAGACGGCCAGGACCGGTACAGTGATCAAGTGAAGGCGCTCGCGATAAGTCCGAATACTGATCGGCGCGACTGCCACAAACCCCAAAATACGCTCCGGATGAGAGGTCACGAAAGGCAGGGCGTATCCACCGCTCATGGAAGCAGCCAGCAGAATGGGAGACTTGATATCCAGGTGGTTGAGCAGTTCGGCCAGCCACGTGTCTCGTGGAATGGTAGCCGATTGTGATTGACCGAATCCCGGCAGGTCGATGGCGAATGCCTGATACCCCGCTGAAGCCAGTGCATCCAGAGTGCCAATCTCCTGCCAGGTCGCGGCAGAGAAGCTAGCGCCATGTAACAGCACGACAGGCTGTCGATCCTGTGCGCCGGCCACGAGATAATGTACGTTCATACCCGTAATATTTGTGAGCTCTGACTTGATTTCCATTTTGCCACCACAGTGAAACGAATACAAACGCTGAACATCAAATTGGACAAGAATAGGAGAATTCCTGCCGGGTTAAGCCTGAGTTTATTGTATTCCCGATAGCGAGGCTGTCAAGCAGTGAGAGCCAGTTATGACTTCCGCTTCTCCAGCCACTTCAATGCCTCTCTTCTACTGAGCGGACTTAGTGGGGTTTCCGCCGCAAACTTTTTCACACCTTCAGGGTCCACTCGCGTATATTGTCTCAGTGACCAGCCAATCGCTTTGTTGATAAAGAATTCCTTCGAGCCGAGATTCTCGCAAATGATCTCTTTCAGCAGATCGAAATCGGTCTCCTGTTTATAGTTAAGCTGGAACAGGATACAGGCGCGGCGAAGCCAGAAATTTTCGGATTTACGCCACTTTGAGAGATATTTCCTTTTCGTCCTGGGAAAGCGCTTGAAGTGGACTCCCAGGGTCCCGCCCGAGAGGGTATCCACTGTGTCCCACCATGATTTGGTGACCATAAGATATTCCAGTGTCTCGATAAACGGCTCTGGAAGTGCCTCTTCGAATTTGCCGATCAGGATTGTTGCCGTGTATTGAAACTCACGCTGCGGTAGGCGCCACAGGTCCCGTGCGATGGCATCGAGATCGGCGACCTTGGGAAGTCCGTGTTCAGCGAAATGTTCCTTGAGCAGTTCAGCCAGCCTGGGACTCTTGATTCCCAGATACTCAAATTGATCGCGCATATAGCGCTTCATCGGCGCGGCATTGACCGGGTCCGCGTGCTCTTCCAAACGCGCTCGAATAGATTTGACGTAGGGGTGCATCGGAAATCCTCTTCAACTAATCCCTGAAGGTAATTAGCCACAGAGTCACGGATCTGTTTTCTCCGTGACTCTGTGGCTAGATCAGGTATTTAAGTGTCTCGAAATGGAAGCCGGTTACGGCGGAGTCTGAAGCGGCGCTCATCCTACGAGTAGCGATTTTGTTCATCCGTCTTTTCGTTCGAGAGGAAATACGTCTGCGCGGGCAGGAGCAAATGCTTTCGTTTGCCGGTGGGATAAACCGTGGTGCAGGAGGAACGCGGCAGGCGCTTGATCCGAGCTGAGTCATATAAGAGAATCGAGCGGCTCGTGATGTTCTCGATCACCGTCCAGTGATCATGGAACCCGTTCAACCCAAGGATAATAGCCCGCCCGGGCGTGCCATCCAGAAAATCCTGCATCGACCGCCAGAATGTGGTCAGGTCCGGGTTCGGCAGGCCGCGCCACGGGATCCAGACTTCAGAGATGCGTTTCTTGCCAACCACCCTTTTGAGGATCTGGAGCATCTGAGTATGGATGATTCCCTCGCTCAGAAGATAAGCCAGCTTCTGGCGGCGGGAAAGGTAATAAACGATATCGTTGAAGAGCATTTGTGCCTCTTCATCTACGGAACGATTAATGAACCTCTCCGCGTTGACGATGCTATACAGTCCACAGAGAGAGTCCAGGCCGCCCTGCTGAAAGGGCGGCAAACCCACTGTAGGTCGCATATACCTTTGCATTCTTTGCTTTCCTTATTAACAATTCACCAAATTGAGGGGATATCGCAGAACAGGAGTGCGGGCGTACGCCCGCACTGCAGTTCTCGGGGTTTTCCCAGTTTTAATAATCTATATATTGTTAATGTATATCCGCAAAAAAGAAAGGCCGCTGTCTTCCTTTCA
>JAKOVF010000320.1 GCA_029782225.1 Chloroflexota bacterium | reverse complement strand
GATGAAACTGTCCACTGTTTCGCCGGAACGATGCGAGACCATCGAACCCCAGCCCGCCTTGCGTGCCATCTCGATCGCAGCGATGGTTTCGGTCAGCGTGCCAATCTGGTTGAGTTTGATCAGCACGGCATTCGCCACATTTTCCTTGATCCCGCGCGCGATGCGCTCAACATTCGTGACGAATAAATCGTCGCCTACGAGCTCGATCTTATCACCCAATTTTTGGTTGAGCAGTTGCCAGCCATCCCAATCATCCTCGGCCAGTCCATCTTCCAGTACCACAATGGGATATTTTTCAACCCACGATTTCCAGATTCCCACCAATTCCGCCGCGGTTACCTTGCGGTTCTCTGTCCGCAAATTGTATTTGCCTTCTTCATAAAAACCGCTGGAGGCCGGGTCAAGCGCAATGGCTACCTCATCACCGGGTTTGTAGCCAGCTTTCTCAATCGCTTTGACAATCAAATCAACCGCGTCGGAATTCTTCTTCAGCGCCGGTGCAAAGCCTCCCTCATCTCCCACGCCGACCGAATAACCTCCATCCTTCAGTACGCCTTTGAGCGATTGATATACTTCACTCCCCCAACGCAGCGCCTCGCGGAAATTCGGTGCGCCAACCGGGGCAATCATAAATTCCTGAAAGTCTGTGCCCTGCCAGTTGGCATGAACGCCGCCGTTCAAAATGTTGAACATCGGCACTGGCAGGAGTTTTGCATCATCGCCGCCCAGATAGCGGAACAGCGACACGCCTTTGGACGCGGCCGCGGCGCGCGCAACCGCCAGGCTGACGCCCAGGATGGCGTTCGCGCCCAGTTTGGATTTGTTGGGCGTCCCATCCAAATCCAGCATGGTTTGGTCAATGGCGGACTGATCTCCCGCTTCTTTCCCCGGCAGGGAACTGGCAATCGAGCCATTGACATTTTCCACAGCTTTGAGTGTACCTTTGCCCCCAAAGCGTTTTTTATCCCCGTCGCGCAATTCCAATGCTTCATGAACTCCAGTGGATGCGCCCGAAGGTACGGCAGCCCTGCCTTGTGCGCCGTCATCCAGAGCTACATCAACTTCCACGGTGGGGTTGCCACGCGAATCAAGGATCTCGCGGGCATGTACAGATTTGATCTTGGACATTAGGGTTTCTCCTGTTGATCTTCACCGAGGATCGTGGATAGATGCCAGGCGATCTCGGCTAAGTTTTCAATATCCGCATCGAGAAGGCCTGCCAGATGGGGGTGTACTTCCCCGTATCCTGCAAGCTTCTTGGCGCGTGCATCGTATA
Organism: Chloroflexota bacterium; assembly: GCA_029782225.1. Lineage (GTDB taxonomy): Bacteria > Chloroflexota > Anaerolineae > Anaerolineales > Villigracilaceae > JAKOVF01. The sequence goes on along the minus strand of JAKOVF010000320.1, from coordinate 420 downwards.
AATTGGCCCAATTAACCGTTAAATCGCCTCGTAAGATGGATGTTGCGCTATTAGTAATCTCCTGCGGCAAATCGAAGAGCTGACTCAGTTTCTCAATCAGGCCCAGTGCGGTCTTTATTTCCTGCAATGCCTGTTTCCTATTGCCTTCTGGAAGGATTAATCTACGACAGTACAATATACCATTTTCCTCATATCCATCCAACCAGGTCTGTGCATGCCGCAGGGCTTTCTCAAAGTAAGAGAGCCAGAGCCTTGTCAGGGTGAGCAGCGAAGAAGCGTCTAGCAGAAGGAATGAAGGGGAAGTCGGAGGTGGCGATCAAAGCGAGAACGAGATTGTTCAGGATGGCCATGTTGTGACCTGCGGAATGTTTTTTGAAACGGGTTTGGTCTTCGTGCAAGGTGACATCGCGGGGGTAATGT
>JAKOVF010000319.1 GCA_029782225.1 Chloroflexota bacterium | reverse complement strand
ACATTACCCCCGCGATGTCACCTTGCACGAAGACCAAACCCGTTTCAAAAAACATTCCGCAGGTCACAACATGGCCATCCTGAACAATCTCGTTCTCGCTTTGATCGCCACCTCCGACTTCCCCTTCATTCCTTCTGCTAGACGCTTCTTCGCTGCTCACCCTGACAAGGCTCTGGCTCTCTTACTTTGAGAAAGCCCTGCTGCTGCCAGAAAACGCAGTTGAAAATCGCATTTTGGAGATGTATACTCAGATTATCGAGTCTTTCCCTTTAAACGACAAGGAGTTCATAAATGCAGCACCGACATCCACTTTATTGCATCCTCCCACCGCACATGCTGCGGGAGATCGCCGAACGTGGCAGCGACGAACAACGTGAAATGGCTTTGAAGACCAATACCATCACTACACAAATGCGCGGCAGACGTGCCAGTGCTCGAACGACACCCCACGTGGCAACGATGAGCATTATGCACAAACAGCGCAGTGTGTACGATGCCAAACATGGTTCCAGTCTGCCCGGCACACTGGTCCGTGGAGAGGGTGATCCACCGGTGAGCGATGTGGCCGTCAATGAAGCGTATGACGGCGCCGGTGGGACCTATGACCTATATAATGAAGTGTACTCCCGGAACTCGATTGACGGCAACGGCCTGCCGATTGACTCTACCGTTCATTATCAGAAGGGCTACGACAATGCTTTCTGGGATGGCCAGCAGATGGTCTACGGCGATGGAGATGAGGATCTTCCTCCGGACAAGCGCCTGTTCAACCGCTTTACCATCTCCATTGATGTCATGGGACACGAACTCACACACGGGGTTACCCAGTACGAGGCCAACCTGAATTATTCCGGGCAGAGCGGTGCGTTAAATGAATCCATGTCCGACGTTTTCGGGTCGCTCGTGAAACAGCGCATGCTTGGTCATACCGCCAGTGAAGCGGATTGGATCATCGGCCAGGGCCTCTTAACTTCAAATGTCAACGGGATCGGATTGCGGTCCATGAAAGCGCCGGGAACGGCCTATGATGATCCAGTCCTGGGCAAGGATCCCCAGCCCGCGAATATGAAGGATTACGTGAACACCATCGAGGATAATGGCGGCGTACATATCAATTCCGGAATCCCGAATCATGCGTTTTACGTTGTTGCCATTGAGCTTGGCGGCAATGCCTGGGAGAAGGCCGGCCTGATCTGGTACAAGACACTGGCAGATAAACTCACATCGAGTTCCAAATTCCAGGATGCCGCGGATCTAACATTTCAAGCCGCCGCCGATTTGTACGGAGCAGGCAGCCTCGAGCAAATTGCTGTCCAAAAAGGCTGGAGTGAAGTTGGCATTACTGTGGGCAGCACGCCTCCCACTCAGGGCGACGGCTGCCTGACATCCCTCTTCAAATCGATTGGATTAGTACGATGACAAAAATCGAATTTGAACGCAGCGGAGGGTTCATGGGACGCAAGGTCTCTCTCTCCCTCAATCTGGATGATCTGCCCCCGGATCAGGCGCAGACCCTGAGCCTGCTCGTCGAGAAAGCGGATTTCTTCAACATTGCAGCATTACCAGAAAAACCGGCCATGCCCGATGCATTTATGTACACGATCACGGTCATCACCGAAACGCGCACCCACACCGTCCGCACAAGTGAGACCACCGCGCCGGAGGAGTTACGGCCGTTGATCACTGATCTCTCTGCACGTGCGCGGACACGAAGAGCAAGATAGATATCACCTGTGAGTTCTGAGAATCAAACAGGGGCGGCTCGCTGAGTCGCTCCTCTCTATTCGAGAAGCGTTGCCAGCAGTTTCGCTTCCTCTTCGGCTGTTTCGACTTCCCCATTCACCCATGCTGCACGAAGGCGCGAGAGGATTTGCCTGTATTTTGGCCCCGGCGGAACGCCGCGTGCTTTCAAGTCATGACCGTTAGTTACCGGTTTCATATCCTTCCATTTTGAAAGATAAGATTCCAACATCACGCGCGGCTTTCCGTAAGCAATGGAACGAGCCACAGCCGTCACGGACTCATCTGGCATCTTATCCAGCGCCTCCACGCATTGACTGGGCTTCATGTCCTCCAGCGATTTCATTTCATGAAAAATGGAAGAGGCCGCCAGCGAGACTTTCAGAACATCTGCCGTGAAATCCAGCCGCTTGCCCACGGACCTGATCTCAGACTCGGACAAGTCCATCAGCCAGACAGCCCACAAAATGCTTTCGCTCACAAATGATCCCGGCAATCGGGCAAAGCGCTGCTGGATGTCTTCACCCCATGACAAAGAAGAATGAGTGGCCTTGAGAACTCCAAGCTCAGTTGATCGAGCGAGCATCAACTCGACATTGTCTTCGCGGAACATAAGGTCAAATTCATGACGCAGGCGTTCGCCACTAAGTCGAGATAACACTCCCCGCGCCTCCTCATTGAAGAGACCTAGCGTTTCAGGCTCAATCTGAAAACCATATCGCTGCTCATAGCGGATGGCGCGCAGCATACGCGTGGGATCATCCGTAAAAGAGCGGCTATGCAAAACGCGGACCAGTCCGTGGCTGAGGTCAGCCTGTCCATGGAGCGGATCAAGCAGTTCCCCAAAGTGATCGCCATCCAATCGCAGGGCCATGGCGTTGATCGTGAAATCTCGGCGGTGCAGGTCATCTTCGATGGTAGAGGGCCTGACTGTAGGAAGCGCCCCCGGAAAGTCATAGCTTTCGGAACGCGCGCTGATCAGGTCAAGGAAGGACAGTCCGTCCGCTGGAGAAGGCAGATACCAGGTCGCTGTCTTGAATGCAGGATGACTCGTCAGCTTGCCGCCGAGCTTCTTGACGAGCGCCTTCCCGAGCTTCATGGCATTGCCTTCGACCACCACATCAAAATCATTCACAGGGCGGTTAAGGAGAATGTCGCGGACCAGTCCACCCACTAGGTAACAGGACACTCCCATTCCCGCGGATTGGTCGGCCACGAAACGAATGAGATCCTGCAACAGTAACGGGATCAGCTTCGGGTCGAGAGAGAGTCGCCGCTTTTCCTGAGTCATTCTTCGGTTATTTTACTTCACTCCCATTGGAATATTCGTGTATAATGTGCGCCATGAAATTGAACCCGCTCCCGTCCCCTTGCACGCAAAAACCTGCCTGGTCTGGATGAGGTTCAGTTCCCCGTGTCAATGAGCGGCTCCCAGACTCTGGAGAGCCGTTTTTATTTGCCCCTCACCCTGAGCCCTCTCCGAAAAGCAGAGGGAAATCTGAAGGATTGCAATGAAGGTTTCTGTTTTCGGTGGTTCACAACCCAAAGAAGGATCTTCCGCATACGAGGAAGCGCGCCTGCTGGGAGAATTACTTGCGCAACGCGGCCATATCGTGCTTAATGGCGGTTACATTGGCACGATGGAGGCTGTTTCACGCGGCGCGTGTGAAGCAGGCGGACATGTTGTCGGTGTGACATGCGAAGATATCGAAACCTGGCGCGCCGTTGGAAAGAATCATTGGGTCAAGGAAGAGATCCGAAAGAAATCATTGGTGGAACGATTGCAGTATTTGGTGGAAAATTGTGACGCGGCAATCGCGCTGCCCGGCGGCACCGGCACTTTGACGGAGATCGCACTCACCTGGAATTTGATGATCGTGGAGTCCATGCCCCGCAGGCCGTTGATCCTGGTCGGCGAGGGTTGGCGGTCCCTCTTCGATCAGTTTATCCAATCGTTTGACAGCTATATCCCCGCGCGGCAGCGTGAGTTCATCGCTTTCGCGAAGGATGTGCAGACTGCTGTGGGAATGATAGAGAGAGACTAGAGAACAGTGACTAGTTTCTCAGACCTACTTTCTACTCTGGAACGACTACTTTCGAATATCTAATCTCTACTCTCTGGAGTCAAAATGGCAGAAGATAAATTACCAACACGGGCAGAAGACTTTGCAGAATGGTACAACCAACTGGTTGTGCGCTCAGATATGGCTGACTACGCCCCCGTGCGCGGCTGCATGGTGGTCAAGCCTTACGGGTGGGCGCTGTGGGAAAATATCACATCCTGGCTCGATGCAAGATTCAAAGAAACAGGACATGTCAATGCAGCATTCCCCACGTTGATTCCACTTTCGTTTTTTGAAAAGGAAAAGGAACATGTGGAAGGTTTTGCGCCGGAACTGGCAGTGGTCACTCACGGCGGCGGCGTGGAGCTGGAGGAAAAACTTGTCGTCCGTCCCACCTCGGAAACCATTATCGGCCACATGTACGCCAAGTGGATCAAGTCCTGGCGCGACCTCCCCATTTTGATCGTGCAATGGGGTTCCGTCCTGCGTTGGGAACTGCGCACCAAGCTCTTCCTTCGCACCGCCGAGTTTTACTGGCATGAAGGTCATACGGCCCACGCCAGCGCAGAAGAAGCCAAGGAGGAAATGTATCGCATTCTCGATATCTACGAGCGCTTCTGCCTGGAGGAAGCCGCCATTCCGGTCATCAAAGGGGTAAAGAGCGAGACCGAACGTTTTGCAGGTGCACACACCACCACGTCCATTGAAGCGATGATGTGGGACAAGCGCGCGCTGCAATCGGGCACGTCGCATTATTTCAGCACTAACTTTGCCAAAGCCTTCGACATCCAATTCCTGAATAAAGACAATACGCTGCAATATTGCGAAACAACTTCCTGGGCGATTTCCTCCCGCATCATCGGCGCGCTCATTATGGTTCATGGCGACGATCAGGGACTCATCCTGCCTCCACGCCTCGCTCCCATTCAAGCCGTGCTCGTCCCCATCTTCAAAACTGATGCCGAGAAAAGCAAGGTTATGGAAGTGGCTGACCGCATTTTCCAGGAACTCAAGAATGCTGGCATTCGCATCAAAATGGATGATCGCGATAATGTGACCTCCGGGTTCAAGTTCAACGATTGGGAACTGCGCGGCGTGCCCGTCCGTGTTGAGATTGGACCCAGGGATCTGGAAAAGGGATCCGTTGCCCTTGCCCGCCGTGACAGACCTGGCCGGGAAGGTAAATCCTTCGTTCAGCAGGCGGGTCTTGCGGCGACTGTGAGTGGGCTGCTGACCGAGATTCAGGCTTCCCTCCTCAAGCGCGCCACTGAATTCCGTGATGCGAACATTCACGATCCCAAGGATTACGAAGAACTCAAAAAGGTTGTTCAGGATGGCTGGGCCTTCTCCTACTGGTGCGGAAGCAAGGAATGCGAGGCCAAAGTGAAGGAGGACACCAAGGCCACCACCCGCAACATCCCCCTGGAAGGACAGCCTGGTCATCCCGGCAAGTGTATTGTCTGTGGTGAGTTTGCTGAAAAGAAGGTCTACTTCGCGAGAGCGTATTAAACGGTTTCAGGTATCAGGTGTCACGTTTCAGGTACAATGAACGTGACACCTGATACTTTAACACCTGACACCGATCTATGCCCGCAATTGACCTTTCCCGCCTCCGCAAGCAAGCCGCCCGCCTCGCAGATTTTTTCTTCTTGCCGGAGGAGTTCATGAAGCATCTACGCGAGATGCTGGATTTCTACGTCAATTACACCCTGCGGACCAAGGAAAACGTTGCGCCCGGCTCGAACCTCAAGACCTATCGAACTCCGCATGTCGTGCTTCGTCAAATTGAGAATGAATTGCGGACTGTAGCAGAGGAAAACCCAGATTACGCGCTGAACCTCGCCGACCTGCTCTGGGATGAAGGTGCGCTCGAAACGCGGCTGCTCGCCGCTTTCCTGCTGGGCCGTATCCCACCACAGGAGGAACGTCTGCTGGCCCGCCTCACCGCGTGGACTCAACAGATCCGCGATCCCGAGGTACGCGCAGCACTGCTATCCACCAGCCTGTACCGGATGCGCAAGGAAACACCGGACAAGTTTTTGACGCTGATCCAGGAATATCTGCATCCTGCACGCACCCGGACGTGGTCGAACGGCATCCAGGCGCTGCTCCCCATGATCGCAGACACCTCTTTCGAGAATTTCCCCCCCATCCTCGACCTCGTCGAACCCATCATTGTGTCCGCGCCGGCTACACTGCAGCTTGATCTCGAAGAGCTGATCATTGCTCTTTACCGCGCCTCCCCCACCGAGACCACTTTCCTGCTCAAGCAGGTCTTGGCCACCTCTGATAACCCTATGACGGCCATTACTCTGCGCCGTACGTCACCGTCTTTTCCCGTAGCATTACAGAATGAGCTTCGTGAAGCCCTGCGTGCTAAACCGATCATCCCGCGCACGAGAACCGAGGAAGAAGCACCGGAGGAAGCGGAGTTGAAGCCCGAAGCGAAAGAAGATACAATCGCCGAAACGAGCGTCGCAGCTTCTGAAGAGCCGAAAACTGGTCGAAAAAGCAGAGCCAGGCGCAGCGAATCCGTAAGAGGAGATGAATCCGCGAATTCAGAAAATAAACTACCAGAGGAGTGATACATACGAAGCTTCCCACCTTTATCGGTGTGCAAGTGGTAAAGCTCCGGGATCGTGGAAGGAGACGGAATGTTAGCGGCCATCAATGTATTACTTGGCGTCGGTTTGCTTGTGGCAGGGAGGAAACTATTTTGGCTCTTCGTGGGTGCAGGCGGTTTCATTGCAGGCGTTCAACTGGCAGGACGATTTCTCAACGGCCCGGATTGGGTGATCCTGATCATCGGCCTGGCCACCGGCGTGGTCTTTGCGATTCTGTCGATATTTCTGAGGGCGGTTGCGATCGGCCTCGCTGGTTTCTTCATGGGCGGCGCGATTCTAACCGCCATGGCAGGTACGCTTGGAATCCAAAACGGTGGTGGATGGATCGTTTATTTGATCGGCGGTGTCCTTGGTATCATTCTTGTCAGCCTTCTGTTTGATTGGGCCTTGATTACCCTGTCATCCCTGGCTGGCGCCGCGCTGATTCTCCAATCCTTCAATCTTAGTCCGGCGATCAACGCACCCATTTTCCTGGTTCTGGTCATTGCCGGCGTGTGGATTCAGGGTGCAGTAAAACGCAGAGAGACGAAGCATGGCGATTGATCATTCCAGGATCATTTACCTGCACGGCAGCGAAAGTAACAGCCGAAGCGGAAAGGCCCAGCAATTCGCGGCACGTTTTCCCGGCATGCTCACCCCGGACTTCACTGGCACATTCGAAGAGCGGATGAAACAACTGGATGCCATCCTTAAAAAGGAAAAGGATTGGACCATTATCGGGTCCTCCTTTGGCGGATTGATGGGAGCAGTCTTCGCGCTCGACCATCCGGAACAGGTGCGGAAGCTGGTACTGCTGGCCCCGGCATTGAATCTGGATGAATTCGCTGCGCGCCAACTGAAACCTGTTTCCGTTCCAACGGTCATTGTTCACGGGACGGAGGATGACGTGGTACCGCTGAAGCCGGTCCGCGCCCTGGCGGAGAAGGTCTTCACCAACCTGACATATTTCATCGTTGACGATGGTCATCGTCTGCATAAGGCCTTCGAAGAGTTGGAATGGGAAAAGATTCTCTCGTCCTGAGCGCGAACAGGGGCTTATATGAACCATCAAATCTACTGGCACATCACCGCGGACATGCCATCCGCGGAGAAGCTCACTCCAATTCCTGAAAGAGTAGAAGTGGCAGTCATCGGCGGCGGATACACAGGCCTCTCCGCTGCAAGAACGCTGGCAAAACAGGGCGTTAAGGTCGCTGTTCTCGAAGCCGAGACGCTCGGTTGGGGAGCCAGCTCGCGTAATGGCGGCATGGTGTTGACCGGTTTGAAACTGCCGATGCAAACCGTCATAAAGCGCTATGGGCGGGATCTGGCAAAATGCCTGTTTCAATACTCCCTTGATTCGATTGATACCGTTGAACAAATCATTAAAGAAGAAAACATAGATTGCGGCTTTGCGCGCACTGGTCATTTGCTGGCGGCCAACAAGTCCAAACACTTCGACGCGCTCAAAGAGGAAGTTGAATTCATGGAAAAGGAGTTCAACCACAAGGTGCGTCTTGTTTCACGTAAAGACCAGCGCGAAGAGATCGGGACGGACCTTTATCACGGCGCGCTCGTGGATGAGGTCAGCGGCGGGTTGAACCCGGCTCAATTCGTGGCGGGACTCGCCAGGGCCGCGGAAAAGGCAGGGGCGTTGACCTGTGCCCGGGCGCGCGTCCACAGCTTGGGGCGGGATGAGACCCGCTTTGTCATCGAAACGGAGAGAGGCCCGGTCTTAGCACAATCTGTCTTAGTGGCGACATCCGGTTACACCGGAAACGTCGTCAAGAAGCTTCAAAAGAAGATCATCCCGATTGGATCATTCATCATTGCGACAGAAAAGCTGCCCAATGAGCTTGCTCAGCAGCTCAGCCCAAAGAACCGCATGATCTTTGATTACAAGCATTATCTGAACTATTTTAGACTTTGGAATAAGCGGATGATCTTTGGCGGCCGCGCCGCGTTTTTCCCAGAAAATGAAAATACAATCGCGCGCAGTGCCGAGATTTTACGCCGCGAGATGATCGAAGTGTATCCGCAGTTGAAAGACGTGAAGGTCGAGTACGCTTGGGGCGGGACACTGGACTTTGCATTCGATATGATGACGCATGTCGGCGAGATCGATGGGATTTACTATTCGCTCGGGTACGCGGGGCACGGCGTGGCGATGGGGACGCACCTGGGAAAGACGCTGGCAGAGGCGATGATACAGGGCAACCTCCGCGAACATCCGTTTGCTTCGTTCACTTTTCCAGGGGCGCCACTGGGACTGTATGATGGTCGTCCATGGTTTTTGCCATTTGCAGGTGCATGGCACAGGATTTTGGATTGGATCGAGTAATTGATTTGTCGAAGTAGGGGGAATCCCCAGTAGTCCCCCGGTTGCGCAACTCGTCCACACATTTGGTGTTGATACTGTAGATTTTTGGCTACCTCCGTTAGTGGTTTTGGAGAAATCGCTTGGCCTATAAAAAGATCCTGGTTTCCCTGGACGGCTCAGCGCTAGCCGAAGCAGCATTGCCCCACGCGCAGACTCTGGCATCAGACGAGGATGCTCAGATCATTCTTTTGCGAGTGTCGGCGGATCCGGCAGCTGAATTTTCCTTTTCCGATCCCAGCATTGCGGACAATCTCATTCAAGAAATGGAAGTCGAGACCTTAAGCTACATGCAATCTGTGCGAGGCAAATTGCAGAAGGCCGGGTTTCGGACTTCCTTTTTGATTCGGCAGGGAGCCATCGCGGAGACCATTCTGCAGGTGGCAGCCGAGATCAATGCGGATGTGATCGTCATGTCGACGCACGGCCGCTCCGGGGTCAAGCGCTGGTTGCTGGGCAGCGTGGCCGATCGAGTAGTAACTCACTCCGAAGTACCAGTGATGTTGATTCGTCCGCTGCTGGCGTGAGCATGGAATGGCTCACCCTTCCTCCAACCCTTCTGCCTTTGAGAGGCGCAACGTCCGCTGTGCGGCAGCGGGCGGCCCTCCATTTTATTAAAACCCAAAGATAGGAGATGCTTTATGAGTATGCAAACTGCAGCAAGATCGTCTGCCCCCAGTACGGGCGAACAGAGTCTCACGCGGACCATTTTTGCATCCGCGGCAGGGACCATGATCGAATGGTATGACTTCTACATCTTCGGGAGTCTCGCGACCGTCATCGCCAGCAAGTTCTATCACACAGGCACTCCCCTGGGCGACCTGATCGCCTGGCTGGCAACCTTCGCGATCGGCTTCATCGTCAGGCCGTTCGGCGCGATTGTATTTGGCCGCGTCGGCGACCTCGTTGGACGCAAATACACATTCCTCATCACCATGACATTGATGGGCTTGTGCACCTTTGCAGTGGGCCTGCTGCCAACCTATGAAACCCTAGGTGCGGCGGCCGGCATCATCCTGATCACCCTGCGCATCCTGCAGGGCCTGGCACTGGGCGGTGAGTATGGCGGCGCAGCCACGTACGTCGCTGAACATGCCCCACATGGCAAGCGCGGTCTGTTAACTAGTTGGATCCAAACCACCGCGACGCTCGGCCTGTTTGTTTCGCTCGGTGTGATTCTGATCACGCGTAAATCTCTGGGCGATGATGCCTTCGCCGCCTGGGGCTGGCGCGTCCCGTTCTTGATCTCGATCGTCCTGGTCGCAATCTCACTGTGGATCCGTTTCTCCCTGCGCGAATCACCCATGTATGCCAAACTCAAACAAAAAGGCGGTACCTCGAAGAATCCCCTGGCTGAGAGTTTTGGAAATCGCTTCAACCTTGGGTATGTAGCTCTGGCACTGTTCGGCGCAACCATGGGACAGGGCGTAGTCTGGTATACCGGACAGTTCTACGCTCTGTATTATCTGCAAAATATCTTTAAGGTAGATCTGGTAAGTTCCAATTTGATCATTGGTGCGGCTCTGCTCGTTGGAACGCCGTTCTTCCTGTTCTTCGGAAACCTTTCCGACAAGATCGGCAGAAAGAAGATTATGCTGGCCGGGATGGTACTGGCCGTACTGCTCTATTATCCGATCTACGGATTGATGGCCTCCTTTGCCCCGAAGGCAGGTCAGCTCTTTCTGTTCCCGTATGTTGGCTACAACCCGGTGATGCTGAGCCTGCTGGTTTTGCTGCAGGTGATCTTTGTAACGATGGTATACGGACCGATCGCGGCCTTCCTGGTAGAGTTATTCCCCACCAAGATTCGCTACACATCCATGTCTCTGCCCTACCATATTGGCAATGGCGTATTTGGTGGCCTGGTGCCGATCATTGGTCTTTCGCTGATCAAAAGCACAGGCAACGATTTCGCCGGGCTCTGGTATCCAATGGTGATCGCGGCCATTTGTGCGGTCGTCTGTTTCGCGCGGGTGCCTGAGACGTCCCACATCGACATTGAATCCGATACCTCCGTCGCTTCCATCCGCGAAACGGCGCCGGCTCCTGCGTCCGATTAGAACGGCTCTACAACCAGATATGGAGACGGGGTCTCCACCCCGTCTCCATGCTTTAGCCCGGTATTATCCCATCTTCATTTCTTTTTCCATGTTTTTATAGCAAAATCCAGCAAAGCGGATTAAAATAGCCGCCAAACTCACATTTGAACAGACTCGCTCAGAGGAGGCCGTATGGCAACAAAGGCTAATGGAAAAGTGAAAGAACTGGAAGGTGAAGTTTACTATCCGTCAGAGGAGGTCGTGGCCCAGGCACGACTGCAAGACTGGGAGGCTGTTGCGGAAAAGGCCCGTAAAGACCTGGAAGGCTTTTGGGCCGATGAAGCTAATGAACTCGAATGGTTCAAAAAATGGGACAAGGTCCTGGACGATTCGAATAAGCCTTTCTTCAAATGGTTCACTGGTGGGAGAGTGAACATCGTCCACAACTGCATCGACCGGCACTTGAATTCCTATCGGAAGAATAAACTTGCACTCATCTGGGAATCAGAGGATGGCAAACTTGAGCGCACATTCTCTTATCATGCTCTCAATCGCGAGGTAAACCGCATGGCAAACATTATCAAAGCCATGGGAGTCATGAAAGGTGACCGTGTTACCATCTACATGGGACGCGTGCCGGAGATTGTCTTTGCGATGCTTGCCTGCGCAAAGATCGGCGCGGTCCACTCCGTAGTGTTTGGCGGTTTCTCGGTCGATTCCCTGCAGGGCCGCATCGAAGACAGCGAGTCGAAACTTGTCATCACCATGGATGGCAGCTACAACAACGGCAAGGTCGTTGAACTAAAGCGCACTGTCGATGAGGCCCTGAAACGCTGTCCGTCCGTGGAGAATGTCATTGTTGTCAAACGGGTCGGGCATGATGTCCCGATGGAAGCGGGACGTGATCACTGGTATCATGACATGCTCGCGCTTCCCATCGCAAACGGGAAATGTCCAACCGAAGTGCTGGACGCGGAAGATCCGCTTTACATTCTCTACACTTCAGGCTCTACAGGCAAACCTAAGGCTATCGTCCACACACACGGTGGTTACATGGTGGGAACTTACTCGACCCTCAAATATGTCTTCGACATCAACGATGAAGACCGCTGGTGGTGCGCAGCCGACCCGGGCTGGGTCACCGGTCACTCCTATATCGTGTATGGACCGCTGCTCAACGGCGCGACATCGTTCATGTTCGAGGGCGGGCCCATGTTCCCTTACCCGAATCGCTGGTGGCAGTGTGTTGAGAAATACGGGATCACGATCCTGTACACAGCGCCAACGGCGATTCGTGGACTGATGCGCTTTGGCGAAGCCTGGCCGAATAAGCACGATCTATCCTCCCTGCGGCTGCTGGGCTCCGTTGGTGAGCCGATCAACCCGGAGGCCTGGAAGTGGTACTACCGCGTGATTGGCAAGGAGAGGTGCCCCATCATGGATACATGGTGGCAGACGGAGACTGGTATGTTCATGATCACACCGACGCCCTCTGTTCCGCTCAAGCCAGGCTCGGGCACGCGTCCGTTCTTCGGCCAGGAAGCCGAAATCGTAGATGAACAGGGAAACCCTGTGGCGGACGATCAGGAAGGATATCTCGTTTTGAAGAATCCCTGGCCGGCGATGCTCAGAACGATTTATGGCGATCCGGATCGCTATGTGAACCAGTATTGGTCGAAGAACCCGGGCAAATACACCACGGGTGACTCTGCCAAACGCGACTCGGACGGCTACTTCTGGATCATCGGCCGCGTGGATGATGTGATCAAGGTCTCAGGGCATCGCCTGGGAACGGCGGAAGTGGAGTCCGCGCTCGTGAGTCATCCTGCCGTTGCAGAAGCCGCCGCGATCGGCCTGCACCATGAAGTGAAAGGCCAGGGCATCCATACTTTTGTGCTGTTAAGAAACGGTTTTGCTCCCTCGCCTGAGCTGGCCGAGGAACTGCGCCAGCACGTCGCAACCCACATGGGGCCCATTGCGCGGCCGGAGGATGTCAAGTTTGTAGATAAGCTCCCGAAGACGCGCTCAGGCAAGATCATGCGCCGCGTATTGAAAGCGCGTGCACAAGGACTGCCGGAAGGCGACATCAGCACATTGGAGGAATAAGACACGGATCATTCGTAGAACGCGGACTGCGATCCGCAGTGAACATGTTACTTACAGGCTCGCCGAATGGCGAGCCTGTTCATTAAGGTATAATTTGCCGCATGGCTCAGATGAACTACAAAGAAATCGCATCAGAGTGGCGTAAGGAACGCAACGAGAGCATCCGAAAGGAAAATGGCTGGCTTGCGCTTTCAGGATTATTCTGGCTGAAACTCGGCAACAACAAGTTAGGCTCAGATCCCAAAAATGAAATCCAGCTGCCTGAGCGCCTGCCGTCTGACGTCGGTTATTTTGAGTTCAATGGCAAATCGGTATCCCTGCGCACGAATGCCGGGCAGACCGTCAACGTGAATGACCAGCCCGTGGATTTTGCTCTCCTGCAGCCAGATACGTCTGACACGCCAAGCTTTATTACCCTGGATGACATTCGGCTCGTCGTGATCCAGCGTGGAAATAAACTGGGCATCCGCATGTGGGATAACCAACGGGAGGAGCGACGTTCCTTCCCCGCCCGTACCTGGTTCGAGGTCGACGAGAATTTCCGCCTGCCCGCGCATTACACCGCCTACGACCACCCAAGGATGACCTTCTTCCCCGACCTGACCGGCGAGAAATCCGAGTTCCCTGTGGATGGATATATTGCATTTGAGTTCAACGCCAAACCATACAAACTCGACGTGACGCGTGAAGACGACGGCAGCTTCTTCCTGCGCTTCTGGGACCCGACCAGTGAAACGGAGACCTACCCAACCGGGCGATATCTGGTCGTAGAGGTGAATACGGACGGCAATCTGACTCTTGATTTCAACTACGCTTACAATCCTCCCTGCGCCTTCACGAATTTTGCCACCTGCGTCTTTGCACCGGAGCAGAACCGCCTCGATTTCAAAGTCATTGCCGGGGAGACCTATCTGAAGCGCTGACTGACCGCTGCCTGCAAATAAAAAAGGACTGCGATGGCAGTCCTTTTTTATTTAGCTTACCTTGGTATCAAAAAACCAGGCACCCAAAACTTGCCGTATCCCATGAAAGCCAGAGCAAGGGACGTGATGAGGATCAATACACCGAAGCCAATAAGAACTCTGTCTTTGGTATGGCGTTCAAGCACGTCGGTCCACGTACGCGGCCCGACACCAAAGGCGCGCAGATCCATGGCATCAATGATGTCTTCGCTCCCGATGATTGCATGGATGGTCACAGGCACCAAAATGGGACCCAGCTTGCGGACCTGCTCAATGAGGCCCCCGCTTAGTTTCTCAAGTTCATAGCCGCGTGCTCTTTGCGCGTCCACTGTCAACTGAAAATCCCGCCCGAACGTGGGGATGAAGCGCATTGTCAGATCCATGGCGTACGCGAACTTGTCAGAAAGGCCGAGGCCCTTGAACGTAATTCCGTATTGAGCGGGGTTAAGAGAGTAAGGAATGAGGATGGTCATGACGGCGATGCTTGAAACGCGCACGAATTGACTCAACGCAAAAAATGCACGCTCAACAGTGATGCGCAGGGTCGGTGTCCATCCAAAAATAGAGAACGGAGCCCTGAACTGGCGGATCAGATGTTCCTGCGAATACACCTCCGATCCGCCACGGCCCGTGAGGAACGTCAAAACTGCATAGATCGTGATAAATCCAAGAATGAAAAGGAACGCACGCCGGGTTTCTCTCCAGGTCACCCCCGAATTGAAAAGAGTGAACAAAGCAATCGCAAAGAAAAAGAGCAGAAAACGCACATCCCAGAAGGCAAGGGTGGAAACGAGAAAACAGGCATAAAAGGTCAGCCAGGCCCGTGGGTCAAACCACTGGATGATGGACTTTCGTTTCCGATATCGCCAGGTAACGAGCATGAGTGTCTCCGCCTGTTGGAGGGTTTCACCCCCTCCAACAGGCACAAAACAAAACTATCGTCCGGATTGTCTCTGAACCGCAGCGTAGGCGGCTACCAGGAGCGGCACGAGGATGGCAGCGAAGATCAGGTTCGGTCCGGCTGCAGGCAGGTATTGCCCAACGATGGTTGCGGCCAGGCTTAGACCATTGATGAAAATGTCCGCAAGGGCCGCGAAGAGCAGACCAAGCAGGTTGCCCAGCATGCCCCAGGTCACAGCAGCCGCAACGTTTTCATTCGACGCAAACAGGAACCTCACTGCGACAACGAGGATGAAACCCACCACGATGGAAATACCGGCAAAAATTGAAATGGTCGCGTCACCAAAGATGTTGTTGGCCGGGTCGAAGAAGAGCATGTTCGGCACGTTGCGGTTCAGGAAGTAGAGAACCGCAGCCAAAAGAACCAGCGCACCGCTGACATACAAAACTGTATTCATGCTCTGCTTGCGGTCCTTGAAGAGCATCCACAGACCGGCAATGAAACCGATCAGGCCGTTGCCGATGCTCCACTGCGGGGATAGGCCAAAGCCGGTCAATGCATCGCCGAACATGTTGCCGACCGCGCCCGTAAAGAATCCAACCACGGGGCCAAAGGCGTATCCGAAGAACATCGGGATTGCGATGGCGGGACGCAGGGCAACCTGGCTCACGGACGGCACGACGAAGACCGTGCCATTAAACATGTAGGAAAAGATCGCGTACAGCGCCGCGCCAATACCCATCCATACGACCTGGCGCGTGCCAACTTCCCAGGCCGCGTTCTCTCTGGTGAAATAATAGACACCAAAGACGATCAGCAGACCAATCACGACGAAAACGAAGCGCAGCACAACGGTCGCCTGATCAACGGAGAAATTAAAAAGCGCACCTTCCTGAGCCTGTCCCTTGCCGAGGACAAACATGACCAGGGCAAAGAAAGCGAGAATAACGACGAGTGAAATCGAGATGTTTGCAAGCCTCTTGTCCATTTCTAATCTCCTCTTTAGATATGGGCCAACGCTTCGGCCCTCATGAACCGGCCGGTTGTGCTGAGTCGCTTCAAATTGAGATCCAGCAGCGAGGTCGGGACGAGGCGGTTGGCTTTGAGTCGGTCGAAATCGCGCAGCACATCCTGCGGTTTTCCATCGGCAATGAGTCTTCCGTCGGAAATCATCAGAACACGGTTGGCATAGATCACGGCGAGATCCACGTCATGGGTAATGAACAGAATGGCCTCGAAGGTAGGCATTTGCAGGATCGAGTCCATAAAGTTCATATAGTTCTGATAATCCTGCCCGGCGGTGGGCTCGTCCATCACAAGGATGCGAGACTGCATGGCGAGGATGGCCGCAATGCTGACGCGCTTCTGCTGGCCGAATGAAAGGGCCAGCGGCGGGTCCTGCTCTTTATCAGAAAGGTTCACAATTCTCAGGGCCTCTTTCACCTCCTGTTCCACCGTGTGCTTGGGATGCTTCATGTTCGTCGGGCCGAAAGCCAGTTCCTCCCGAACGGTGGAGGCAAACAGCATATGGCTCGGACTCTGGAACACATAGCCCAGAGTGCGTGCGATCTGAGCCACACTGGCATGACGGGTATCCTGTCCGCTGACGAGCACACGTCCGGATTTTGGCTTGAGCAGCCCGATCGCATGCTTCACAAAAGTCGTTTTGCCGGCTCCGTTGGGACCAAGCACAGCGATGACATCACCGCGCTTGATTTCCAGATTAATCCCGTGCAAAACATCAACGCCAGATTCATAGCCAAAGTCAACGTTTTCAAAACGGACCAGCGTGTCTTCTTCGGAGCCGTTTCTGGATACGCTTGGCAGGATTTTTATCTCCACGGGAGGAGGGTCATGCCGCGCGCGCTCAACGATCTGCTCTGCAGGTAGTTTCACTTCGCGATAGTTCACTTCTTTTGATAACCCCTCAAGACTCCCCAGGTAGCGGATTTGTCCTTCGCTCATGAACATCACGCGCTCAGGTCGGATTCGCAGAACATCCTCCACGCGGTGCTCGACCATCAGCACGGTCATTCCCTGATCTGCCAGATAGCGGACTGTATCCAGTGTATCCTGCGCGCTGGCCGGGTCCAGGCTTGCCAGGGGTTCATCAAGCAGCAGAATGGATGGACGCATGGCAAGCACGCCAGCTAAAGCAACTTTCTGTTTTTCGCCCCCGGAAAGCTGGAAGGTTTCGCGATCGCGCAAATGCGGAATCTTCAGAAAGCGAAGCGCTTCATCGGCGCGCTCAATGATCTCCTCACGCCGGACATTCAGGTTTTCCAGACCGAAAGCGACTTCATTGAGCACCCTGGTGCCTAGAATCTGGCGCTCAGGGTCTTGTAAAACGGTCCCAACTCTTTGTGAAATCTCGGAAAGTTTTAACCTGGCGGTTTCTTCCCCCATAATGAGGATACGCCCATTGATTTCCCCTTTGTAGGAGCGAGGAATGAGGCCATTGACGCAGCGGATCAGAGTCGTTTTGCCACACCCACTCGCACCGGCAATGAGTAGAATCTCACCCTGGTTTGCCGTAAAAGAAATGTCCTGGATGGCCGCACCCCGGCGGTCTCGATAGCGGAAAGATAGGTTTTCAACGACGAGGGGATCAATGGAATTCACGGGGCTATTTTACACCAAGATTATTCGCCTCAACCATCACCGGGCTCGATGTGCAGCAACAGACGCGAATGTGATCATCAGGATCGGCAGAAATAAGGCCATCATCAAGAGGTCACCAAGAAACGCCGGCAGGAAATAGTTGACGAGCGCCGTCTGGAGATCGGCCCCGCTGACAAATATCTCCATGAGTGCCGCAAACAGTCTGCCCACGCCGAGGCCGGCCGCACCCCAACCGATCGCCTTGAGGATGTCGTGCACGGCGCGGAAATCGCTGATCGTCGTGGATACCAATCCGGGAATCATACCCATCAAGCCATGTCCCAAACTTACATGCCAGGAAAAGCCCCAACCTGTAACCCAATCACCCAGCGTGTTGCCCAGGAGACCGGTCAGAAGTCCCACCCAGGGACCATAGGCAGTGCCAAAGAAGATCAGGACTGCCACTGCCGGGCGGAAGGTTATGTTCCCTACAACGGGCAGCGGGAAGATGTTCGAGGCCCAGGAAAACACACCATACAGCACGGCCCCGATTGCACCGTATTTAATCTCACGAGTTCCAAATTGCCATGTCGTCACAGGTTCTGTCATTGAGTCCTGGCTTTCGGGTACAGTGTAAGCCTTAATTCCGCTCAAGGCGAAGGGATTATCACATCCACGTCATCGCCCACTTTCGCCCCCAACTTTTCAACCGCGCTGCCGTTGACCACCGCGATCTCAACGAAATCCTCGCTGTCTACAACGGCGACCAGGTCGCCGGGCCGTTTGTGGCCGTAGGATTCAGCGATCCCGTGGATCTCGGCCCCTCGAAGGCGCAGCAGAATATCGGTCCGGTTTTGAAGCGTAGAGAACGGCAGGTCCGTGGTGAGATTGCCAAACGTGTCGATCAAGGTCACATGGGCGCGCCAGCCGTCCAACGTCTTCTCCGGCTTCGGCACCTGGACACGGACCGGGTCACTGACCGGCGTCCCTAGTTCGGCCAGGGCGACTCCACTCGCCAGATGCGCGGCTACGGGTGCAAAGATGTCACGGCCGTGGAAGGTATGGCTTACTTTGGGCAGAAAGAACCTGGGATTATCGAGTTTTACAAACTCAATCTTCCGACCGCGTCCTTCGGCGTCTTCGATGATCGGCGTGAGCAGACCGTTGTCCGGTCCGACAAAATAATTTTCACCAATGTGCGCTGCAAGCGCTCGTCGCTGTGTGCCAACGCCAGGGTCAACCACGTACACATGAATGGTGCTCGGCGGGAAAAATGAATACGCACGCCAGAGGGCGAACGCGCCTTCCCGAATATCCTGTGCGGCAATACTATGGCTGATATCAACGATCTTCGCCTCAGGCGCGATCCTGTAGATGACGCCCTTCATCACACCCACAAATCCACTTCGAATACCGAAATCGGTGATAAGTGAAATGACTGGCATGTTATTGAATAACCTCGATCAAGGCTTCATAACGCGAAGGAATGACCCTGGGAGAGGCAAACGATTCCGTCACAATGGACGGATCCTTCAGGCCATGGCCTGTGCAAATGGCAACGACTTTTTTTCCTTTGGCCGCCGATGAGCCCTGGTTCGTCTCTGCGATAAGCCCCGCAATTCCCGCTGCGGAGGCCGGCTCGACCCAAACGCCTTCACCGGCAAGGATTCTTTGCGCGGATAGGATCTCCGCGTCCGACACGGCGATGATTTTGCCCTTTGATTCCTGAGCGGCCTCCAGAGCCTGCTCGCCGCGCGCTGGCTTCCCAATGCGAATGGCGGTCGCGACGGTCTCAGGCTTTTCAACAGGATGACCCAGCACCAGCGGGGCCGCCCCCTCTGCCTGTACACCGAGAATACGCGGTAATCCTTTCTGGTATTGCCTGAAGCCTGCCCAATAAGATGTGATATTCCCGGCGTTGCCTACAGGCAGGCATAACCAATCGGGCGCGCTGCTGAGTACATCGCAAATTTCGAATGCCGCGGTTTTCTGTCCTTCGATGCGGAACGGATTGATGGAATTCACCAGCGCAATCGGCGTCTTCTGTGTGATCTCCACGACCAGCGATAGCGCATCGTCGAACGAACCCTGGAGCTGAATGACTTCCGCGCCGTATGCAATTGCACCTGCCAATTTTCCCACTGCGACCTTTCCCTCTGGAATCAGCACGATCGCCCGCAGCCCTGCTCGCGCCGCGTAGGCCGCAGCAGAAGCAGCTGTGTTCCCGGTCGAGGCGCAAATCACTGTCTCTGCGCCGCGGCCAATGGCTTCGCTGATGGCCGCGGTCATCCCGCGGTCCTTGAATGAGCCGGTTGGATTCAAGCCTTCAAATTTCACGTACAACTCGCAATCTAATTCCCTGCCCAAACGCGGCATGGGAATGAGAGGCGTATCCCCTTCCAGCAGGGTAACTGCCTTTGTATGTGCAGGTAGATCAAGCAAATTTCCATAACGACGTAAAACGCCTTGATAGGTCATGATGACTCCGTATTCTGTCATTGCGAGGAAGGCATTGCCGACGAAGCAATCTCCATGTTTCGGAGGAGATTACTTCGCTTCGCTCGCAATGACAGTAAATTATAATGTCCCCATGCTAAAAATCCGCGTTCCTGCCACCTCTGCCAACCTCGGTCCCGGGTTTGATTGTCTCGGCCTCGCGCTGGACGTATGGAATGAAATGACATTCGAGCCCGCCGACGAAGTGATCTACGAAGTCACGGGTGAAGATGCACACAAGTTGAATAATTATCCCAAGAACCTGCTGACCAATTCGTTCATCCAGGTCTATGATTTTTGCGGAAAGAAGTTCACGGGGGTCAGAGTCAGGTCACATAACAATATTCTGCTGAGCAGCGGAATCGGGTCAAGCGCGGCAGCGATCGTGTCCGGGTTGTTCGCCGCCAATGAAATGCTCGGCTGTCCACTGGGCACCTATGGCCTGCTGAGGATCGCCAGCCAAATTGAAGGCCACCCTGATAACGTCGGCCCGGCTCTGCTGGGCGGGCTGGTGATCGCGGTGATTGAACAGCATGAAATTATCTGGCGCAGATACGAAGTTCCGGAGATGGCAATTGTGATCGTTAAACCGGAGATGGAGTGGACGACCCAGACGGGCCGCGCCATCCTGCCGCCCACCTACTCACGCGCCGACGCCATCTTCAATATTGCCCGTACACCGCTCGTGATCGATGCACTTCGGAACGGCGATTTAGATCTACTTCAAAAAGTGATGGATGACAAAATCCATCAACCGTATCGTTTGCCCCACATCTCTGCAGCGATCAAGGCCTACGAGACAGCCAGGGAATTCGGAGCTGTCGCACTTTCCGGAGCCGGTCCTGCCTTGATCTGCTTTGTAAAGCCCGAACACGCGGAAGCGGCCAAGACGAGCATTATGTCCACGATCCAGCAGGAAGGCTTCGAAGCCAGGGGCCTGATCACGAAACCCAGCAGCCGCGGGATTTACCGGGTGGATTAGTTCATGTCACTCTGGGCGCTAGCGAAGGGTCTGATTGGCGTCATAGAGATCGTTCGCTCCGCTCAGGATGACAATGCGCGGAAGAAGCGATCGATTTTTTCCATCGCCCGCTCAATGATTTCCATGGAAGTTGCGTAAGCCAGACGGATATATCCGCTTCCACCCGCCCCGAAATCTGTTCCCGCCAAAACGGCCACGCCTGCTTCTTCGAGCAGCCGCCGTTGAATCTCCTTCGACGAGATCCCAAATGACTTTATATTTGGAAAGACATAGAACGCGCCCTGCGGCGTCTGCGCGTGGACTCCCGGGATCGCGTTGACCAGCTCCACCATGCGGTCGCGCCGCCGTTGGTATTCCGCAATCATTGAGCCGACAAAATCCTGCGGCCCCGTGATACCTTCCATACCCGCATACTGCGTGAACTCCGCCGTTGAGCCAACCGAGTGAGTCACCAGCAGAGCGAGGCGTTCAGCCAGCTTAGCCGGTGCAATCGAATAACCAAGTCTCCATCCGGGCATTGCGAAAGTTTTCGAGAATCCGTCAGCAATGACCGTCCGTTCCAACATCCCATCAATCGAGGCAATGCTCGGCGCGGTCTCCAGGCCATCGTAAACCAGACGCGAATAGATTTCATCGGCAAGCACCCACGCGCCATATCTCTGGGCTTTTTCTGCAATGTGCTTCAGATCATCAAGTGGAATCACGCCTCCGGTCGGATTGGCCGGCGAGTTCAAAATGATGAGTTTGGTTTTATCCGAAATCTTCCGATCAAAGATATTCAGATCGAATGAGAACTGATTCTCTTCCGACAAAGGAATCGGTACTCCTACGCCACCCGCTGCACCAATCATCGCTGAATACGTTGGAAAACCCGGGTCAGGGTAGATCACTTCATCGCCCGGCTGGACCAGCGCCATGGTCGGGAAAAACAGACCTGGTTTTGAGCCGGGTCCGACCACGACCATATCCGGTGACAGATTGAGTCCGCGCTGCCTCCCAGCCGCTTCCGCAATTAACTCGCGGAAATGTTGGATACCTGAGGGATTTGTGTAATGCGTGCGATTCTCGCGGATCGCCTGAATCCCTTTGGCCTTGATATTCTCCGGTGTCGGAAAATCGGGCTGGCCCAATTCGAGATGCAGGATTTCACATCCCTGTCGTTCCAGTTCCTGGGCACGCGCCAGCACGGCATACGCCCCCTCGGCTTCCAGGTGATTCACTCGATCAGCAAACATCATTGAACTCCTCGTTGCAATGTTACATATATCATCATCTGTATTGCCCCTCACTCCAAAGGACAGGAAACTAATCCCTCCTAAGCAGGGATAGCAACCCTCCGCCCAGGTTGGCGCGCACCAGGGCTGCGCTGATCGCAGGCAGATTCTGTGGGCCGGGATAGATCAAATAGCGAGGTGACCAAACAGGATGGAACTTTTCCTTGAAAGTATGCAGTCCCTGAAAATTATAGAGACGATTGATATTCCGATAAATATACCGCAGCGCGCGTTCTACGATGGGGTCCTCTGAGTGTTCACCAACACCGGAAAGCGCGCTGAGACCCAGGTTGAAGCCTGCAAAGCCTTGCTCGCGCGCCCATTGCAGCAGAGAAACAAACAAAAAGTCCATCAGTCCGGACTCGCTGACCCGGCGGTACCGCATCATGTCAACCGCGACCTCGTTCGCCTGAAATTCTGTCACAATATTGGCAAAAGCTTCGATGAATCCCTCGCGATCACGCACCAGCAGAACGGGACACGTATTCAGATAAGCCTCGTTGAACCAGCCCAGAGAGTAGCGCAGCTCCGAAACGCCGCGGCTGGTCAGCCATTCATCGCTGATGGAATCAAGCTCTCGCAACATGCGGGCAGAATACGGCGGCTGCAGGACCTCCGTGTGATAACCAAGCCTGAGCATTTTGTTGTAGCTATTGCGCAGTGTCTTGTTTCCACTTCCTTCCAGCGTAAATTTCCCAAGTTCGACAATTGCCTCCCGTCCAATCGTGATTTCGTCAAAGCCAAGGTTTTCATAGCAGCGCAGATAATCAGGAAGCACCTGGTAAAACACTGGAAGCCAGTCGTTCGATGAGCATAATTGCTGGAAGCCAGTGATTGCCGGGGAGATATCCTCCGCGGGCCCAATGGGGTCACCAAGCGCCAACGCAGTGCGATTCTCAACGACATAAGCGATCACGGAACCACCGGGACTGAAAAAATAGAACTTGTCCTCGAACAAGGTGTAGCGGGCGAGGCTGGTTCTTCCGTGGGCACGGACAATTTCCGACGCACGCGAGCGCTCATCCTCGGTTGAACCGGCACGATGGGCAAGCACTGGCCGAAGAATCATCAACAATGCATACCCGCCGGTCACTGCACCGACCAAATAGATGGAAGCTGCGAAATACCTTCCAAAGCCTGTGATCGGCTGCAAGCCAGGGTCATAAAACGCTGTGAACATCACGATGGTCTGGCGTACGGCTGCCCAGAAGCCAAAATTGACCTGGAAGTGGCGGTCGAGCAGGTAGAAGCCAACGACGCCATAAATGAGTGTGAAGGCAAGGGCTGCTGCTAATGTCTGCAGGCCCTGCTTATTCGAGGGCTCATCGGAGCGCGCATGGAAATGCGGACGCAAATATAGCAGCAAGCCGGCGAGCAGAGCCGCCAGGGTCGCCTCTTCGTAATCCAGGCCTTTGAGGAGATGGGCCGGAATGGAAACGAGCAGAATCACGAGGGTCAGCAGCCAGGCCACTCGTTTGCGCCGCCAGAGGCTGACCGAAAGCAACAGCAGGGCAAACCCCGCCAGCGCCGAGGTGAGATGTCCACCCCGGCTGATCCCCAGAGGCGAATATTGCTCGAGCAGTTTCAACCGTCCATACATTGAGGGCATGATCGCCGAAATGACGTTTACCACCCCCATCGCCGCGGTTAGCAAAGCAACCCCATGAACAAGATTCGCTTCGGAGACAGCAAATTTGAATTTCATTGCCAACTCCTGTTAAGGCTGTCATTGCCCCGCTTGACGTCGGCGGGGCTGCGAGGGCAAGCGCCCAAAGCAATCTCGAGATTTACATAGAGATGCCTTCGTCCCATACGGGTTCGCGATGCCATATTACTACAACTTTGGCAAAACAATGGACTGCTGCTTCTGGTATTTGCCTTTCTTATCCGCATACGAGACTTCGCATTCCTCATCAGCCTCAAAAAACAGGACCTGCGCCAGCCCTTCATTCGCGTAAATCTTTGCAGGTAGAGGTGTGGTATTCGAGATCTCCAGAGTCACAAAACCCTCCCACTCGGGTTCAAAAGGCGTTACATTCACGATGATTCCGCAGCGTGCATAGGTGGATTTGCCGAGGCAGACCGTCAATACTTTGCGCGGAATGCGGAAGTATTCGACCGTCCGCGCAAGGGCAAAGGAATTCGGTGGGATGACACACACGTCGCCAATAAAATCTACCATCGATTTCGTGTCGAAATTCTTCGGATCTACCGTGGCGGAAAAGACATTGGTAAAAATCTTAAACTCATCCGCCACGCGGACATCATATCCGTATGAGGAGACGCCGTAGGAAACAACACCATTACGGACTTGTTTTTCCTCGAATGGCTCGATCATCCGCTGCTCGTGTGCCATTTTGCGAATCCAGTGGTCAGGTTTTAGGCCCATACTTTGCTCCAAAGATAAGAATACCCGTCATTGCGAGCCCTGAAAGGGCAAAGCAATCTCCTCCAGCGCGATGGGATTGCTTCGTCGGGCGGCCGCCCTCCTCGCAATGACAGAATAGGTTTAGATCCCTCCGCGCTCTTTCATGACGTGCCGAATTTCTTTTTCGAGCTTGGTGGCTTTCTTTTCCAAATCCGCCAGCTCTTCCAGCAGCTTCTCCCCTGCCGATTTGTCCTCCAGCGAATTGATATTGATCTTGACGTTGTAACCAGCGGCAGTCAGCGCGGCGCGAGACAGGGCGAAGCCGGACATGGCATCGCTTATCGCGTTGACGTTGCCATCCTGCGCACATTTCAACGCGAGTTCCATCACTTTGACCACATCCTCAGCAACATGAAGCGGAATATGGGCAGCATTCAACGTGGCCGTGAGGATGGCAGCGTTACGCGCATCTTTCTGTTCGTCCGTATCTTTTGGCAGTTTGAAGGTGGCCAGTAAGACTTCGAAGGATGCGGCATCATCGTCAACCGCCTGGGTAAGTTCCTTGCGCAGACTCTCAGCCATGACACGGATGGCCTGCATTTCCGCTTCAACCTCGGCGTATTTCTTTTTGCCGATCGTCAATCCTGCGACCATGGCGACGAGTCCCGCGCCCATTGCGCCCGCATAGGCCGCGGCAGAACCTCCGCCGGGGGTCGGAGTCGGGGCGGCCAATTCCTCAATGAACGAGGGCCCGTTCTCAGTTCCGTTTGAGGCGGGCGCGTCGAAGAGTCGAGACTCAAGGATCTGTTCGCTGTCAAATTGATCAAGCTGGGTATACCAGACGGCTGCATCCACCAGCGCTTCCTGTGGGATGAGTCCGACCAGTTCAGTATGATGGACCGCGACACCGTATCGCTGAGCCTCGCGTCGAACAAACTCAACGACACGTGCGACCGGCGTCTCGCGAAAGTTGGTGAGATTCATCGAAACCTGGGCGCGACCCTCTACGAGCAGGCCAAGCCCTTTCACATGGCGAAATCCGCCCGAAGAATGGCGAACGGCCCGGGCGATTTTCTTGGCGATGTCCACATCATCGGTAGTGAGATAGACATTGAAGGCGATCAGAGGATTGCGCGCCCCTATGACGGTTGCGCCTGCTTTGCCAAGTCTTGCCGGACCAAAATCGGGAGCGCGGTTCGGATCGGACTCGATCTCAGACTTGAGTCCCTCGTATTGGCCTCTGCGGATGTTCTCGAGGTTGACCCGTTCAGGGCGCGTCGCCGCCGCTTCGTATAAATAGACGGGAATGCTGAGTTCGTTACCGACGCGTTCCCCCAGCCGCCTGGCAATCGCGACACACTCGTCCATCGTCGCACCGCTAAGCGGGACGAAGGGGCACACATCCGTTGCGCCGATGCGTGGATGCTCACCGGTATGGTGATTGAGGTCGATCAGCTCGGAGGCAGTCTTGATGGCGCGGAAGGCAGCTTCCTCCACGCCCGCCGGACTACCGGCTAAGGTCAGCACCGTACGGTTGTGGTCAAGGTCAG
The DNA here is from genome assembly GCA_029782225.1 of Chloroflexota bacterium. Taxonomy (GTDB): domain Bacteria; phylum Chloroflexota; class Anaerolineae; order Anaerolineales; family Villigracilaceae; genus JAKOVF01. The sequence continues at coordinate 12,398 of JAKOVF010000319.1, read as the reverse complement.
ACGAGCGGTCGAGGAGCTTGACGTCGCTCACGGATTCGATAGCCGCGACAATCTGGTCAATGACTTCAGGACGCCGCGCTTCGGAAAAGTTGGGGATACATTCGATGAGTTGGTTAGGCATGGGGTTGGGTGGTTGAGCAATGGGCAATTGAGGATTGGTGAGGGCAATTATAAAGGGTGAAGACGGGTTTTTGAAAAGAGTCTGAAAGGAGATGATGCGGCCGGGCATGATATAAATCCGGCTATCACTTCAGATAACCGGCAACACAGGGAGTGGAAATCTTGTCTTCGACTTTTTATCTTTCCAAGCATGCTACTGTTCGCATAGCACAAAGGAATATCTCGCCTGCCGATCTTGAGTACATCCTGGAACACGGAGAGCGTATCTACAGGACAGGGCTTACAGCGTATGTCTTGAGAAAGAAGGATATTCCGGATAAGGACCGTAGCAGGTCTGAACTCACACGACTGGAAGGAACGGTCGTACTCACTGACTCCTCACAAGATGGGCATGTGGAAATCATCACCGTATATCGTAATAAGGGTGCTTGCAAGGATCTCCGATGCAAGACCAAATATGACAACCGAAAGAGATATCGACCTGAATGCAACCTGAGCTGAGCAAGCGCATCGTCCAGGGACAAGTATGCCCTAATGCCAGCACAAACCAGATCTCCTGCTCACAACAGGAGATTTTTGCTTGTGAAGATTTCGCTTTTTCGCCAATGCTATAATCAGATTCAAGACCAACCCGTCCACTGGAGGCAATCATGGCTGATGAGAAAAAGATATCGCGTCAGGCAGGGACACAAGATCATGCTGCGTTCACACAATCGGTGAAGGCCACGCTGGCGAACGCAAAACAAAAGGCTGCCGGTATTCGTCGAACAGATTCACAACTGTTTTTCACGAATGTGATTTCGCCGGCGGCCGCAACGTTGATCGGAGCACTTGCCGCGGCCATCGGGGGCAACAATATGTTCCAGCAAGCTGCATCACAGGCAGAAGACGGCGGCTGGAGACTCGCCTGCATCCTGGTGGCGGTCTTTGGTTTCATCGCGACCGTCAGTGGTGTCATTAAGAAGCAGGTGGAGGATCGGCTTACTTTGGGCAACCAGTGCGTGGGACGATTGCTATCACTTGATACAGCGATTACAACCGGCAGCATGAGCTGGGAGGATGCCGCGAAAGAATACGGGGAAATCCTTAAGGCTTTTTCCGAATTCATTGGTTGAAGTGGGAATTGGAAGTTTCGAAAAGCCGGCCCTTCGCGAAATGAGAAGGAATCTCAATGAACCCGGACGATTTCTTCTCTCATCATTCGCTATGCAAAAAGCTCTTTGCCGCAGTCTGCCAGGGAGTGGAAACTCTCGGTGAGACGAGTATCCGAGTCACGAAAAGTCAGATCGCCTTTTGCAGAAAGCGAAATTTCGCAGTGGTTTGGATGCCAATACATTCTCTGAAGGGCAGGACAGCTCCGCTCGTCCGAACGATTTCCGTACGCACGATATATCACCTCGGTGGAAACAAACCGTGGAATCTGTCTCGGGCCGGTTTACTCACCACCTTGCATTGTATAACATAACAGACCTTGCTGATGAAGTCTGGGGGTGGCTGCAGGAAGCATGGGGACTCGCCTGGCGGCGAGGATGTAGCCAGAGTTTATAATCAGACATGGACATTTTGGAAATTCCCCGCTATCGCTTGCACAATCAAAGACTTTCAAAGACGGATTTTCTGAAACCAGCCGACGTTGTCTGCTGGTTTGGCGCCATGCAGGCCCAGGACTATGCCGGCGCGAAATGGGCGGTGGGTCAGCGCACACGAGACGCGACAGAGAGCACTATCGAGCAGGCATTCGCTGACGGGTCGATCCTCCGCACCCACATCCTGAGGCCAACCTGGCATTTTGTCGCACCGACAGATATCCGCTGGATGCAAAAACTGACCGCGCCGCGCGTCAAAGCTGTGAATGCTTTTATGGAACGCAGGCTCGAATTGGATGCCGCAATTTTCCGCCGGAGTCATGCCGCGCTCGCGAAAGCTCTGCAGGGCGGCAAACACCTGACCCGGGCCGAACTGGGGTCCGCGCTAAAGCAAGCCGGCCTTCCGCCGGGCAATGGTCAACGCCTCAGTTACCTGATGATGCGCGCCGAGTTGGACTGCGTCATTTGCAGCGGCGCGCGCAGAGGCAAACAAATTACCTATGCCCTGCTCGAAGAACGTGTTCCCCCGGCAAAGGACCTGGAGCGCGACGAGGCGCTGGCTGAACTGACCCTGCGATACTTCACAAGTCATGGACCAGCCACTATCCCGGATTTCGCGTGGTGGTCCGGGCTGACCACTGTGGATGTGAAACGTGGACTTGACATGGTCAGATCACACTTGACCGAGGAAACCATAGACGGCCGTACTTACTGGTTTTCAGCGTCTCTCCCGGCGGGAAAAGATTCGGGACCGACCGCCTGTCTGCTGCCAAACTATGATGAATACGGAATTGCATATCGCGATCACAGCCTCATCTGTGACTTCTCCCATGAGAGCGCGTTCATCTTTTCGAATGTCATCGTTGTCAAAGGCCAGATCATTGGAACATGGAGGCGGACGCTCAAAAAAGAGTCCGTCCTGATCGAATTTGACACACGCAAGCCCCTGCTGAAGGCGGAGTCACAGGCGGTTGTCAAGGCGGCAAAAAAATACGGCAAATTCCTCGGCTTGTCCGCGGTGCTGCCATAGCTTTCATCAAAACTCATTAAGGATTGAATAACAGCGCGCTTCCTGCCTCGTTATAGGAGGCAGAGAAACGAAGATGAGCAAAATGCTGCAACTTGAAAAGATACGGTTTTCCAACGACCGGGGAGCCATCTGCATTTTCCCCAACGATATTGACGAACTGGAACAGGGCCTCCGGATGATGGGAATCCAGAGCCGCCCGGTCATTGTCCTTATCGGAGGGAATATTCTGCCGGAGCATGATGCGGTTCACGAGAGCGCCGTCGAGGTCATTGCCAGGGCCGCAGAGGATCTGGGAGCCGTGATGATCTGCGGCGGGACGGATATGGGCATCATGGCGCTGATCGGCCAGATCCGCTGGAGACTGAAATACCGGTTTCCATTGATCGGCATCGCGCCTGAAGAACTGGTCACGTGGCCCGGAGGGCCGCTGGACGGGCAGCCAGCCTTACCGGACGGAAAACGGTTCCAGTTGGAACCGCACCATTCCCACTTTGTGCTTGTCCCAGGCAGTGAGTTCGGAGACGAGTCACCATGGATCGTGCGCGCTGCCCTGTTCATTGCAGGCGAACGAAATAAGGCTGTCACCATTCTGGCCAACGGCGGCAAGGTTTCAGAAAAGGATATTGGACTTGCCCTGGATGCCGGTGAACCGGTGATCGTTTTGAAGGGAACCGGTCGCTATGCCGATGAGCTTGCAAGCCAGCCGAAGAAGGACAGGCTTTTCAGGGTTGTACAGGCTGATAACAGACGAATGTTGAGCGGGGCGATTCTTTCTGCACTCTCCTAAAGACGCAAAATAGATCAGGAAGCCGAAACAATTCACAGGTCCACGCTTGAGCGGCGGACAGTATAATCGCGTCATGCACAAATACGTTGCATTTCTTCGGGCCATCAATGTTGGCGGACATAAGAGCGTCAGGATGGAAGATCTTAAACATCTCTTCACGTCCCTTAGCCTGGGAAACGTGCAGACCTTTATCCAGAGTGGAAATGTGATATTTGAATACGAAGATGAAGTCCCGACCGCGCTGGAAATGCAAATGGAAGAAGAGCTTGAGAAGCTGCTCGGATACAGGGTGGATATTTTCCTGCGGACAATTCAGGAAGTATCGGCAATTGCCGATCAGAAATTTTATAAGCTCAAAGACACAGACACGCTCCACATTGTATTTCTAAATGAGGTTCCAAACAAGAAGACCCGGCAAGCCGTGATGGGCCTCAATAGTGAAGCAGACGACTTTAAAGTAAAGGGCCGCGAGATCTATAACCTGCGTCGTGACCGGGATAAATCTGTGTTTTCGAATAGTATTATTGAGAAGCTGATCAAAGCCCCGGCTACCACACGCAATTGGACAACCATCTGCAAGATCGCACAGAAATACAGCTATCCAAAAGTATAGGTAATACTCATCCAGCACACATCATCCATACAACTATGAACAACTTACGCACCATTTCAAAGGTCATTGAGCCGCAGTATGCCATGGAAGGCGCGGGCGTACTGCTTCGCCGCTCCATTGCGCCGCGCGCTTCGAATGAATTCGATCCCTTCCTGCTGTTCGACCACTTCGCCTTCAACGACCCCGTCGAGGGGCCCATCCGTGGCTTTCCGATGCACCCGCACCGCGGCATCGAGACCGTCACGTACATGCTCGAGGGCTCGGTCAACCACCGCGACAGCCTCGGCAACAGCGGCCTGATCGGTCCCGGCGATGTACAGTGGATGACCTCAGGTCGTGGCATCCTGCATGAAGAAATGCCCCGGCGCGGCCCAACCGGCAACATTTATGGCTTCCAGCTCTGGGTCAATCTGCCTGCCAGACTCAAGATGGGTCAGCCCCGCTACCAGGAAGTGAACGCTGCAACCATTCCCTGCTACGAAAGAGACGGAATCCGGATTCGCGTCGTAGCCGGGACCGTGGGTGGCGTCACCGGCCCGGTGCAAGAGATCGCAGCCTCGCCTCTTTATCTGGACCTTGCGCTGGATCCCGGCGCTGAATGGACTCAGCCCGTTGAGCCCGGTCACACGGCGCTGGCGTATGTGTTTGAGGGGGAAGGCGTTTTCTCGGGCGAGACCGTGCAGGCAGTGAATCTGATCGAGTTCGCAGACGGTGACCATGTCCAGATCAAAACGGAGAACAGCGCGGTACGATTTATGCTCTTCGCGGGTGCGCCGTTCAGGGAAGCCATTGTCCCGTACGGCCCGTTCGTGATGAACACTGTGGAGGAAATCCAGCAAACGCTGCAGGACTTGCGGAACGGCACATTTGTAAAATAAGCGCAATTCAGATCTTCACAGAGTAAACAAAAGCACTCTCCTCGAACTTCTTGATTCGAGGAGAGTGCTTTTAAGCAATTCAATGCTTACGGTAGAGCACTCATCACGAAGTCATCAAAGCTTACATCTGTGGAGTTGGTTTTCTTGTCGCTCCACGCAAAGAGGCCCACGTAGCCGCTTGTAAGGGAAGCATCCTGGGCAGTTGCTATCAGCTGACCATTGACATACAAGGCAAGGTTGCCATCGCCACAATTTGCCCCGATGGAAAATGGATCAGGCCCGGTGGGTACGCTGGAACTGGTGCCATCCGCGTAATATACATTGTCTTGATTCGTCTGGGATTTGGCAATCGCGTAGTAGCCATCTCCGGCCACGCCGAGGTAATAGAATGCCTGCGACTCCTGTTCATGGCACACGATCCCAAACATCGCAAGTTTATCGGAGCTGTTGTTTTGGACCGTCACATCAATGTGAACATTGGAGTATTTCTGCCGATCAGGGTTGGACCAGGTGAGATAACGGTCTGTGAAAACCTGGAACCTCAACTTGCCGTCAACATATTCCACTGAACTGTTCGCACCGACCCCCGTTCCCCAGCCGCTTCCCGTGCTGGAGAAATCGTCGCTCAGGATGGCGCTGCCTGCCTCTGTCGTGGAAGGTGGCAATGCCGTCTCGGTTGGGATGGAGGTTGAAGTGGGAAGAGGCGTGGAGGTAGGCAAAGGCGTCGAGGTGGAAACGGGAGTAGGGGTCGCGATCAGATTGGAGACCGCTGAACAGGCAAGTGAAGCCGCCAGTAGAATGAGAAGCAAACCAATAAAGCACCTGTCGGGTTTCATAGGGACTCCTTTCCAGTTTCCTGGCATTATACTTTGCATCAGAAAGGAAGAATCGCAAATGCAGACACAGGTATTGTATGGCCCGAGACTGGGCAAAGAAGGAAAATCGAGGCTGGGCTGCTGCGCAGTCATCTTTGATGAGTCGGGGAGCAAAGTCCTGCTCACTCGCCGCACAGACAACGGACGCTGGTGCCTGCCGGGCGGCGCAGCCGAAGCGGGAGAGTCCGTGGCTGAGGCGTGTGAAAGGGAAGTTTTCGAGGAGACCGGCCTGAGGTCCCGGGTGAAGCGGTTGATCGGGGTATACAGCGATCCCGATCAGTTGGTCATTTACCCGAGCGGCGAGAAAGTCTTCTTTGTTGTCCTGTGTTTTGAAGCGGGAGTCGTCGATGGCTCTCTTGGACTGAGCAATGAGACAACCGCAGCAGGATTCTTTTCATTGGAAGAGATGAAAACCATGCCCATCCATGCGCATCACGATGAGCGCGCAAAGGACGCGTTCTACCACGTGCCAGAGGCAATTATCAAATAGTGGATAAAAACGGAATAGCGAGTTCAGCCACTTCCTCCGCAGCAGTGACGGGTGCGGAGTGATTCGCATTGATCAGGCGATGATGCGCACTCGCTCTGCGCGGCGAGGCCGTGATACGGTCCTGTTTTCCCCAGATGAAAAGATAAGGCACGGAGGGCGTGACAAATGCCCTTCGTCCGCTACTCGGCAGAGAGCGCAGCGTTCGCTTGAGAATTCCAACGGAACAGGAGCCGATCTCATCCCTCCAGGCACGAGCATATTCGCTTTTCTGCGAATTGAACCCGAGCAGGCGGATGAGCAAATCCAACCGACGGCCTGAGAGGACCCAATTTCCAAGGCCAGGGAAACGCGCGTCAACGGCTTTTGCCAGCGTCAACCCAACGGCCTTGTAGAATTGCGTTTGCAGCGGACAGAGAAAAACTATATTCACCACGTGATCGGCATGCTTTTGAATGTAGGCTTCGGCTACACGAGTTCCGGAGGAATAGCTGAACACGCGCCAGCGGTCGATTTTGAGAAAGAGGCGCAGTTGCTCGATCTCACTCACACAATTTTGGAGATAATCCCCCTCTCGCAAAGGCGACGATCCGAAGCCCGGCAGCTCGATGATGATCAGTTTGAAATGCTCCTGCAATAGGGGAGCCAGTTTCGACCAGATGTTGAATGAAATCCCGAAGCCATGGATCAGGAGAACCGGCAGTCCATCACCCTCAGTTCGATAGCTTAACATGAAAATCATTTTAGCATAGCTGTGTGTCCCATGTCCGTGACTTCCCCTCTCGAGGGGTGTTCTTTCGTTCGTCGCTTGTTATCCTATTGTTGCGAGGAGCAAATATGCTGAACAAACTCTCGAATAGACTTCAGAGATGGGCGAAAGGCTGGCTGGTATTTATCCTGTTCCTGTTGGATGCGGCGTTCGTCGGGTTCATCCTGCCCATCGCTGAGGCGCTCATGAAAGGAGATGCCGGCGGTCCCGGGCCAATTGACCTGCAATTTTTCTATACCCCGACCAAAGTCTATGGGATGATCGAAGCCTACGGGGAGTACACGCGTGTTTTCTATCGCAACTTTGAACTCACCATGGATATTCTCTACCCAATTGTTTATACGCTTTTCTTTAGCCTTCTGATCACCTGGCTTTTCACAAGAGGCTTTCCGGAAAACAGCCGGATGCAGAAGCTGAATCTGATCCCCTTCGGCACATGGGTATTTGACCTGTTGGAAAACATCGGCATCGTCAGCATGATCTCTATCTACCCATCCACACCGGCCGCGCTGGCCTGGGTCACGACCATCTTCACCATGGCCAAATGGACATTCGCGGGACTCAGTCTCATGCTTGTGCTGGTGGGACTTATCCGCCTCGCGATGATTGCTTTTCAAAAAAGGGAACCTTCCAAGGCTTGAAACATCGGGAGCCGGCGTAGTCTAGATCTTCTTCCACCAAACGCCTGTGCATTCAGGCAGGATGACCCAATGGTTTTTGCGTACGTTGTCTCCGAGTTCATCGCCGAAGAAAAAACGAGAGAGATACTCGGCCTCATCCAGGGATTCGAATTTGTAGTCGGTGCGAATCCATTTTTTCTCGAATCCAACTTCGTCGAGCCAGGGATAGAAGTCCTTGAGATGTTCCAACATCACAGGCGACTCATTCCCTGTACCCAGCGACTCAAACAGGACGATGTAGCTGCCGCCGCTTAGAACACGTTTCATCTCGCCCAGCCATTCTTCCAGTTCCATCCTCCACGAATCAGGATTCCAGATCGCAAGATAGCTCACGCTCCAGCCGGAGACAGCCAGGTCCGCGGAATGATCCTCCACTGGGAGTTGACGGTGGTCAGCGATCTCGACTTGCCAGTTGGTCAGCCCGCTGGCGGTCAATTTGTCGCGGCAGACCCGCAGCATATCCGCGGCCGCGTCAAAGGCGTAGACTCTCTCAACTCTTGGAGCGAGCAGGCAGGCCAATCGTCCAGTACCAGCTCCAAGGTCCAGAGCAACGCGGTTTTGCAAAGGGGTGATCTCCATCAAAGTGCGCAGAATACTCCCCTGATAATCCTCTCGTGCGATCAGGGCTTCATATTCATTCCCATCTGAGCATAGATACTCTTGTGATCGGGCATCGCGGGAGTATATCAAAGTTATGCTAAACTTGGCCGCATGGCACCACTCTCCCCCTCCGCACAAAAAATACAGGACCTTTTGAAATCGCTTGGTTATTCCTATACGGTGATCGAGCACGCCGAATCGACGCGCACAGCGCAGGAAGCCGCGGACCGCGCCGGATGTGAACTAGGCCAGATCGTGAAATCTCTGATCTTCCGCGGAAAGACGAGCGGCAAGCCTATCCTTGTCCTCACCAGCGGGGCCAATCGCGTCGATGAAGGTCTCATCAGCGAATATGCAGGTGAACCGATTGGCCGGGCAGATGCGGATTTTGTCCGCACTGTGACCGGTTTCGCGATCGGCGGAGTGCCTCCTCTAGGACACGTTCAACACATGGAGACCTATCTCGATCAGGATTTCCTGCAATATCAGACCATTTGGGCGGCGGCCGGAACGCCGAAGGCCATCTTCGAATTGACACCTGCCGACCTGCAGCGCATGACCCAGGCCGCAATTGTGCGGATCAAGGCATAGGGCACAGCCTTGAAGGTATGATCATCCCGAACAGGATCGTCACAGAACCAGAACTAAAACGTAACACCGGCGAGCGCGGCACACGCATATGGATTGTCTTTAACGGCATCGTGTACGATGTGACCGATTGTCCCAAATGGCGCACCGGTCTGCATGAGCAGTTGCATTTTGCGGGCCAGGACTTGACCTCGGAATTTCCCGAAGCGCCACACAAGCTGGAGGTTTTTGTGCACGATTGCGTGCAGATCATCGGCCGCTTACAGGCGAGCTAGCCGCCGGTGTTGTTCAAGATCGATTATGTGCATTGAGGTAAATATCAATGAGTGACCTGAAATGGTGGCAAACCTCGGTTTTCTATCAGATCTATCCACGCTCCTTCGCAGATGGGAATGGTGACGGCATCGGTGATCTTAAAGGCATCATTCAAAAACTGGATTATCTGGCCGACCTGGGCATCGACGCCATCTGGCTCTCGCCTCACTTTCCCTCCCCCAATTGGGATTGGGGGTACGATATTTCGGATTACACAAAAGTCGCACCGGAATACGGCACACTGGAGGAATTCAAGACGTTTCTGCACGAGGCGCACGCTCGCCATATACGGGTCATTCTGGATCTTGTGCTGAATCACACCTCCGATCAGCATCCCTGGTTTATCGAGTCGGAGTCGAGCCGCGATAACGCCAAAGCCGATTGGTACGTCTGGGTCGATAAGCCGCCCAACAACTGGCAGTCCTGCTTTGATGGAGACGCGTGGACTTACGTGCCCGAACGCGACCAGTATTACTATCACTACTTCATGAAGCAGCAGCCCGACCTCAACTGGCATAATCCGGAGGTCAAACAGGCGATGTGGGACGTGGTCCGTTTCTGGCTCGACCTGGGTGTGGACGGCTACCGTCTGGACGCTATCAGCACGATCTTCGAAGATCCCAATCTGACCCCGCATGAAGTGCCTCTCAATCTGGCGGGCCTGCGTCGTCTCTCTGAACTCGCTCAATCGCCGGAAGAGATCCGACAGGTGGGTGAATACTGGGTGGATATGTTCAAGTATCAACTGGCACAACCGGGCCTGCACGACTTGATGAAGGAGCTGCGAGCAGTCATCAACGAATATGACGGCGACCGCCTGCTGGTAGCCGAAGATGAGGACATTGCTTACATGGGTAACGGCGAAGATGAGCTTCACCTTGTCTTCAACTTTCCACTATTGAAAGTGGGAAGCATCACGCCGGCCTTGATCCAGCTCAACCAGAAAGAGCGCCTGGAGCGGCTCGATGCGCTGCCGAAAAGAGGCTGGCCCTGCAACACGCTCGGCAACCATGACAATTCCCGCATCCACACGCACTTTGGAGACAAGATCTATGATGCGCAGATCGCGCGCCTGAATGCCGCACTGATGTTCACGTTGCGAGGCACGCCGTTTCTGTACTACGGAGAAGAGATCGGCATGACCGACCTCATCATCACTGATCCCACCAGATTACGAGATACGATGGCGACCTGGTATTACGACGCGCTGGTCAACGATCTGAAGATCGACCCGGCTGAGGCCGCCCTGCGTGCGGGGGAGATGACTCGTGATAAAAATCGTACGCCCATGCAGTGGACGAGCGGACCCAACGGCGGGTTCTCGTCGGAGAATATTGAGACCTGGCTGCCTGTCCATCCAAACCATGCCCAGGGTATCAATGCAAGAGACGAGGCCAAGAATCCCGCATCGTTGCTCAATTATTACAAGCGACTCCTGCGGCTGCGCAGGTCCACACCGGCGCTGGTCGAAGGCGAATATACTGCGCTGGAAGTAGCAACCGGCGAGTACTTTGCCTTTTTGCGTACTACAAATATGCAAACCCTCCTAGTGGTGCTGAACTATTCAAATCAGCGTCACAGCCTCGAGATGGCAGTCAGTGGCTTCAAAACTGCGCGGACTTTATTCTCCTCCCTGGAAAGAAGCAAAGCCGAAGAGCGACTGACAAACCTGACTGTTGGTCCCTTCGAAGCACTGATCGCCGAACTGCAAGCATGACCGGCGAAACTCGCGGGAAGAACTCCCCTCGCTTTGTGGCCCTGTGCGGTCGTATCTTTCGCGATGCCGACCCGGCCTTCTATCCGCGCGTTAGATATCGTGGGCGGACGGTCTACCTCTGCACGGAAACCTGCCGCGATGCATTCCTCGCTGACCCGGATGTTTTCTACAGGGTACATCGCAATTCAGAAAAAGGCAAAAACCTTACTGGTTTGGAGAAATCATGATTGCCCCTCAAAAACCGATTGGATATGAGCGTTATGAGTTCAAGAAATGGGAACACCATGACGCAGAGACCATCGTTGAAACGCCGGTCTCGCTCACCGTGAATGGCGAAGTGTGGCTGACGTTCATGTGTACGCCGGTCAACCTTGAAGAGATGGCGGTGGGATTCCTGTACAACGAAGGCATCATCGAAAGCATGGATGAGGTCGCAGATGCCCGCCTGTGCGAGCACGGTGATAACGTGGATGTTTGGCTCAGTCACGCGGTTCAGCAGCCCACGTCCTGGAAGCGGACCTCAGGCTGTACCGGCGGTGTTACCGCGGTCGATCTGCTCGCGAAGCCAGATGTCTCATTTGACGGCAGCCGGCCAAAAATCCCGCCCGAAGCGATTATGGGACTGGTCGAGCAGTTAATGCAAGCCCAATCGCTTTATCGCGAGACCGGCGGGGTTCACTCGTCCGCTTTGAGCGATGGTGAAAGAATCGTCATCAGCGCTGAGGATATCGGGCGGCATAACACCCTGGATAAGATCGCCGGTTTGTGCCTGATGAACAATCTCTGGCCTGAGACACGCCTGCTGATCACCACGGGCCGTATCAGCTCAGAGATGCTGCAAAAGGCGGCACGGATGCAAGTCCCGATTTTGATCTCGCGCACCTCCCCAAGCTCGCTTTCGATTGAGATGGCGGAACGATACGGCATTACACTGATTGGCTATGCCAGAACGCACAGGTTTAACGTTTATTCGAACCAGCAACGAGTTGGGCAGTGAAGTTATAGGGCAAAACATGACGAGAAGCATCTAAATTAGTGAGAAATGGAACTTACCGGACGCAAGCAAGTGCGTAGAATACACTGATGTAGAGGTGAGTCCGAAACGTTCAGTCCATGATTGCGCATCCCCGACTCATTGAAGATTTCATTCCGTCCTAAATCCACATCGCCGTTCAATACCCTGACTCCCTCTACGCTGCCCTTTTTATATGGCAGTTTTTTTGTGCTATACTAATTGTGAAAAATGTCACTAGAAATCGGGATAATCGTCCCAACCAGGTATGAGTAATGAGACTTATCTTTTAGGAGCAAAAATAGAATAATAATGATGTGCTCTTGATTGCTTGTCCTGCA
>JAKOVF010000289.1 GCA_029782225.1 Chloroflexota bacterium | reverse complement strand
CGGGGCGCGTGAGCCGCAGTGTCCGAAACTAAGTCAAGCATTTAGAAAACGGTGAGGTCAAGAGAAAGGAGGGACAACGAAATACGACCAAATCCTACCTGTGCGGTTCCGCGACCGTACAGAAACCGTTGCTCGAACTCACAAACAAGGTGATGAGGTAAGCAGCTAGGGCGACACCCACGGAGGCGTTCCGAAGAAGGGGTCGTAACGAAGGAGCCAGGCAACGGCACTCTTGAGGATGGCATTTAGGTCTGGTTGCGTGTGCGAGCCACCGCCCCTGAGCGAAGCACTGGGATTCCCCCGAGTCTCTCACCCGTGGACACAGCGGTTACCATGGGTGAACCTGCCGGATGCGACGGGCTGTCATCAAGGGAAAACGGTTTCGAGGCATGACCGGTGAAAGTCTCACAGTGTCCGCAGAGGAGCGGTAAACCTAGCACTATAAGTGTTACGCGAAAGGTCGGGTTGAAGCACTGGCTTGGGGAACGTGCCTGACGGCCCCCAACTTGGAGACGGCAGCAGAGTCGGAGTAGTCGGGGAAACGCAACACCCGATGAAAGACAAAACCGAAAAGCGACGTGGGAACTGAAGGCAGACCACGGGACAAGTTAGCAAACGCGCAGTGGGCTACAAAATGCCCAGCCTGGTTCTTGCTGGCGAAACGCGACCGCTAAGAAACAGTCTCAAAACATGCCGGAGGCGACCGCGTGACAACAAAGACGTGAAAGGCTAACCATGCCAAAAATCATCAAGGCACACTCACTGACCGGGCGCATAACGCCCGAGCTGATGAGGCAGGCTTTCAAGACCGTCAAGAGAAATCGTGGAGCGGCCGGGGTGGACAAGGTCAGTGTGAAAATGTTTGAGGCGAACCTAGATGCCAATCTGGAAGCGCTCATGCGCGACCTCAAGGGCAGGACGTTTCAAACCCAGCCACTGCGCCGCGTCAACATCCCAAAGCCGGGAAGCACGAAAACACGCCCGCTGGGCATACCAATCGTGCGAGACCGGGTGGCGCAGGAAGTACTGAGAAGACTTCTGGAACCCGTCTTTGAGCCGCAGTTCCACGACGCATCCCACGGTTTCCGGAAAGGGCGCGGCTGTCATAGCGCCATCGGGCGGATATTGGAGTTGCACGAGCAAGGCTACCAGCACGTGCTGGACGCCGACATCAAGGGCTTCTTCGATAATCTGCCGCATGAGGTGATTATGGCCGCCGTATGCCAACGCGTAGCGGACGGAAACATCCTCGGCATTGTGGAGAAGTTCCTCAAGGCTGGAGTCATGGAGGACGGCGTGTTCAAGCCGACGACAATCGGCACCCCACAGGGAGGGGTAATCTCACCCCTGCTGGCAAACATCGTCCTCAATCAAATGGACTGGGCACTGGCAGAAGCCGGATACCAACATGTAAGGTACGCCGATGACTTCGTGGTGCTCGGGAAGACGAAGGCCGAGACGCAAGAAGCCCTTGGGGTCGTCAGGCAATGCCTCTCCGAGCTTGGACTAGAACTAAGCGAGGAAAAGACAAGGCTGACGACTTACGGCAAAGGGTACGAATTCCTTGGATTTCGCCTTTCCGTACAATCGCGCCGAATGCGTGAAAAGTCAAGGAACAAATTTCAAGATAAAGTCAGGGAAATAACCACACGCTCGCGAAACTTGGACGGAACCGTAATCAATGCGCTAAACCGAGTCATTCGGGGAACGGCCAACTACTTTGCGCAACCATTCGCGACCTGCCGCTGGCTCTTTCAAAAGTTGGACTCGTGGATTCGCATGAGACTGCGAGCCATGAAGAAGAAAAGAAAGAACTACGACGACAACCGAAGGATTAGCGTAAGGTACTTCTGCCAGAAACTCGGGCTACTGACACTTGAGCAGTTCT
>JAKOVF010000266.1 GCA_029782225.1 Chloroflexota bacterium | reverse complement strand
CACCTGCGGGGCGTTTTGTTAGATTTTCATAAAACAGTACTTTGGTAATCTTGTTTTGTGGTATTATGAGAAGTATCATCTAATTCATCCTGTTTGAGATAGGGATGTTGGATCAAATACAGCACGGCTGATCCCCTCCGGATGGCTGTGATGTAGATTACTGGTGCTTTACAGGTAGCTTATCGGTAGATTTTCAGTAACTTTATTGGTAGGAGAGAGATGGCGGACCCCCTGACCGAGGGTCCGCCTGTTTTTTTGTATAATGAATCTCTACCCAAGGAGGCCTTATGAAATCGAAGAGCGCAACCGCCGCGATTGTCCTTATCCTTGCATTACTTGGCTGCAACCTGCCTTCGGCGCAATCAACGCCGCCGTCCCTTACAGAAACGGTCATCCCATCAGAGCAGGTTTCCTTCACGGCGACGACCGTGCCCCCCTCTTTTACGCCTCTCCCATCCAATACCCCTCTTCCAACGCTTACGCCTACACCCACGATCCCGGTTGCATCGCCCTCCGATAAAGGCGTGAACTGCCGTTTTGGTCCGGGAATTGAATGGAAGGTGGTGGGTGCGTTGCTCGTCGGGCAGAACGCGACCATCCAGGGAAGGAACGGGGATGCTTCGTGGTGGTATGTCAGCACACCGAGCGATCCAGGCAAACCCTGCTGGGTGGCCGCCAGCGTTACCACGACGGCGGGTAACGTGAGCAATGTGCCGGTCGTTGCGGCACCGCAGGCTTCTGTGATCGAGGTCAAGATTGACGTGGAGCCGAATACGATGAGCGTGGCGGGTTGTATTGGTCCCCTGATGCCGGTTTCGATCAAAGGATCCATTGAGACGAACGGCCCGACCACCGTCAAATGGCATTTCGAGACTCAGCAAAGCGGCTCCATGGCCTCCCAGACAACTGATTTCAATAAGGCTGATGTAAAGGAGTTTTCGACAGATCACACCCCGGTGCTTGCCGCAGGCACCTACTGGGTGCGGCTGGTCATTACTGGGCCAAACAATGATTCGGCGGAGACCAAATACAAGATTGAATGCCCGTAAGGAATTAACGTTTCACAGGTTGATCTTATAGAGAACTCTTGAGGGGCAGCCGCCTGTCAGACGATTCGGCTATATCTTCGAAGCGGCCCAGCCATCGCGCCCCGCTTTCTTGGCCTCGTACATGGCGGCGTCCGCACGCTCGAGCAACGTCTGCCAGTTATCCCTATCCTTTCGAAATTGTGCTGAGCCTATGCTGATTGTGATGTGGATGGTCTGGTCGGCCACTCGGATGACAGACTGCCTCATTTGCCTGCAAAGGCGCGCAGCCTGTTCGGATGCTGCCTCCAGCGGCGAGTTTGGCAAAATGATCAGGAATTCCTCCCCACCATAACGCCCAACCAAATCCGGGTGCCGGATGTTGTTACGCAAGATCATCGCGACTTCGCGCAGAACATCATCACCGGTTGCATGTCCGTAGGTGTCGTTGATGCTCTTGAAATGATCGAGGTCGACCACGGAGACCGAAAACAAACTGTTATAGCGTTGGGCACGCAGGGCTTCATCCTGGAGCCTGCGAATGACCTGACGGCGATTCGGTAGAAAGGTGAGGGCATCGATATTTGAGATTTCCTCTGCCTGCGCGATCACTGCCTCAACTTCTGTCTGCTTATCCAGCACAAGTTTTTTGGCCTGCTCGAACTCGATGCGGAAGAGCTTTACCCGCCGGTTCAGCGTATCGATCACGCGCGAGACCTCAGGGTCCACTGCGATGCGTTCCGCGAACAGCAAAGCCAGTCCATCGCCGGCGGGAAGGATGAGCGCATCATAGCCAACCTGAGTCCCGGCTCCATCGGTAACAAGATTGATGATCCAACGGGAGGAAGTTTCGTTTTCACTCGCCAGCTTCAAGCGGCGACGAAATTCCGATTTTTCTTCAGGGGGTAGATGGTCCTCGAATTGACTGGACTCAGGAGGCATAGCCTTGATCCCATCACAGGCAGGATTAGAGGAAACTACAATGCCGTCAGATCCCACCAGTGCGATCACTGTATGGATGTGCTGCAACAGAGTTTCAAGCCCAAATTGAGAGACCACCCGGGCCAGTTCATTCATATAACCATTATAGAAGCCTCCCCCCGGTCAAAGGCCTTACAGTTTCAATAGCCGGCGAGTTTGAAAGCTATTCATAGGCCGCCTGGTTTCTCGGCAGTTCAACTGCTGCGAGATCAAACTTATCTTGCCCCGCGTCTCCCAAATTGACGTTCGAGCATATCCACCGAGAGATGGATCATCGTTGGTCTGCCATGCGGACAGGTGCGCGGCGATTGACAGGCTTCCAGGTCGGCCAGCAGGGCGCGCTGTTCTTCATTCGATAGTACCTGTCCCGCTTTGACAGCCAGCCGTTTGCAGACACGCGCCGCGAGCCTGGCCTCGACTTCAGCCTGGAGCGGTGCCTCGTCCTCTTCGAAATCTTCAACCAATGCACGCAACGCGGTCTCCGGTTCCCCGCCTGTGAACAGGACCGGCATAGCACGTACTTGAAAAGTGTTGGACCCAAATTCTTCCACTTCAAAGCCAAAATGATTCAGGAAAGGTAATTGGGATGTCAGCATCTTCGCCGAAGAGGGCGGCAATGTGACGACCGCCGGACTCAGCAATGCCTGCGAGGGAATCCTCATTGAATCATGCTGGGCCATTAACTTCTCGAATAAGACCCGTTCATGGGCTGCGTGCTGATCGATCAGATACAATCCGTCCGGTCCCTCGGCTACAAGGTAGGCTGCGCCGATCTGGCCGATGAGGCGGAGCAGGGGAACAACCCCGAGGGTATCTGAGTGACGAGTGACGAGTGACGAGTCGACGCCGGCCATCTCATTACTGGCTACTGATGACTGTTCACTACTCACTGATAACTGCTCATCATGTGCAATCGTCCAGTCAATGCCTGCTTCCCTTCTTTCCACTGGGACCGGGCGATTACCCCATAATTGCGGTGAGACGGAAGGAACGGGGGTATAAGCCAGCAGAGCCTTTCGTACCGAGCGCTGCACAAAACTGAAGACTCGGTCCTGCTGCCTGAACCGAACCTCAGCTTTGGTAGGATGCACATTCACATCCACGTCTTCGGGCGCGACGGTGAGGAATAAAACGGTCAACGGATATCGTCCGACCATCAGCAGCGTGTGATAGGCTTGCAATAGCGCAGAGATGAGCGGCGTGTCCTGTACCCAGCGGCCATTGATAAAGAAGGTGATTTCTCTTCGATTGGAACGTGTCAATGAGACCGGGCTGATGAAACCGGAGAGAGACAGCCCTTCCTCGCCGGCTTCCACTTCGAGCATTTGCTTTGCCGTATCCACGCCATACAGCGCGGCAAGGATCGCGCGCCGGTCGCCATCTCCGGCAGTTTGCAGGGATATCTGCTTTCCCTCGGCCAGTTTGAAGCGGACATTTGCATACGCTAGTGCATAGCGCGTGACCATCGCGTCGATTGCGCGCCGCTCGGTTGCATCCGTTTTCAGAAATTTCAAACGGGCGGGCACGTTGTAAAACAAATCTTCCACGCGTACGACAGTTCCAACGGGCGCGCCAACCTTCTCTGCCTTTCCCGCGACCCCACCTTCTACTTTGAGCCGCGCGCCTTCCGCCGCAGATGCTATACGCGAGGTCAATGTCATTCTTGAAACGGAGCCAATCGAAGCCAGCGCTTCGCCGCGGAAGCCCAGGGTCGAGATGTGGAACAGGTCCTCGGACTGGACCAGCTTCGAGGTCGCGTGACGCGAGGCGGCGAGCTCCAGTTCGTCCGCGGGAACTCCAAAGCCATCGTCCGCCACTTCGACCAGAGTCCGTCCGGCATCTGCAATCGAGATCGTCACGGTCCGGGCTTTTGCATCCAGTGCGTTTTCCAAAAGCTCCTTCACGACCGATGCAGGCCGCTCCACAACCTCGCCTGCGGCAATTTGCGATGCAACTTCAGACGATAAAAGACGGATAGGCATGGAATGATTATACCCGTAGGCATGATATAACCGTCCGCCGATATAATTACCGGCAATGAAAAAATTGTTGGCGGTCATCGCAGCCTTGTTCTTGAGCCTCAGTTGTATGCTGGGGAAATCGATTCCCTTGCCATTTAGTGCACCTTCCCCTACGCTGACTTCCACATTGACGCCTTCGCCCACCGTAACGGATACCCCTTTCCCTACGCTCACGCCTTCACCAACACTCACACGCACGCCCAGCGCGACGCCTGATCCTTACCTGACGTATACGATTGATTATCTACGTGCCAGGCCTTATGGTGGAGGCAGCCTGGAGATGGTACAACCGATGGGAGACTTTGGCTCGTTCACCCGCTACGCAGTCCGTTACACGAGCGATGGGCTCAATATCTATGCCATCGTAAGCCTGCCTGTTGGTGACGGCCCATTTCCGGTGATCATTCTTCTGCATGGCTATGACTGGCCGGTCAACTACAACCTTTTTAATGAGGCATTAGATACTGATGATGGATTTGCCGGAGCTGGCTATTTCGTACTTCGTCCGGCCATGCGAAATTATGCGCCTTCGGATTTGGGAGATAACCGGTTCCGCGTTGGTATGGCCATCGATGTGCTTAACTTGATCGCCCTGGTCAAAACGCAGGCCGGGCAGTTGGGTCCGCTCGAGAAAGTTGATTCGGAGCGAATCGGCCTGTGGGGTTATAGCATGGGCGGCGGAGTTGCGCTGCGAGTGCTTACTGTGACCAGCGATGTGGACGCAGCCATGCTTTATTCTCCCATCAGTGGGGATGAGTCGAAGGACCGGGTTCTGTTTGCCGATCTGGCAGATGGTCAGGATCCCCAATTCAACGGGGAAGCAAGTGTGCCTGAGGCGGACCTGACTCGTATTTCTCCTTCCTATTATTATTCTTCCATCAGCTCGCCTCTGCTGATCTTCCATGGCACAGAAGATGCCCTTGTGCCGGTCAACTGGACAGTGGAAACCTGCGATCTGCTGTCTGAACTTGGGAAAAACCCGGATTGCATCTTCTACGATGGCGGCGCACACAGCTTCGTCAGCCGCTACCTGGATGATATGATCCCCCGCATGTACGAGTTCTTTGACCAATACCTGCGCCAGTGAAAGACGGTATATAATGCCCACGGTCAAAAGTTGCGCTTTCTAACATGGGAAAAGCGCAATTTGTGACCGCCCTGGGTATAATCGCCCTGTGCGTTTTACAACCATCTTCTTCGACCTCGACGATACTCTGTATCCTTCCTGTGCGGGCCTGTGGGACGCCATCAAATCGCGCATGAATCAGTACATGCTTGAACGCATGGGCTTTGCAGAGGCCGACATCCCGCGCCTGCGCGAGAAATATTTCATGCAGTATGGAACGACGCTGCGCGGCCTCCAGGCGAATCACCCGGTCAATGTGGATGATTTTCTGGCCTATGTGCATGACCTGCCCCTTGGGAATTACCTGACCCCCGACCCGGTCCAACGCTCGGTCATTGCCTCTCTGCCGACCCGCAGGCTGATCTTTACCAACGCGGACATCCCCCACGCCCACAGAGTCCTCCACGCGCTCCAACTGGACGATCTCTTCGATGCCATTGTGGATGTGAACGCGGTTGCGCCTTTTTGTAAGCCCATGCCCGAATCCTTTCAGATTGCCATGAAGGCCGCGGGTGAAACCGACCCGGCGCGCTGCATCATGATTGATGACCTGACCCGCACCACGCGCGCCGCTCGTACAGCCGGCATGGCCAGTATTCTTTATGGAGCCGAACTCAGGGATGACGATGCAAACGCCAGTTTCTTTAATTGGAGTGAACTACCGGGGATTTTGGAAAGGCTTGAATAATGGAATCCAATCATGCCGTGCTCGGCGCGGTGATCTTTATCCTCATGATCCTGCTCGCGAACTTCGTAATGTATGCCATTGCGCGCGGGGCTGCGCGCTCGGACCAAAAGGGTTTTTTGGAAATCCTGGGGAAGTCCATTCACACGGCCACCAAGCCAAAGGACAACTCGATGGATGAATTGCGGCGCAAGGTGGAAGAACTGGAAAAGGGTAAGAAAGAACAAACCGGGGACTCTGAGTAAATATAATGCCGCTGCAGCCGTGCTGCGCGATATTTCGCTCTTACGCAACTCGTACAAATAATTCAGCAATCTTTAATCCCTGCATGGTATCGTCACCCCATGTTCAGAGAAAATACTGGAGGCTATTGTGAGTAACGCTTTAAAAGTCATTCTGACACTCCTGGTCGTGGGGATCATCGCAGTTGGTTCATTTGCAGGTGGATTCGTTACGGGACATTTTTCATCATTCGGTGGATTGAGTCTTGCTCCCTCGGGGCAGGGCCCCTCGCCCACAATTCCAACGACATCGCCTGGTCAGGCGACTTCGACGCCTGCTGATTACCAGACGCTTTTCGCTCCATTCTGGGAAGCCTGGAATCTAGTCCATCAGAATTATGTGGACCAGCCAGTGGACGATGTCGCTTTGATGCGCGGCGCAATCTCCGGCATGATGCAGGCGCTCGGGGACAAACATTCCACTTACATGGATCCCCAGACCTATCAACAGGCCAACCAGGAACTTGCTGGTGAATA